>JANORL010001447.1:0-4202 GCA_031415295.1 Polyangiaceae bacterium | reverse complement strand
CCGCCGTGAGGTCGGTACCTTTCAAACCATCCAAAAGGCCGTTCAGCACGAGGGTGCAAAGCATCGGACAATCATAATAGGCGAGAGCAAGGATGACGGGGTGTTCGCCGTCGAAATAATCCGCGAGACGCACGTCGCGCCCCTGACCATCTCGCAAGCGAACATCCGTCGGAAGTTTGGCGCCGGGTTTCTCGTCGATCTTGATGTCCGTAAGCTCCTTCGGAAGCGTCAAATCGATCCCTGGCGCAGGCTTCGGATCGGCGAACGCAAGGTTTGCCGATAAAACCATAGCCAGAGCGACGACGCTCTGAAAAAGCCCTCGAACACGAGACCGAAGAATGCCCGGCACCAAGTTCACTTGCCGTCCCCCTTCTTCTTGCCCTTTTCGTCGCCCTTTTTCTCGTCCTTTTTGCCGTCGTCACCCTTCTTGTCGTCGGGTTTGTCCTCGGGCTTGATGTCTTCGGGCTTGGGCGGCGGCGGCGCCACCATTGTCGGCACCGGCGCTGGCGGCGGACTGCGATACGCGGCAATCGTCAGATCAATGGCTCGATCCGCGGGGATTCGCAGCACGCCATCTTTCTGGCTCACCCACTGATATTTCGAGAGCTTCCGCTTCTCACCCGCACGCAAATCTTTCAATTGCTCGGACTGCACCGAAAGAACCTTTTTATAAAGTTCCTCATTGCCCCAAGCATTAAACAATTCGCGCACGAATACGCAGAACACGATCACCGTAATGCACGAGGCCACCGTGAGTACCGCAATGAGACCATTTCGCGGTCGATCATCCTCGACCGGATCGTGACCTCCGTGCCCATGGCCTCCGTCACCGTGCGCTTCTGCCGCATGCGTTTCCGCCACGTTAGACGACGGAACTGCTGGCACAGTCGGCAACCCCTCGGTGTCATCCAAGGCGTCCTGCTCTTCATGGTCGTCACGATCAGCAACAACTTCTGCCGACGCCGATGCCACGGGCTCCTTCTTCTTCTTTTTCTTGCTCATGGGTTGTCAACCCTCACGGTCTCGGCGAGCCAAGGATCTTTGAGCGGATAGAGCGGTCCAGCAGCGGCTTGCCTTGCGAGCAGGAAGGCTGCAATGCCGACCGGCCCAAGCAATCCGCAGATATCGACCAAGCCAAACGTCGCGTGGTGATGATCGTACGTCGGCATCACGAGCCAATACAGGTCGACGTAATGCATGACGAGCATGATCACGGCGCCGATCGACAGACCCAGCGCATTACGCTTCACGTGCCGTGACAACAGCACGAGGAACGGCAATGCGAAGTGAAGCAACGGAATCGACAAACTCACGATCTTCCAGCTGTCGGCATCCCACCGGTCGTGGTAAAAGACCGTTTCTTCCGGCAAATCGGCGTACCAGATCAAGAGGAACTGCGAGAAGCCGATGTACGCGAAAAACACGATGAAGCCGAAAAGCAACTTGCCAATGTCGTGCCGATGCTCGATCGTGCTGAGCTTGACGAAGTAGCCATTCTCTTGGAGACGCACGGTCATGAGTGCGAGAACCGCGAGGGAACTCGTCATGCAACCCGAGAAAATGTACAAGCCGAAGATGGTCGAGTACCAATGCGGATTGAGGCTCATGACCCAATCGAATCCGGCAAACGTCACCGACAATCCGAAAAGAATCGTCGCTGGTGCCGCCATGACTTGCATCTTGGTCGACAACTTCGTATCGCCGGTCTCGTCCTGCTGCCGGCTTGTGCGCGTGAAAAACAGCGCCAAAGCCACCCAGATGACGAGATATACGACCGACCGACCATAGAAGAAGTTCGCATTCAAATAACCCGCCTTCTTCTGCAAAAGCGGATCATTCGCTGCTTCCGACCCCATCCAATGGTGCCAGATGGTGTGCGAGAACGCGATGACTGGGGCAAACATGAGTGCCACCGCGGGCAAAAGCCCCGCGAGCCATTCTGCTTGCCGACGCACCACGACCGACCAACCTGCACGCGCGAGGTGCTGAATTTGCACGAAGCAAAGACCACCCAACGCGATCGTCGCGACAAACAGGAATCCGATGAGATACGAAAACGCAAACCGTTTCGGATCCATCGCATACCCAGCACCCGCGGCAGCGACGCCGACGACCGCCAGGCCCATACCTATCTTCGTGAGGCTATCGCCTACACCTTTGGGAAGCCGCTTGGCATCGCCAACTGCTTCCCTACCCGCAGCCCTACCCGCGGTGATTGCCGCCGATTGGCTCATTGCGCGGCTCCTTCAGGCTCGATCGAGCCCTGTTTGTCGGCCGGCACGTCGCCCTTCGACGCATGCTGGCTCCGACCGAGCACCCTGACCCACGTCACGATGGCCCAGCGATCCGCAACCGTCACCTGTTTACGGTATGCCGGCATGTTGCGAATGCCGTTGCTGATCGTATCGAAGATCTGCCCATCAGGCATAGTGAGCACGCGGTCCGAAGACAAGTCCACAGGCGGCGGGAATCCCCGTTGAACGACCATGCCCCGTCCTCCGCCCGTTTGATCATGACAAGGAGCGCAAGAGATATTGAATCGCTCCTCACCACGCCGAATGAGCTTCTCATCGACCTCCATCGCTTTGTCGTTGACGCGAAGGTCGGTCACACGACTGATGAATTCACCACTTGGCAGTTTGCCGCGGTAATACCCATCGTCCTCGTTGAGATGCCCCAACGGAATGACCCCATCGACGAGTGGACGCATTGCCCGACCATCTTCGAAGAGTGGACTGGCTTCGCCCCATTGATACTTGGGCTGCCAATCCATGTCCCCGAAAATGTGAACAGGTGGATCCTCGCTTTTGCCACCGCGACAACCAGCAATGGCCATCGCCAGCAGCAGGAATGCAGCGCGCCTCATTCCATCACCTCCAGAACTTCACGTGCACCAAGCTCCTCGAGAAGCTTTTTCGTGCGCGACGTGCTGTATTTCGGATCCTTCGCTTCGATGCTGATGAAAAACGCATCGTCCGTCGCTCGCGGGAATGACGGATGCGTCATCGTCGGGTGGTAAAACGAGGGCAATTTGTTCATTACCCACATCCCGAAGAACGCGCCGAAGGCCGAAAACAGCACCGTCAGCTCGAACATGATCGGAACGTACGCCTGCCACGAGAACGCCGGCTTGCCGCTGATCGTCATCGGATAGTCGATCGCCACGAACAACGTCAGCGCAATCGCGCTCATGAGGCCCGTGAAACCGCAGATCAATACCACCCACGGTAACTTTGTCGCCGGCAAACCCATAGCCTTTTCAAGCCCATGCACCGGGAACGGCGTATGCGCATCGAAATGCTTGTAGCCTGCTGTCTTGAGTTTTTCACAGGCACGGAACAGGTCACCTGGCGTCAGAAAGTACCCCATGACCCCGAAAGCCTTTTGAGACTCTTCGTCGCGCTCGTCCTTTTGGTGAGGCTTATCCATTGGACTCCTCCTCATCCTTCTTCGAATCTTCGCCTTCTTCGTCCGATTCGTCTTCGGACTTCTCCGCCGCATGATCACTGTGACCATGGTCGTCATGCCCAGCATGCGGATCCGCCGCTGGCATCACACCCTTGACCTCGCTCATCGCCACAGCCGGCAAGAAGCGGAGGAACAGGAGGAAGAAGGTGAAGAACAGGCCGAACGAACCAAGGAACGTCGATATGTCGAACAAGCTCGGCCGAAAGTAGGTCCAGCTCGACGGAATGTAATCGCGATGCAAGCTCGTCACGATGATGACGAATCGCTCGAACCACATACCGATGTTCACGAAGATCGAAATCGCGAACATGGCCGGAATGCTCGTCCGAATACGCTTGAACCAGAAAAGCTGCGGCGAAAAGACGTTGCAGCTCCACATCGTCCAATAGGCCCATTTGTAGGGACCAAACGCGCGGTTCGAGAAAGCGAACCCTTCGTATTCATTGCCGCCGTACCAGGCAATGAAATACTCCGTCGCGTACGCGTAACCAACCATCGTTCCGGTCACGAGAATGATCTTATTCATGTTCTCGAGGTGCCGGATCGTAATGAGCCCCTCGAGACCGAACGCCTTGCGAGCCATGACCATCAACGTCACGACCATTGCGAAGCCGCTGAAGATAGCGCCCGCAACGAAGTACGGCGGGAAGATCGTCGTGTGCCAACCAGGCATGATCGACACGGCAAAGTCGAACGACACGATCGTATGCACGGAGAGCACGAGTGGCGTCGAA
>JANORL010001446.1:0-3596 GCA_031415295.1 Polyangiaceae bacterium | reverse complement strand
CGATCCTCGAACATGTCGAGGCCGTGGCGCTGTAGCTTCGAAACGAGTTCCGAAATGGTCGGTTCCGTCATCATACGGTTTTCAATTGCGGAGCCTACGCCCGAAATACGCCTGGTTGCAATAGGAAGAATCATAGCGGTGTCATCATCAAACGCGATTGGGACGGTGCGTCATACCGCACCATGCGCGTCCACCCTTGTTGTGGATGCGTAGGACGTTGTTGGGCTTGTACGGAAGGATCCGAAGCGCGTACCGACAGGAGCACAAGTGGCTGAGTTTTGCCTTGCAGTTGTGAGGCGCCGCCCGCAGTAGTTGCGTCGGCAAATCCCGAGCGCCCCCGCTCACTTCATCAATCTCCCCACCGCCTCATGCACCACCCTAGCCGCCTCAACGTCGCCCGCATCCAGCGCCGCCATCTGCACGCGCATCAGCATGGCGACCAGTTCCTCACGACGAGACGGCTTCACCGCCAACGAATCGCAAGAATCGCAAACGTTCGGCGATTCGCGGCGAATTTCCAAGTTTGAATCGCCGGACGGAGCCCGTGAAACGCCGGAAGGAGTCGCAATCGGTGTCGAACCGTTCTCTGAAACCTCGTGTTTGATACGGTTTGCTGTTTGCGGCTGGTAATATGTCGCCAAGCGAATTTAAAATCCCTTGCCCGCAAGGGCGTCCCGGTTCGACCCCGGGTGGGGCCACTACTTGAAATCATTAAGCTTTCGATGCTCGGCTCGGCGGTTCACTCTCCGAGTTACTGACGATTCCGCCGGATCCGTTTCCACGGACGTTTCTTCAGTAAATGTGGGGGGTTTGGCAGTAGCGAGCTCAGCCGTGAGCAGCCGAGCGAGTTCCGGGATGGCGTCATCGCCGCGTTGCCCGTGGCTGCAGAGTCCTCCCCCGCAAATTGTCGTTGCCAACTGCACGCCTCCGGTCATCGTGCGCGCGCTCGGCTATCCGTGCGTCGGATGCTCGCTCTTCGCAATCGCGTATCGTGAACTTCCAACAATCCTTCGGAACCGTCCAACGCGCGGCCAAACGCCTGCTGGTATCGCTTCGCGAAGCCGAGATTCTCACATGAAGTCTTTCGTTCGTATTGTCATTCGCACGGCCGACGGGCGATTCCTCGTGCTTCGCGAGCCTGGACGTCCATTTTGGAATTTTCCTGGTGGCAAAGTCGAACACGACGAGTCGCCAGTTGAAGCTGCAAGGCGCGAGTTATTGGAAGAAACTTCGCTCGACGCTCCGATTGCGTCGCTCGAACTCATCTCGCACGGCGTGTTTGATGTGCTCGGTACACCGTGGGAGGGGTCGTTCTTTTTCGCTCACGAGTTAACGGGGGAAGACATTCCAGAGCAACAGGATCCGCCCATTGATTGGGCATGGGCCACCATTGCGGAGGTGAAAGCCCTCGATTCGTTGCCGGGATTGTTGATTGACATGGCGAAGAAAATCGAGGCTCGCAATGCCGCGACACGCATCAATCGAGCATGAATCAGGACGACACATGTTAGCCACGGCAACATCCCGCGCTCGTCCCCGTCCTCCCCGTCCCTCATAACCCCACCAACGTCATTCGAGCAACACGACAGCCCTCTCGACGCCACCCCATACGTTGATCAAGCGACGCCGAAAGCGTCGTCGAGGGTCCCCGTCGCTGGATCAAGCGCCGCGTGAGGCGCTTACACGCTTGGCGCGTGCGTTATGGAAGCGACGGGCGAAGGGTCGCGGTGGGTCGACGTCGCTTGGGGAAGCGAAGGCGGAGGCATTGCGTGGGATCGGCGTTACTTGGGGAAGCGACGCCGCTGGCATTGTGTGGGCTCGGCGTTACTTGGGAGAGGCACGGCGGTAGGGTTCACCATTGTAGGAATTGAGGTGTTCGCCCGAATTTTCCGGCGCAAGCGGGGGGCCCCGCTGTTTGAGCACGCGAAGCGGGCGAGTTCGGGGTCCCGCTTCGTGCCGGAAAAGCGGGCGAACGCCGCGCGTCCCACACAAAAAGTGGTTGACACCCTTGTCAAAGCGCCCTCCTCCCCAAAAGTGCCTGGCACCTTTTCGAGCTCCCAAAAGTGCCGGCACCTTTCAACCAACGGCACCTTTCAGTCGCACCGACAAACGTGCGTCCCGGTAGACCATTTCCTTGACAAACTTGGAGCCTTGCGGCAAGCAATCGGCATGGTCACGCGTCACGATCAGCTTGGAAAACAAATGCTTCGCGCAGGCCTGCAAAACCGCGGTTCCTTCACTTCGGAACTCGAAGTCAGCCCAGACCCTCAACGTGCCGATGGGTACTTCATCCCAAACCTCAAATGCCCTTCTCCCGTCGATGGAACCTTGCTCGGACGCATGACCGAACATGCTTGCTCCTTCGAGGTGTTTTCCACGCCACCGGACCCTCTCAATGTCGAAGGGTGCCTCCGAAAGCACTTCAATCTTCGCCATATTCTTCGAAAAGACGTCAATGTGCCCGAATTGCCCCACCAATGGCTCCTGTCCGCTGGCAAACCGTCCAATGCTTTCGATGCAACGTGGGCACGCCAGGCGGAAAACTGGCCCCCCGGCGTCTACCAATTGCCACCTGTGAATGCCACATCGATCGTCGTCCTCAACGAACTGCCCGAAGATCGAGCGACCCTTCTCTTGCGCTTGATGGGACGCGGACGAACACTCGAACGAGCCGTTCAAGAACTCAAGACCCTTTCTGAAGATGAATTTGAAAAGTGCATCGCGCTTCCGATTCTGGTACGTTACCGTATCGAAGTGGCGAGCGAGCCTGTTTCACCTGCAGACCAGGAGTTCCTCATGAACACGCAAGAAATCATGGACATGTACGAACAACGCGCTGAACTGCGCGGGGAACTGCGCGGGGAACTGCGCGGTCAAAGCAAGACCCTCTTGCGCCTGCTCCGACGCAAGTTCGGCGTTCTGCCCGACGAAGTCGTCGCTCGTGTCCAAAACGCCGACGCCAAATTGCTCGAACAATTGGAGGAAAAAGTTCTCTTCTCCAACTCGCTCGAAGATGTTTTCGCATCGTAGACACGTCTTTGATCGAGTCGCGCCCAGCTCCTCATGAACACGCAAGAAATCATGGACCACGGTTTATTGATATGGAACCGTTCGAGCCTGCACAAGGTGCCAGCCACTTTTGTCCCCGCGACAAAGGGCAATACCACTTTCGAGGGTAACGCCGCACTCGTGAAAAGATACGGCAATTGTCGTCGCGCAAGAGCACTGAAAACGAATTGTGCCGATTTTTATTAAGTTTCTGGACAAGGCGAGAGCAATACGCTCCTCTTTGCCGATGTTACCGACGGATGCGGATCTCATCTCCAATGGCGCAATGGTGATCGTCGTTCGGGCGCCGTGCTTTTCGAGCGGCATTACCCAGCCATTGCTCGTTTCTTTCACAACAAAGTCGACGACGGCGCCCGTGACGAGCTGGTTCAAAAGGTGTTTATGGCGTGCCTCCACACCATGGCGTTTGTCAAGCGCGTCACCTCTTCAGCCCCATCCCCGCGAGAACCTCCACCGTCGCTTGTAAAACGGCATTCGTAACGCCGTGTTTACGCGCGATCTCCATTGGATCGTCCGTCAATAGAAGC
>JANORL010001445.1:0-29282 GCA_031415295.1 Polyangiaceae bacterium | reverse complement strand
CGAATTCGCCGTTGGCGTGATTCAAATATCTGTCGGTTGTACGGGGATTGTCGCTGGTACGGGCTTGACCGGTACCGGTGGAGGCGCGCCCGCGGGCGTACCGGTTCTGGTGGGCTCGTTCGTCCTGACGACCGCTGGCGTCACCAATGTTAGCAACAGCATCCGCCACTTGACGATTGAATTGTGGCGGTCGGACGAGGGCGATTCATTGGTTTCGTCGTCCCCGCCGTCGGAATCGAGTCACGCGGAATCACCGCCGCAATCAGCGAAACCGACGGCTGCGCCGGTGCCGGCAACGACGCCTGCCACAGCGGAGGCTGCGAAACTCGAGCCGTACAAAGTAGGACGCGGGCACCATGTGCCGGCAAAAAGGGCGTTCGAAGGGGCGCCCGGCTATGATCAGAACAAGGCGCTCGCCATTCCTGAGGCTGAGCTCAAGAACTTGGGGGTCAGGAGCCATGCCGAGGTAACAGGTGCCCAACTAAAGCGATATACGGACTTTGCAAAAAGCGGTAAGCCTCTCACGTGGGAGGCCATGGCCAAGATTGAAACAGAGGCGTTGGTTGCGGCGGGGATGAAGCTCGACATCGCCAAGGCCACGGTGGCCAAGGCCATCCAGGCGCTCAAAGACGCCGGCATTGCGGGACCGATCCGGATCCCGTGGAAGAAATGATTATGTCCAACGAAGCGATCGAAGACTTCGGCAAACGGCTCGTGCATCACGTCCGTGATTCGGCGATGTGGCAGTGTGACAACGTACCGAAGCTGGATCTCACAGGAGCAGGCATGGAGCGATTGAGGGCCGCAGCGGCGGCCGCGGGAGGTCAAGTTCCTGCGGAAATCATCATACCGGAATGCGTGGACATCACGCTTTATATGGTGCTCTACGCAATGGATGACGCGGATCTTCTGCATCTTTTTTACACCACGAAAGCGGGCGAGATCGTGGATTGGTCGGTGGTGGGTGGGGGCGAGCCGGTCGGCTGGTACATCGGGACCGGTGAGTGGCGTCCGATGTATTCGAAAGAGCGCTTCATCGACGACTTCGCAGATATCCCCTCCGACTGGGGTGTCTTTACGCCGGAACTCGCCCCCATTCAGGCCGAAATGCCGACGCCCCGACGCGCCGTTGAAGAACTCGGTGAACTACTCATATGCCACGTTCGCGACGTCGCCATTCAAAGCTGCGATATGCAACTCTTGCCGCATTCCCAAACGCCCGTGGCCAAACGATGGCGGCGCGCGGCAATTCCATTTAATGGCAAAGTACCCCCGCACGTGCTCATTCCCGATTGCATGGACGAGGCCATCTTTGCTTTTCTGCGCGCCATCGACCAAGGGCTGCTGCGCCTTTCTTTCACGACGGAAAGCGGTGAAACCGTGGATCTGGCCAAGGAGGGGTGTGGTGAGCTCGCCGCGAAATACATGTCGCCCGACGGGTGGCGCGCGAAATACTCGAAAGAGCGCGTTGGGGATGACCTCAACAGCCTCTGACCACCCTATACCTGCTATCCGCCTGGCCAAGCCACTGCGAGAAATCCCGAATCGCTCCCGCCCTACGGCAAAGGTCACTCGGAAAATTCTCACTGCCTTCCACCCTACGGCAAAGGTCATTCGGAAAATTCTCACTGCCTCCCGCCGGATGGTTTCGGGGAATCTAAACTTTCCCCAAGCCTTGTGTGTTTCCTGCCAGTTGCCATCAAATCCACACTTGCCATTTCGAACCGTCCTCGGTAGCCTGGGCCGAACTTCGAGATCACGTCAAGGACGCGCTTCATATGAAAACCGAAATCGGCCAAGTCGAACGCAGAACGCAAAACCGCGTCATCAAATTTTTTATCGACGAACTCCATTACGAATACCTTGGGGATTTCTCCGAAAACCAATACAACACCAATATCATCGAAGACCATCTCGAACACTTTTTGTTTACGGGCGATGAATACGACGAATACCTCGTCCGCCGCGCTATCGTCGATTTCGTGAAAACCGCCGGCGACAAAAGCGTCGACCTGTATTACCGCAATCAGAACGTATACCGAGCATTGCGTTATGGCGTGCAGGTCAAATCCGAGGTCGGCGCTCCGACCGAAACCGTCTGGCTCATCGATTGGAAAACCCCCGAACGTAACCAATTCGCCATCGCCGAAGAGGTCACGATTTTACCGCCGGGCACCAAAGGTCACGAAAAACGCCCGGATTTGGTGCTGTATGTCAATGGTATCGCGCTCGGGGTCATTGAACTAAAACGAGGTTCGGTTAACGTGGCCGAAGGCATTCGCCAGAACCTCGACAACCAAAAAGAAGATTTTATCCAGCCGTTTTTCTCGACGTTACAAATCATCATGGCTGGGAACGATTCCCAAGGCTTGCGTTATTGGACGCTTGGCGGGACGCAAAAAGATTACCTGACCTGGAAAGAAGACGGGCCACCGGGCAATCCCGAAATCCATTGATACGAAAGCTCGACCGTCGTTATACGACAATTTGGGGCAAGACGAGGCGCTTGCGATCAAAGTAGACGATGCCGTAAGGACAAGGCTGCAAGACGATTGGCGTGGCAGTACGATCAAAACAAAACGCGTGATGTTGGCCATTAAAGCGGCGCTGGACAAGGACGACGAGGATCTCGCGGCGCAAACCATGGCGGTGGTTCGAGCGCAGCATGAGTATTGAAACGGATGTGCTCACGGTGAGCGGCGTCGAGGTTTTTGTTGTGCGCAAGGACATCAAGAACCTGCATTTGGGGGTGTATCCGCCGGATGGTCGCGTGCGTGTGGCGGTCCCCTCGGCCGTGACAAACGCAGCGGTGCGGGTGGCGGTGATTCGGAATTTGCCGTGGATCAAGCGGCAACAAGCGGCCTTTGATAAGCAGCCGCGGGCTTCGACGCGAGAATTGGTGAGCGGCGAGAGCCATTATTTTCTTGGACGGCGGTATTTGTTGCGGGTCATTGAAAACGATGGACCGGGTAAAATCGTTTTACGGAATCGTACGACGCTCGAGCTGCATGTACGCGCGGGTAGCGAATGGGCGCAGCGGGACCGGGTTCTGAAGGATTGGTATCGGGGGCAATTACGCGAGATTGTCGCTCCGATGCTCGATACGTGGCAAAAGACGCTTGGGCTCGAGGTGGCCAGCTGGAGCATCAAGCGAATGAAGACGAAATGGGGGACGTGTAACGCGGCAGCACGACGCGTGTGGCTGAACCTGGAGCTGGCTAAGAAACCGCTCGAATGTATCGAATACGTGGTGGTGCATGAGCTCGTGCACTTCGTGGTGCCGCATCACGACGACCGGTTTGCGGCGTTGATGGAACGGTACTTGCCGAAGTGGCGGTTTGTGCGAGCGCAGCTGAATGCGACGACGCTCGTGGAGGAGAAGTGGCCGGAGCGCGTTAACTCACCCCATACCACTTCTTCGTTTCGGGCTTCATCCACACGATGAGCAGCGGAATCGTAATCGGCAAACAACACGAATTCCAGAGCATGCTCATACCGAGCAACACGACGGCGAGCGTATAAACCCACTTCGCGCGACCCGCAAAAAGCACGATTGCATGCGGCACCATAAACACGCCAGCGATCGCCGCAAGGATGAATCCGGCAAACCATTCGCCGGGGCTCACGGGCGCTCCGGTGCCTTTCATGAGCGGCTCGAGCATCAGCCACAAGCCGCCGCCAAAAAAACCGAGCAGCGATAGGAGCATCACGATCGCGTAGATGCGAAAATAGTACACGGCTTCTGGAGGGCGCTCTTCCTCCATAAGCAATGGGGTCCCCGGAGGTGCACCTTGCGGAATGAAATACGGACCCTGGTTCATGCTGCGTTGCTTCTCGCCCAATTCACGTCGTTTGTCCAGTCATTAGGTGGGTGACGTGGCGATTTCTTTTGCCCGTCCGATCGAGGGATCATCACTGCTCAACCGTTCGCGCGCCAATGGATCTGATTTGGCAAGGTCAGCGAGCAATTGACCCAGGCCGCGACGCGAACCGTAATAATTGGATGCGTCGTGGTCGGCTTCCGTGATGCATCCACGCACGAGCGATCTGGAAATGGCCGGAAACTGCAATACTTCGAGGGCCATTGTCCACAAGCCATCAATGAAGTTTTGGTCCGCCGGAAATTCCAAAAGACCAGCAAGCATCAACAGCACCCCGGCGCGTTTGTGAGCGATCGTTTCGAAACACGGATCAGGTAAGAGTCCGATGTCGAATGCGCGCCACATAGCATCCGCGGCGCACAAGAGGCGTTTGTATTCTTTGCCCGCATGCGACAAGTGCGCGTGAAACATGATTTCCGCTTGCAGCGTCGATGGCCCCGCCGTGCGTAAATAACGACAAACGCCGGGGAGTTTGCCCAGGTTTTCATTCGGCTGGCCTCCTTGCACATCGACCGGCGGTTCTTTTGCGCTGTAAAACCCACCCGGTTGGAACGGATAAAATAACTCTGTTTGTCCCGGTAGACTTTCCCACAAATTCGAGTATTGTGTGACGCGGTTCAAACTTCCCGCAGACCATGCCAAACCTGTTGCTGCTTCGCCTCCAATTTGAGACGCAGCGACGTTTGGATCCCGTGGCGTCATGGATGAACGCACGTCTTCGGCGATTTGAGCGATGGTAAAATCCAAAAAACCATCGTAGAGATCGGCTTTTCCGTCGCGATTGACGTCTTGGAATCGTTGGAACACGAGCGGATTGCCAGGTCCCACGAATTGCGAAAACCCAGGAAACCGACCTTGCTTGTGATACCATTGCGCCCGCTGCGACCGCGCTTCCAGTTGGCGATGCGTTTCTTTGGCACACATGCCTTGCAAAATCGCCTGGAAACAATCGGCGCCTTCCGATTCTGTCAACTTGCCGCTCTGGTCCGTCCGGAAATACGTCGAATCCCACGATGAATAAATGTCCGCATCGGGAAAAAGACGCGAAATCGCAAATCGAGTCGTCAAACCCGCGCATTGCGAATTGAGCATCAGCTTGTATCCCGATTGCCGAACTTTGGTCATTGCGGCCCGCATGTCGTACGAACCAAGCTGCGCGTGGCGATTGATCATCACGCCGGTGAAAAAATCGCTGCCCATTTCGTGGTTTTCGTCGTCGGGCCGCGCGGACCGAGCATAAAGCAAAACGGCCTTGCCCTGCGGATTCGTAAACGGAGCCTCGAACACGCGATACGTACTGCCAAACGGAGGAGCAGGTGAATCGAAAGGAACCGCTATCTCCCGAAATCCGAATTTCTTCACGAAAATGTCGACTTCGCCATCGTGAAAATCATGCGCCGAACAGATAGCGAATCGCCAAGGTCCCGTAAGTTCATCATAAGGCGGTGCTTCACGGACGAGCGATTTCACGAGCGTCCGAGCGCGATCTGCATCGGTCGTCGACAACGCCGGCGCACGCATCGACAGAAGCGAAATGGCATGCGCCCGTAATGCGGGCATGCCCTGCGCCCCTTGTTCGTTTTCTACCAATGTGAACATTTCGGCCGACGCAACGTCCGCGATGGGACGAAATCCTGGATCGTGAAGCGTCGTCGCTACAAGATGCGACAAAACCGTCAATGCTGCCGATCGAATCTGCGCAGCTTCCGTGGGTTTGTCTCGTGCGAAATCGCCGCGCACGCTCGCCGCATTGAGTGCTCCACGCAATTGTTCCAAAAGTCCACGACCTTGTTCCGCCGTCAAACGTTCTGGCCGTAATGGTACGTCCGGACGAAATGCACTGGCGGGAAACAAGCGCTCGAACGTCGTCGTTCGTCGGGACGAAATCCAGCGCGCGGCAATCACGAGCGCTGGTCCGGCATCGATGCCGCTTGCCGAGCCATTTCGATCGGTTGAAAACGATCCATCCGCGAGTAGCCACAAGGCTGCGGCGTGATCGCGACCTTGGGTCAAATCGAGAGCATCCGCAGGCGCTGCTACGCGTTCTGCCGACACGACGATGAAGTCAGCGAGCCTGCGGCGAACACCGTGGCGGCCAGGAAAAACGATTCGTACCGCCTTGTGCCGCATCCTTTCGATGAGTTCCGACGCGTTGTTGGCGATGGGCTCGACGAGCGTCACGGCGTAATCGCGGTCGCCCGCGAGAAGCAAATGCGTACCGGCCGTGGTTCGAAGTCGGGCCCAAGCAGCGGCCGTTTCCGCGCCTGCGGCAACGAGCGTCGCGGCCAAGTTCACCTTCGAGCCTCGAGCATCAACGACGCGAACGAATGTGGTGTCCGGCATGAAACATCTCCCGTGCCGAGCGTCGCGCAACCGGGCAACTCGATCAACGGAAAACCTCATTCATGCAAGATTTTGCAAGTTTTGGTCGCTTCGTGCCTTTGGCTTGCGCTACGGTGCGCGCCATGGATGTCACCAACATGGGGTCGCTGCGCGTGTTTGCGCGTGGTGGTGAAAATCGTCAAGGAGGCGGCCAAGGGCCAGCTATTTTGCTTTGCCACGGGTTTGGAGCGCCGGGTAATGACCTCGTGAGTCTCGCGCGGGTCGTCGATGTTGGTCGCGACGTCCGTTGGTTTTTCCCGGAAGCGCCGCTCGAAGTGTCGGTTGGTCCGGGCGCAACAGGTCGCGCGTGGTGGGACATTGGTATGGACCAGTTGATGATGCACCTCATGCGCGGCGACATCGACGCGGCCATGAAACGCCTCGATGAAATACCCGCGGGTCTCGAACCGGCGAAACAAGCGCTTTCGAGTACGCTCGAGGTGCTCGAAAAAGAGCATGGCATCACGCGGGATCGTTTGATCATCGGTGGGTTTTCCCAGGGATCGATGTTGGCCACGGAAATGTTCGTATCGTCGCCGGTGCCATTTGCGGGCCTCGTGGTGTTATCAGGAACGCGGCTGGGCGGGGACATGTGGAATCCGGGTTTCGTACGACATGGATCGAATCTGCATGCGCTGGTTACGCATGGTCGGCGTGATCCGCTTTTGCCCTTTGGTCGCGCCGAACTTTTGCGGGACATGATGAAACAAGCGGGGGCGGACGTGACATGGGTACCTCACGGCGGCGCGCATGAAATTCCCGCCGTTTGTCTCGATGCACTCGGCACGTTCGTCCGAGCGCGTTTGGGCGCGACTTCATAAGCTTCGAACTCTCCAAGGTTTCGTCGTCGTGTTTTCGTCGTTCGTTGTGAGCGAGCGCGTGGAAATTGCGCAGACATGCGGCCTGTTTCCTGCATTGGTTCGCGACCGGAGCGATGCACATGTTGAAGTCGCGAGCCGTGACTGCGGGGTTTGTCTTGGGATTGGCGTCGGCCTTGGGCGCTTGCGCGGTGGCCGTCGATGACCCAGCCGTGGACGTGGAAGATGTCGACGAGCACGAGGAAACACTCGAATTGGCCCGTCCGCCGTGGCGAATTCGACGCCCGAATCCCATCGATCCGGGAGGGCGATTGCTGCACTGTTTGACGGACCCGCGCAAGCGATACGTGGCACGGAATCCCGACGTTTGCGCGGGAATTCGATTCTATTGTACCGAAGGGATTCCGTTTTTCGATCGGTGTGGTTGTGGCTGTGAAGTTCGCTTGTCCCGATAGGAAGGTCTGGACAGCCGCACCAGCCAGCGATATAGCGTGCCCGCGTTCTGAGAAGGTGTTTATCAGGCGTCCCGAGCGTTGTGATGCTAGGGAGGACGACGGAAGCGTACATCGACACTTGAGTACGTCCGACCGACGCCGCGCAACGCGCAGCAGCCTGATAAACACCTACTGAGACGTGTGAGGCCTGATGGACACGAACAGCAAGAAAACAAGCCGCGAATTCGACGTCGTGATTTGGGGAGCGACGGGGTTTGCCGGGCAACTCGTTGCCGAAGCCATGGCGCGAACCAATCCGCAAGTGCGTTGGGCCATGGGCGGCCGTAGCCTTGCCAAACTCGAACGCGTGCGCGCGTCAATAGCGGAAGAGTTGCCGGGTATTTCTCAGGTGCCGCTGCTCGAAGCGAATGCCGACGATCCCGCATCGCTCGAAACATTGGCTTCCAAGACTCGGGTCATCGCCACGACCGTCGGACCTTATGGTCTCTATGGGAAAAACCTGCTCGCAGCGTGTGTCCATCAAGGAACCGATTATTGCGATTTGACTGGCGAAGTCCCATTCGTTCGGTCGGCGATCGACGAATTTCACGAAACGGCCAAAAAATCGAATACGCGTATCGTTCCCAGTTGTGGTTTTGATTCGATTCCCTCGGACCTGGGCGTGTTTTTCTTGGTTGAACAAGCGCGGCAACGTGGCAAAAAACTCGCGGAAGTGCGCGGGTTTGTCATGGATACAAAAGGCGGATTCAGCGGCGGTACGTTGGCGAGCATCATGCTCATCAGCGATCTCGTCATGAGCGACCGTTCTGTGGCGCGACTTTTGGCCGATCCTTATGCCTTGAGCCCCGATCGCGATCGGGAACCAGGTACCGACCAGCCAGACCGGATGTCCCCACGATTCGATGCGACCCTCGATGGATGGGGTGCCCCGTGGCTCATGGCGGGTATCAATACGCGCGTCGTGCGGCGATCGAATGCATTGTTCGATCATGCCTATGGACGCCATTTCAGTTACACCGAAGAAATGTTCATGCCTGGAGGTCGTTTGGGGTTTGTCCCTGGAGTATTAACCGCCGGAGCCATAGGTCTTGGTTTGTCGCTCTTGGCCATTCCCGCAGCGAGGAAGTTGATAATGCCAAAACTTCCGGCGCCGGGTGAAGGACCATCGAGAGAGGCGCAAAAACGAGGGCATTTTGTATTGCGCTTTTTGGGTCGATTGGAAGGCGACGACGTTCCGACCTTGGCCGTACGTGTGGCGGGAAGCGGAGATCCTGGTTATTTGGCGACATCGCGTATGCTGTCCCAATCCGCACTTTGCCTCGCTCTCGATACGCCACAGCCCGGTTTCGAAGGCGGCGTGCTCACCCCCGCCACGGCGATGGGAATGCACCTCGTCGAACGTTTACGAAATGCCGATATGACGTTCGAAGTCGAACCCGTCAGGTGAAGGTCGAGTAGGTGAAGGTCGAGCGTTTGGGTCTTGTGACCCTAACGAGACGCTCCCCTATAATCCGCCCTCACTAGAACTCGGACGAGACGAAAGAATTGTGCGTGCTGGGCAAAAATTCGCCTTGCGCGTGTCATTCGTTTGTGAAGTGGCTGAAGCGCGGATCATCGCCAACGAAGCAATCCGGCCCTGGGTCATCGATGCACGTTCTTTGACGAACGACAACAACGTTCCGTTCGTCCTGCTCGGCCTCCTCGCTCTTGGCCTGACGCTCCGTCGCTGAGAGTTCGTCCTGCCCAACCAGGGCGTTGCGAGATCACGTTGAGTGATTCGCGACGCCCTTCCTGACATCCCCGATTCGTTTGCCACAACGGAACGAGTTGCTTTGGATCTCTGGAATCCCGCGTGTTCTGCGTGAGTTTGCCGTGGATGCACACGGAGCTAAAAATCGACACCAAAGTTTCTTGCATGTCGAACGGAATCTGAGTGAAGATACGTTTTGTGCATCGAACCGGCTCTTCCTTCGCGACGGAGGTTGATAGCTGTGTATCGGCGTGGTTTGGGTGCTGTTTCAGGAGTTGATCGTGATTCAAATGCGTAGGGGAAAAGGTTCGTTTTATCATCGCTCGGTTCGACGCTCGATGGCTGCAACCTGCATGCTTGCGCTTGCCAGCTTGACGTCAGGAGCGTCCGCACAAGATGCGCCGACGTCACCAGGGTTGGCGTTGAATCGCTTCACTCCGGCGCCTGCGGGCGATCGGATGTTTGGCGTGCAGTCAGCCTATGTTGCGGGCGATTTGACGCCGCACGCGTCGCTTCTGTTCGACTACGCGCGTAACCCGTTGGTGCTCAAACAAGCAAACAAGGACGTGATCGGTGCCATCGTCAGCGATCAGCTCTTCTTGCATGTGAACGTCGGTTTTGCTTTCGCCCAGAAAGTCAACGTGAACGTCTCGTTCCCCCTCGCCTTGATGCAGGCTGGTGACAGCCCTGCGGGTGGCGGGTTGAACTTCACTTCGCCGAGTGGAGTTGCCGCGGGCGACTTGCGCTTCGGGGCGCGTGTGAATTTGATTGGGAACTACTGGGATCCATTCCAGTTGGCGGTCGGCGGCTACGTTTGGCTCCCGACGGGCGACTCGGGTCAGAATTCGTTCGTCGGCGAAGGAGCTCGCGCGCTTCCGCAAGTGATCGCTGGCGGTATGGTCAAAGAACGCCTCGTATGGTCGTTCGACCTAGGCCCCGATCTTCGTCGCTCACTCGTGTACGGTGGGGCGAACGGAACGGCGCAAGGCACGACGTTGCGCACCAGTGCGGGCGTTGGTGTTCTACTTGCCGACGGCAATCTCCAGATCGGACCTGAAATCGCGGCTGGGTTTGTCTTGGACAATGACAACAACACGCCCTTGAATCGCGCCACGAACCTCGAAGCATTGCTCGATGTGCGTTACCGCTTCATGGAGAACTTCGAAGCGGGTGTCGGTGTTGGCCCCGGTCTTTCGTCCGGTGTCGGAACGCCGCAACTGCGAGCAATCGGCATGATCTCGTATTCGCCGAAGATGAAGAAGCCCGAGCCGCCGAAGCCGAAAGACACGGACGGGGATGGCATCATCGACGACAAGGATGCGTGCAAAGAGGTCAAGGGTGTCGACAACGCTGATCCCGCGAAACATGGCTGTCCGCTCGACAGCGACAACGACGGCATCATCGACTTGAAGGACGCGTGCGTTCAGGTTGTTGGCGTTGCAAACGACAACCCCGCGAAGAATGGCTGCCCGCCTGATGCGGATGAAGACGGCATCATCGATGTCGAAGACGCGTGTGTGCAAGTCAAGGGTGTCGCCAATGCTGACAAGACGAAGAACGGCTGTCCGTCCGACAAGGACGAAGACGGAGTGCTCGATACGGACGACGCCTGCATTGACATCAAGGGCCTGAAGACTGGCGATCCCCTGACAAACGGTTGTCCGGGCGATACCGATCTCGACACGATTCGCGATGACAAAGACGCGTGCCCCAACGAGAAGGGCAAGGCGGATCCGGATGCGACGAAGAACGGCTGCCCTTCGGCCGTGCGCTTCACCGAGACGGAAGTCATCATTTTGCAGCAAGTGCAGTTTGACACCGCGAAAGCCACGATCAAAGCGGTGTCTGATCCGTTGCTCGAGGAAGTCGCTGGCGTGTTCAAGGAACACCCGGAAGTTACGAAGATCGAGGTCCAAGGACATACGGACAACAAGGGCGCAGCCTTCAACAACAAGAGGCTCTCGCAAGCTCGTGCCGAGAGCGTGATCAAGGCGCTCGTCGCGCGTGGTATCAAGGCCGATCGTTTGACTGCCAAGGGTTATGGCTCGGACAAACCCGTTGGTGACAACAAGACGGAAGAGGGTCGTCAGCAGAACCGTCGCGTGCAATTCCTGATCATCGAGAAGGTGCCGAAGGGCTCGATTCCTGCGGACACTGCAAAGCCTGCGGACCCGAAGCCTGGTGATGCAAAGCCGGGTGATGCGAAGCCGCCCGTGCCCGCGAAGCCGCCCGTGCCCGCGAAGCCGCCCGTGCCCGCGAAGCCGCCCGCGCCTGCGAAGGCTCCCGCGCCCGCAAAGGCTCCCGCGCCCGCAAAGGCTCCCGCGCCCGCAAAGGCTCCCGCGCCCGCAAAGGCTCCCGCGAAGGCCCCCGCGCCCGCGAAAGCTCCCGCTCCCACCAAGAAGTAGTCGTATCCTCAGACGCCTCTAAACGAGGCGTCATCCCCCCTGAAAATCGCCATTTCTCTTCCACGGAGGTGTCACGTGCATCCGGTCATCAAGCCATTTGCGAGACGCCATTCTCGTCATTGGGCACTACGTCTCTTTGCAACAACCGGTCTGATCACCGGAATGCTGCAATGCGGCGACGTTCAGGCCAATCCCTCGACGTTTACGTTTCCTGCGCCAAACCCTGGATGGGTCGTCGCGCTCAACAATGGTCAACCCGTGACCGACGTTGAAGGAGACACGCCGGGTGCACGTGATATCGTGGGTGATGCGGCAAATCCGATGCTTTACATTGCATCGGACGCGACACATCTCTACTTCCGTTTGCGGATTGATTCCGATCCGCTTCAAAATGCAACGAACTTCGGACCATTTGGTTGGGGCTGTCTCATCAACACGGACAGCAATCAGCAAACGTTCGAGTTTTCGACGATCGTCGACGGCGTCAACAATCCGGATACCATTTTCTTCTATAAGAATACGGTGACGACGACGTCGAATGATCCAGCCGATGCTCCCGATACGCCCGCGATCAGTTCTGTGCAATCGCCTCTGACCGCTGCGGTGGGGCATGCTCGAGTGGTTTCGGCGCCGAGTATGTTTGGCGGCGATGGTGACTTCTTTTTGCAATGGGCGATCGACTTGGCGCCTATGATTGCCGCGGGGTTCAACCCGGCCAATCCTGCAAGTTATTATTGCGGATCGGCCAATTCCAATACGCTCGGTGCGGACTGTTCCGGCGGTGCCATTTGTGGTGGGCTCGATACGGAATTCTCGGATCCCATCACGTGTGGGACTCTTGGCTGCGCCATTTGTGGTGATGGTCAGAAAGGCGCGAGCGAAGGTTGCGACGATGGTAACCAGACCAGTGGTGACGGTTGCAACAGTGTTTGTCTGGTCGAACTTGGTCAACCCTGTGCCGGCGTGAGCACTGCGTGCGCCAGTGGTTTTTGCGATCCAGCGGGCGACATCTGCGCGTGCGATACGAATGGCGATTGTCTAGCAGGTCAATTTTGCAACACGACGTCAAACCCGAACCTTTGTGTCATGCCTGGCTGTGGCAATAACGTTCTCGAAGCCGGTGAAGGGTGTGACGACGGCAATACGACCCCTGGCGATGGTTGCAATGCAGTTTGTCTGAATGAACTTGGACAAACCTGCGTTATCAATACGGTGTGTGCGAGTGGTTTTTGTGATCCGGACGGCAACGCGTGTGCTTGCAATCAGACGGCCGATTGTCCCGTGCCTAATCTTTGTAATGTTGTTGCCGCGCCTAACGCTTGTGTCGCGCCTGGCTGTGGCAACAACGTGATTGAAGTCGGCGAAGGTTGCGACGATGGCAATACGATGGCCGGTGACGGTTGTGATGCAATCTGTCTGCTCGAACGCGGTCAGCCTTGCGCGGGAAATAACAACTCATGCGCGAGCGGGTTCTGTGATCCGTCGGCGGGTTTTTGTGCGTGTGACGACGACGGGGATTGCCCCAATGGTCAAAGCTGCAATTTGTTGCTCAATCCGAACCAATGTGTTCCTGCGGGCTGTGGCAATGGCACCATCGATGCCGGTGAAGGGTGCGACGACGGCAATTTGAACAATGGTGACGGTTGCAATGCGCAATGCCTCAAGGAACTTGGGCGACCTTGTACTTCCGGAACTGTTTGCGCCAGTGGATTCTGCGATGTGATGATTTGCGCATGCGACGCAGAAATCGATTGCCCCGGTATTCAGCTTTGCAACGTCCAAGCGAATCCCAATATTTGCGTCAATCCTGGATGTGGCAATTTCGTCGTGGAAGTCAATGAAGGTTGCGACGACGGCAATACGACGAGCGGTGACGGCTGTACCGATATTTGTTTGCTCGAATTGGGCGAAGCTTGCACAATCTCGTCGGTATGCGCGAGCAATTCTTGCGATCCGGTCGATTCGACGTGCGTGTGCGACGAAAATGCAGATTGTCCAGGCACAGCACCCGTGTGTAAACTTTCGACTGATCCAAACCTCTGCGTCGTTGCAGGCTGTGGCAATGGTGTCATCGAAGCTGGAGAAGCGTGCGACGACGACAACAAGGATAACGGAGATGGCTGCAATAGTGTTTGTCTGCTCGAAATTGGCGAGTCCTGTCCGAGCGGCTCGACGACGTGCGCCAGCGGTTTCTGCGACCTAGTCGGGACCCTTTGTGCATGCGATGAAATCGCGGATTGCCCGATGGGTAAACTCTGCAATTTCCTTGCGGATCCCAATGTTTGCGTCGACCCGGGTTGTGGCAATGGCGTCGTTGAAACTGGTGAAGGATGCGACGACGGCAATACCAATTCGTCCGATGGTTGCACCAATGCCTGCCTGCGCGAGATTGGTGAAAGCTGCACGCTCTCCAATACGTGCGCCAGCGGATTTTGTGATTCTACCGATAACACCTGTGCGTGCGACCAAAGTGCGGATTGCTCGGGCGTTCTTATCTGCAATACGGTGGCCTCGCCAAACATCTGCGTGAATCCAGGCTGTGGCAACTTTGTCGTCGAATCCACTGAAGGCTGTGACGACGGCAATACCACCGCGGGCGATGGTTGCGATATCGCTTGCATGATTGAACTTGGCAATGCCTGCACCACGAGCACATCTTGCGCGACGGGCTTGTGCGATGGGAATGTGTGTGTTTGCGACCAAGATGCGGATTGCTCTGCCGGCGAGATCTGCAACACGAATGCCGATCCAAACGTTTGCGTGGTCGCGGGTTGCGGCAATGGCGTCGTCGAAGCCAACGAAGGTTGCGACGACGGCAATACGTTACCCGGTGATGGTTGCGACGTTTCTTGCGCCAAGGAGCTTGGCCAGACGTGCACCGATAACTCTGAATGCGGGAGCGGACTCTGCGACAACACGGCAAATCAATGCGTGTGTAATAAGAATTCGGATTGCCCCCTGGGTGAGCAATGCAATGCAACGATCATTCCCCACGCGTGCATCATTCCGCCCATAGGCTGCTCGGCCGATACTGATTGCTCAGGCGGTCTCGTTTGCGACGAACTTTCGACAAATTGCGTAGAATGCACGGCCGATAGCGAATGCAAAGAAGGCGTTTGCGACGAAGTGTCGTCCACCTGCGTCGGGTGCACTTCCGACGCTGAATGCCGCGACGGAACAACGTGTACCGCGGAGACGCATCAATGCACGACGAAGACCGTTCTCATCGACGGAGGCGGTCTTTTTTGCACCGTGTCTTCGACGTCTACGAGCAACGACCATTGGCCGCTCGGCTTGTTCGGATTGCTTGGCCTCAGCACCCTTCGCCGCCGCCGTCGCTGAACGTTCCAGCATTCGAGGCGCGGTGATTCCAATCGCGCCTCGCACTCGTCAAAATCCTCGTCGAAACGCGCCTCCAACGACCAAACCCACGCGCGTACGACGAACCAGGGGACGAGACCAACCATGACGTATCCCGAAGGCACACGCGTACCAATGGCCAAATTTGGCAAGAACCGAATTTCTCGCCGCGCGACCTGCGCGTGTTGACCAGCGCCGTCCGTCGTGAGCGCGTCTTCGGGACGTGGAGGCAAATTCAGCACGAACGCGTGCGCTTCGCGACCATAGGTCACAGAAAGGTTCGTCATGACGAGCAGCTTCGAGGTTTGTCGACTGATGTCGATTCCGGCACGTAGCCATGGTCCGTTACGCTGAAAAAAAGGCTGATAGCCGCCGGCAAAAGCGACGGCTATCGACAATGGATCCTGGCGTCGCTCGGCGAACAGTCCGAAGCGTGTTTCTCCAGCCAAACGTAATGGTCCGGCCATTGCGGCGATTTCCAGCCGGTCCGTCAAGCCAAACCTTCCGATGACCTCGGGCACGAACATCGGTAAGGGGCCACCAATTTCGTCGACGTTTCCACCAACGCCGCGAAACGTTTTACTTGTTCCAGACGGATCGGCGACAAACGCTTCGTCCGCGCTGACAGCCACGAGGGACGAATCGACTTCGACCGCCCAATGTTTCGTCGGTGCCGTATCTGCTGGACGCGGATAAAACGAACTGGTGCATCCAGCAATGACGCCGATGCCGACAAATATGCCAAATTTTTTCAGGAGTCGCTCGACGTCATTCCGCATTGATGATCTCGAGCAAACGCCGGAGTTTGTTATGAAACGCCCGCGATTCGTCATAGCCCGGTTTTCCACGTATGGCGAGCGCGTGTTTGACCCCGTCCCATTCTGTAGCAAAGGCGTCGAGTCGCTCGAGGTCGCCTTGTCGATTCGACGCGTTCAGCAATTCGCGCGTCTTTGCGATGTCTTTTTCAATGACTGCAAACGTAAAAATGGGTGCCTCGTGGGCATAATGCGCCTGGTACCAATGTTCGAGCGACCCTTCCCATGGCTCGAGGTAATTGCAGCGACCCGTGTGGGGCTCGATTGCTTCCACTGGTGACGACCAATCGAGATGAATATCGTCGAGAGCAACTGGGCGATCGGTTATGGTTTCCGGCCCGCGCAAGTCACTTTTGCCGACGCAGAAATGCACGGCGACGTGCATTGGCTGATCCACTTCGCGCCACGTATCGGCATCCGGCGGCTCGGCATGGGGAATGATCGCACCAGGCAGCAACACATACGCCGGTTTTAACTGATGATCGAGTGTGCCGATGTATTTATCACGGGCGACGCGATTGCCATGACGTCCGGACAACAATCCATCGAGACGAAAACGCATTTCGGCGGGATTCCAATACGCGACTTTGATGCCGGCACTACCTCCCCACCATTGATTACGGATCCAACGAATCTGTTTCCACGTTTCCCCCGTCTCGTCGATACCGTTGATTCGGTCATACAGTTGTACGAGCAAATTCACGGCCATGAGGCCCACGTTGTCGAGTGATTCCCACGGCGTTTTCGGTTGTGGATCGCAAAAACCGAACATCAAATTGTCTTGCGCTCCCGGCGTACCGCAGATTCGGTCGACGAAGGACCGCACGATCGTTTCGCGCAGTGGTTCGGGAAGTTTTGCATAGGCCGAGCCTTCGGGCGGAAGATGGAGCGGCGTGGACATGATGAGGATGATACACAGAGTCGATTACACGTGTCTTCCGAAAAAAATACGATGCACATTTTCACCGTGGTGCTTGACGCCGCGTCGAGCCAAACGAAAGGTGAATGCATGAGTCGTGTGTTCGAAGCCGAAGCGTTTATTCACGTGATGGAGTCTGGCAGTTTTACCGCGGCAGCCGATAAACTAGGCATCTCGAAGTCTTACGTGAGTAAACTCGTTACGCGTCTCGAGGATCGTTTGGGGGTCAGACTGCTCAATCGCAGCACGCGTAATCTTGCCGCGACCGAACCCGGGCGTATTTACCACCAACGTTGTGCCGCCGTTCTTGCGGCCCTCGATGAAGCCGAAATGGCGGTGACCGAGATGCAAATGAAGCCTCGAGGGAGGCTGCGTTTGACCGCGCCCACATTTTTGGGATCTTGTCACCTCATGGCACCCATTGCCGCGTTCAAGTCCATATATCCGGACGTGACACTCGAAATCAACTTTGCCGATCGACGAATCGATCTTCTTGCCGAAGGGTTTGACGTGGCCATTCGAGCGGGCATCTTGCACGAGGACAATCTCACTGCGCGACGATTGGCGACCGCGCCCATTTTTCCTTGTGCAAGTCCCGAATACCTGGCGCGACGAGGCATTCCGCAACAGCCAGAAGACTTGGCACACCACGAATGCTTGATTTATGCATACGAGGCCATTCGCGACACTTGGCCTCTTTCCGATGGTCAACGCGAAGTCGCCATTCCTGTTTCGGGATCACTCGTGGCAAATCATGCGCAAATGCTTCTCGAAGCGGCATGCCAAGGTTTGGGCCTTTGTTACTTGCCCCATTTTCATTCCGCCCCCTACCTTCGCGACGGGAGGCTCGTGCGCGTATTGCCAGGATGGCAACGTCGGGAGCTTGTACCGGTGAATGCCGTCTACCCCACGACGCGCCATCTGCCTGCAAAAACGCGTGTTTTCATCGACCACATGGTCGAACATTTCCGCGTCCCCGTATGGTCTACGTAAAACCATTGGGACGTCGGCCGTGTCTCACGGCTTCAATTCCTTGTACGTCGCGGGAACGTTCACCATCGAATGAACCCAGCCCCAAATCTTGTATCCTTGGAATGGTTCCATAGATACTTGCGCCACCGTGTCTTGCTCAGACAAACCAGTATCGACAGCCGTTTGTACTTCGCTAATCATCGTTTCGAGGTATTTGACGGAAAAGTCGAATCCGTCGACCGCGAGTGGACGACCGTGCCCGGGAATTACGATCGTATCGTTTGGCAATGCCGCACGCACCGCAGAAAGCGTCATGGCGGATTCCTTTGCGTGGCCATCGAGTAACCAAGGAATCGCCGGCTCTTCTGCAATGAGCGGATTGCCGGTCCAAACGACTTTTGCGCTGGGCACCTCGACGAACAAATCGCCATCCGTTTGCGCAAAACCATGGTATTGCGCTTTCACGCTGATTCCGCCCAGATCGATAGTCACCGCTTCGCTTCCCACGAGCATGTCCGCCGCGGCCGGTTTGAGTTCATCGAGCCCCTGATCTTTGCCGAAGTTCGCTTCCATAAACGCCACGTCATCAGCAAAATGCGCGGCAACGTACGCAGCTGTCGCTTCGTGTTGCACGATGTGCACTTCGCTTGGAAGGAACGTATTGCCAAAACTATGGTCCCCATGGCTGCTCGTATTGATCGCATGCGTGATCGGTTTGTCCGTCTTTTCGCGCACGAGGCCAATGAATTGACAGAACAGTTGGCGATTGATCATCGTTTCGACGAGCAACACGCCTTTTTCACCAATGACGAATCCGCCACTCGTGGCCAAAGGAATTCCTTGCGGACCGTAAGCATCCGCATTGGAATCGTAGACTGCGAACACATTGGGAGCGACTTCTTTCGATACCAATTTGATGGCATTAGGCGTCCACACGTTGTTGGGATTCGGCTCCGTAATGTTGAAGGTGACATTTTCGCAAGCCGCAAACGATTGCACCGTCGCATTCGTCGACGACGATGGTTGCGACGTGTCGTCTTGGCATCCTATCCAGGTTGCGACGAGCAAAAGACAAGCAGCGGAAATTCGGTTTTTCATGGTCATTCTTTCGTGGAGGGTTCTCGGAGAACCGTTGATCTTTGGCTAGGGTCCCCATCGCCCCAACGTCGAAGACCATCATGACCAGCTCGCGCTCTGTCGACTAGGCACTTCGCGGGACACCGATTGTTTCCTGACGACGCACAATCCACGGTCGAGCTGCTATTTGCGTTGAGCAACATTTGCATCGACGTCGGTCTGCGCTATCTTCGCGCCCACATGTCGTTGATTGCACATCGTGTCGTCCATATCGAAATCGTTCCGCTGTCCGTTCCGCTGCGCGAACCGTTTGTGATTGCTACGGGCCGCGTGGACGTCACGCGAGCGGCGCAGGTCAAGGTCACGCTGGCGAATGAGTCGACAGGACAAACCGCGTGGGGGCTGGGTGAAGGTGCCGCGCTTTGGCCGGTGACGGTCGAAGATCAACCTGAAGTCTTGTCGGCGCTCGATGGTGCAGCGTTGCGTTTGTCCGGGAAACGCTTCCATCTGCCCGCGGTGGATGGCCTGACGCCGCTCGATTTGCAAGCCATGCGCGAATTCACGACGGTACTGGATGAAACGTTTCCCACATCGCCCGTGGCTCGCGCGGCATTCGAAACAGCTTTTTGTGATGGGTGGGCACGCCTATTGGGTTTGCCTTTACGAACATTGTTGGGTGGCGCCACGGGCGCGTCGACAAGGTGGCTGGATACCGACATCACCATTCCCATTGCCGAGCCTGCGCTTATGGCCCAAGGCGCTCGCGTTTGGGCAGCCCAAGGCTTTACGCATTTCAAAGTCAAAGTCGGCAAGGACCTCGATTCGGATGTCGCGGCACTACATGCCATTCACGAAGCCGTTCCAGCTGCCCGGTTTCGAATCGATGCCAATGCGGGTTTTTCCGCAACCGAAGCGATTCGTCTCGTACGGGCCATCGAAGAAAAGAACCTGATCGTCGAATGTTATGAACAACCTTGCGCCTCCGACGACCTCGAGGCGATGGCGTACGTTACCGCCGCTCTCGACATTCCCGTCATTGCGGATGAATCGGTCAAACGTTTGGAGGACCTGGAACGCGTCATTGCCGCTCGAGCCGCTAATGGTGTGAACTTGAAACTGGTCAAATCCGGTGGACCGCTCGGATGTTTGGCCATTGGTCGAGCTGCAAAAGAACGAAGTATGCCAATCATGATGGGCGGAATGGTCGAAACGCGGTTGGGAATGACCGCCGCCGCGCATGTAGCGGCAGCGCTTGGCGGCGTTGAATTCGTCGATCTGGATACGGCGTGGCTTTTGGCGGCCGATCCGTACGAAGGACGCGGATACCAAGCGAATGGTCCTCGTTATGAGCTCTTGGATGAACCGGGGCTAGGTATTCACGAAGCCAAACGGTAATTCAAAGACGATCCGAAGCGATGATTGGATCCCCCTCGACAAACCGACTGGGGCGAAGAGGAAACGTATCCATTGACGACGCTTTTCCATCGACGATGATTTCTGCAAGCAGTTTTCCTAGAGCAGGCGAATGCATCACGCCATGCCCAGACGACCCATTGACAAGGTATAGGTTCGGGCATTCTGGCGCCGGACCAAGAATCACATGTTTGTCGGGGCTCATCTCGTACAGTCCGCCCCAAGAAAGAGCGGGATCGATGCGTACGTCCGCCAAACACGGAATTCGTAACGCAGTGATTCGGGCGATTTCTTCGAGCCACGTTGGCTCAACTGCGGTATCGTAAGGATCGTCCGTTCGTCCCGGTGTGGGCCAAAGCAGCATCACACGTCCGTCGCGTACACGCAGGTGAAACCCGTCGTTCATAAAAATAGTGAGGGGCATGTTGTCGGGCAATCGATTGCAAAGTTCCGTCAAGGCCACTTGTCGCCGCAGGGGCACGACAGGAAGATCTACGCCCGCGAGTTTTGCGATGCTTTGCGCCCAAGCGCCTCCCGCATCCACGACAGCATGTGTTGTAATGGCTTGACCTCGTTTGGTGAGCACCGTGTGAATGCGACCATCGGCAGACTTGTCGAGACCGGAAATGTTCGTATCGAAAACAAATCGCACACCAAGTCGCTGAGCGGCCTCGACGTATCCGCGCAAAATTTCCGACGGTCGGATGAATCCGTCGGTTTGGCAAAACGCACCTCCGAGGATACCGTTTTGTCGGACGAACGGGTTTGTTTTGTACACCGTATTCGGATCCAGCAGCGTCGACTCGTGCAGGCCCGCCTTGTGTTGCATGGCGTTTGCCCGTGCCAAGTCATCGATTTCTTCGACGCTCGTGGCGAGCCACAAATAACCAACGGGTTGGTACCCGGGATCGATCGTTGTGTCTTCGGCAAAATGCCGGAGAGCCTCACGCGCGAGAAGCGAAAGCTGAACGTTGATTTCCGTGCTGTATTGCGCGCGATATCCACCTGTCGCGCGTCCTGTACTGCCGCATCCTGGCGCCGATTCTTTTTCGACGACCAGTATCGACCCCGCTCCGCGTTTTGCCAGATGGTACGCCACGCTTGCCCCGATGACTCCAGCGCCAACGATGACCACATCGGCACGTTGGTGAGAGGAAAGCTCGAGCATCGTGCCACGGTAGCGAAGGAGCGCGTGAGGTGCAAGTCGACATCATTATGATTCGGTGCTTGCAAAGAGGTCGGGACTTCTGCAAACATGCGGCGCATGTTCGACGCACAGAGGATCTTGGGCGCTTTGATTTCGGACGGTATGGGCAGCGGTGGCGTACGCCAGTCGCGTGGAAACAATGATCGTGACACGAGACAATTCGATCGCGATCCGCGGGGTGACTACGGCCGTAGCGACGAGAGCAGCATGCTCGGTGGCATTGGAACGGGGACAGCAATTGCTGGTGCCGCGGGGCTTGCTGCTGCCGGCGGCCTCGCCTACATGGCGTATCAGCATTTTGCACAGCCTGCGGCGCCGGGTATGCCTGGAGCGCCGGGGATGCAGGCAATGCCCGGATCTGCCGCACAACCAGGATTTTTTAATCAAATATTGGGGAGCAATTCGGGACTTGTCCCGCCGGGAGGAGCGCCAGCAATGGGCCAGGGCCAAGGATATCCGGGCGCGGCCATGCCGGGATTACCGCCCGCTGGTGGCATGCAGAATTACGGCGTTCCGCAATACCACAACAATCCGTCGACGTGGGGTTCGAGCGCCCCTGCGCCTTCGCAGCAACAACAATGGGGCGGCGCGCCAAACCATCCTCCGCAAGGCGGTGCTCCCCCGCAACAACAATGGGGCGCAGGGCCAAACACCGCGCCTCCGCAGCAACAGCAATGGGGTGGTGCGCCAAACCATCCTCCGCAAGGCGGTGCTCCCCCGCAACAACAATGGGGCGGCGCGCCAAACACCGCGCCTCCGCAAACGCCCCCACCGGCGCAACAATGGGGAGGTCCGGCGACGACCCCGCCGTCGCAATGGGGCGCAGCACCAATCGCCGCGCCTGTTGCAGCGACGATACCCTCGGCTCCGGCGAACCCGCCGCAATATTCCCCGCAACAATCGCCCGGTGCTCCTCCGCCGCAATGGGATGCCGTGCCAAACCCCGTGACGGCCGCACCCGCAACACCGGTATTTCCCGTAATCGAAGCGGCTGCCCCGATTGCCGCCGCAGTGGTCGCGCCAGCACCGGAGCCTCCGCAAGCCGTCGCTGCGCCAGTTCCTGCTCACGCCGCGCCAAACCCCGGCCCGTCGCCCGAAGCTCAAGCCGATGCGCTCCTGCTCATTCGTGCCATGATTACCGCGGCGTTCATTGATGGCCAGATCGACCCTGACGAACGTGCGCGGATCATGAGTCGCCTTTCCGCAGCAGGTCTGTCCGCGGAGGAGCAATCCGCGCTCGCTCGCGAATTCGACGCACCACAACCCCCATTTGCCCTCGTCGGTCAAATTCGTACGCCGCAAATTGCCGAACAGTTCTATCTCGTCTCGGTGCTTGCAGCAGGTACAGAAACCGACGCCGAGCGTTCGTACCTCAAGGGTTTGCCCGCGATGCTCGGTATGCGCCCGGATGATGTGACGCGACTACATCAAACCGTTGGCATTGCACCGATTGCATAATTGGTGCGTTATTCGATGCCGTTTTGAATCAGAAGGTGTTTCGCAGGCGTTGCGAGCGTTGCAAAGCTAGGGAGGACGAACGAAGCGTACATCGTACGCTGAGTAAGTCTGACCGAAGATTTGCAGCGCGCAGCAGCCTGCGGATCACCTTCTCAGCAGACTCGCCCGCACGAGCATACTTTTCCACAAATAGGGGAGTCGCCCAGCTCCGCGAAAATCCGTAACATGAAAACCGAATTCTTCGACGAGTTTTGTTAATGTCTCGCGCGACCAAAACTTGATGTGCCCGCCGTCCCATAACGCCGTATAATGATGATCCATCTTGCCAGCTACGGCCAATGCGATGTTCTTCAAGTATCCATGATATGGCGTGGAAAGAATCACGTCGCCATGCTTTGATTCGAGTGTCTTCTGCACCAGAGCCATATAGGCCCGAGGTGCATACAGATGCTCGATGACTTCCGTCGATACCACGACATCGAAAAGCTGCCCTTCCAGTTCGTCCGGAAGTTTGTCTTTCGATACATCGTGCACGAAAAACCGTCCAGGATTCTTTCGATTCGCAATTTCGACACCTGTAAACGAAGCATCGATACCCACGACGTCGAATCCATCAGCAATCAGCAGGTTGGCGATTTGTCCATTACCACATCCCATGTCCAAGATGCGTTTGCTCTTGTCGTGTCGTAACATGTCCCGCAGCACCGGGTAGATATATCCCGTCGATTGCACCGACCGGTCGTTCCACCCATAATCCTGATATTCGGCACTCATGATGTCGTGTCCTTTTCTATCTTCCGAAGGAACGGGAGTCGATTCCGAATCTTATCGAACATGCGCAAACACAACGCTTGTTCTTCCGCCAAAAGCGATATCCATACGAGCGGCAATGCCAGCACCAAAAAGATGCACGGGGTCACGAGCGCGCGTATGGCACCCGCAGGCAACGCGATATAAGCCCCCGCACTCACCAGCGCCGGTACGAACAGACCGATGCCAATGGCTACGAATACTTCCCAGAAAAACCCGGAGACCTTATCTCCAAGCGCCAAACATGCTGCACGAGGAATCGCCCATACCGCGACGACGCAATCGGCCACGAGCATCGATAGGGCTGCGCCACGAATCCCCATTCTCGGGACGAGCAGGACGCATAGGCCCATTGAAATCATAGCATTCACTGCTAGCAGCCACACCAGGCGCCCTTGACGATTCGTCGCCATGAGCACCGTCCAACCCGCGTACCACACACCCCAGAGCACCGTTTGCAGAACCAGGGCCGCCAATAGGACGGGGTCGAGTGACAATTCGCGCATCGTCCAAGCGCGATACACCCACGAACTTATTGGGAAAAATGCAATCAGCGGAATACCGGCCAAAAATGCTACCAACTTCGCGGCCGTACGGTGCAGCCGCACAAGCCGCTCGGTATCGCCCAATGCTTCGAGTGCCGTCAATTCCGGCCAAATCGCCGACGCCAGTTGCGTCGCGACAATCTTGCCCATACTCGAAATCGTCCGATGCGTCGCCAATTGCGCGACAGCGACACCTCCGAGCGCTCCTTGAATGACCATCAAGTTTCCTTGACTTGCCAAGTAATCCGAAAGTGCTGCCAATAAAAACAAAGCGCCTGAAGGCAACATCGCCAATCCGTCGCGAGCGTGGCCACGGAGCGGCCGTAAAGTGAACCACGCAAAAAGCTTGTGTAAATCGCGAATGACGAAACTGTAGAGCACGAGCACCATCAGCACGCGACTCAACGCAACCATCCAAAACGGCGCGCGGGCAATCATCAAACCCGCCAGAATCGCCACTTCCAGAACCCGCTTGATCGTTCCAATCACCGCGGCTCGAGGTAGCTGCTGCGCCGCGCGATACGTGCTGTTTACCACGCCAAACGGCACGTTGAGTAGCAATTCGAAACTGAAAAAAATGATCGTCAAATACGTTTCGAGTTCCGTGGCGGTGCGAATTCCGAGCCATGATTTGAGCGGCAAGAAATAGAAAACGATTGCGCCAAAGGTCCAAATTAAAATTGCGAGCGGTGCCTGAATCCGTAGCGCGCTATGCAGCTCGTGCAGCATTTCGTCCGTTTTACCGCGCGCGTAAAACGCATTCATCCTGTTGACGACATGGGTCTGCACGCCCAAGTCCGTCAGCGCCAAGAACATGACGAGGGCCGAAATAGAAAGCCATTCGCCCCAACGCTCTTTTTGCCACGTTGCCATGCCAATCGGCACGACAATGATTTGTCCCAAGATGTGAATGACGGCTCCGAGCGACAAGGCCAGCGTGCTTGCCAGCACGCGGTCGGCCAAACCGGACGCTTTGACCGGCGACGCATTCGGAGCCGAAGAAGAGTCTGCCATGACGTTCACGAACCCGAAGAAACCGCTTTTGCGGCTCGAACGAACCCCTCTGCGGTTTGCGGAATGTCCCACTTGGCAATATGCTTGCGTGATGCCGCCGCTTTGCGACTGAGCCCGTCGCGATCCCCAAACGCCGCATCGAGCGCACCCGCGAGAGCATCCACGTTTCGGGCCGGGAATACCCAACCATTGTCGGGTAAAACCAAATCCGGAACCGCACCACACTGATCCGAAGCAATGATCGGCAGCCCCAAACTCATGGCTTCATTGATGGCCAATCCCCACGGTTCATAATGGGACGGCAAGACGAAAACATCGCCAATGGCATAAGCTGCGGGCATGCGTTGTTGATTAAAAAAGCCCAGAAAATGAACACGTCCCGGGGCGACCCGTTCCGCGAGCGCCACGTGTTCGTCTTTTGCCGGCCCGTCACCGACAATCACGAGATGCGCCTGTTTGCGCGGACGCGATCCGAACGCGCGAATCAAATCGTCACAACCTTTGTGTCTCAACAGTTTGGCTGCAAAAATCGCGACCGTATCGGATTCGTGAATCCCAAGTTCCGACCGTATCGTTTGCGCTGCCGCGCGAGCATCACCTTCGCGTTCCCGGAAAAACGTATTGTCCACCGTAAACGGCGCGTGAAAAATGCGCTCGGCAGGAATGCCATAATGCGCGTAATATTGCGCATTTAATCTTCCCGAAGACAAAGCTCCGGCAAGTGTCGCGAGCAGCGGCGTCAGCAAGAGTTTCTTGGCCGCCAGAATGTGCGGCGGACGTCGATGGAGAAGATTCGAATCGCCTCGGATGAGCACCGGAATTCCGAGCAGACGCGAAGCGGCCAGCATCTCGAGTTCCGTAAAATGGTTGTATCCGTGGACAACCAGCGCATCGGGTCGAAATTCGCGAATACGTGCCGGGGCCACGGGATTGAGCAGCCCAAGAAAATGGTTCGTTCCCGGCTTTTTCGCTAGATTGGGAATCAACTCATGATCGTAACCTTCGAGCAGCGGGATGTCCCACTGGAACGACCGACCAAACCCAGGATCAACCGTTTCCTTGATCCCGAAATCCCAGCAGAAAAAAACCTTCAGCGTAACATCGTCTCGAGCGGCCAAGGCACGAAAAAGCGGCGCTTGGTACTGAATCGGATGGCTGGAAAGAATCGCGAGACGCAACATCGAAGCTTCACCCCATCACGTAGCGTTTGCTGCACAGCCTGTTTTGCGTAGTTTTTCTGGCGCTGATCACTCGACCTCGCTGGTGCTTCTTGCTGCGTGTTCGGGCGCAGTCAAGCAAAGGTGGCGCAAGAATGCAACCACCGTCCCAACTCTTTGCGGCTATCTGGATCACGAAAGTGACTCCACTGCGGCGACCGTGTACGACATCCATCCACGAAGGTTGACATCGGGTCCGCCGTGAGCGACAACGGCAAAGCGAAACGTTTGCTTTTTGCCAGCGAGATTTTTCTGTGAGTCTTGTCAAAACCCTTCGTTTTCTTTTGCAACATCCGCTCGGTCAAGAGTTTCCATTCACAACACTCGAGCGATTTGCGCGTTGGCAACTCACGAGTCGCCTGGGGTTTGGTCCGAGCGTCGTACCTTTCGTCGAAGACGCGCACCTCATTGTTGCGCGCGGAATGACCGGCGCGACAGGCAATATTTACGTGGGCCTGCACGAATACGATGACATGGCCTTCGTCCTGCATGTGCTTCGGCCCGGGGATCTGTTCGTCGACATTGGCGCCAACATTGGTACGTATACCATTTTGGCATCAAAAGTCGTTGGCGCACATACTGTATCGGTCGAGCCACTTCCGTCGACGTATACGCATCTGGAAAACAACATCCATTACAATCGTATTGGCAGTTTCGTCGAAGCGCGAAATGTAGGTTTGGCGCAAGAACGCGGGAATCTGCTTTTTTCAGCGGACCTCGACACGATGAACCACATCGTCGATGAAACGTATGCGGGGCCGAAGGTGCGCGTCGATGTGCTTTCGCTGGACGAATTGCTCGCTGGTCGTACGCCTGTGGCCATGAAAATCGATGTCGAAGGATTCGAGCGGCAGGTTCTTTCCGGGGGAGCCCAAACGCTTGCGTCGCCGAATCTTCGTGCAATTGTGATTGAAGTAAACGACCACGAACAGCGGTATGATCGTACCGGAAAAACGGCGCTGGACATGTTACGTGACGCTGGGTTTGGCTCGTACAGGTACGACGCCCGGGAACGGCGGATCGTTCCAAGCGACGAACATTCGACGTATGGGAATTACGTATTCATTCGTGATCCCGAATTCGTCCAGGAACGATTGACTTCGGCGCGTCGTTATCGCGTCGGACCGTGGAGTATTTGATTCCAAGGTGTGCAGTCAAAAATAGCGCAACGTCTAGCGGCAACATTGATGGCATTCGATGACCAAAACGCGGGCGAAGGAAGATAGTGAATAGGGCCGCAAAAATGGCGTAAAATCTCTCTTGATCCCGCCTCCCCTTTCCGATATCTTCGCCACGCACCACACCAACGGAGGGGATTTTGTTATGCGCTACCGCGTTCTTCTTGCGCTGCTACTCACGTTCGTAATGGTCGCATGTCGCGATTCCGCGTCGCGGGAGCCTGCAGCAAAGCAAGAAACCAGCATGGCTGCGACGCCTCCTACCGTTCCGTCCGATCCGATTCTGCCGGCGGCATTCACTGTGGATACGTTGCCGCAATCGTCGGGCGGTTCTCCATCTGGTGAATATCAAAATGAAATGGCGCTCGATATCCCCGCTGGTCGTGCCGGGATGGCTCCGATGTTATCGCTCGGGTATTCAAGTAGTGCAGGTGTCGAAAATGCGGGATTAGGCTGGGCATTACGAGGCGCCTCGTCATTCATTCGAGTTTGCGCGCCACCATTTGCGAGTCGTGGATTCGTCAAGCGACCCGATTCGTTTTGCCTTGATCAACAAGTGCTCGTTTCGAGCGCTCCCGGCGAATGGCGCACCGAGAATGAATCGTTTGCAAAAATTGTTTCGATGCCCGTTGACGCGACAGAGCCCACGTCGTGGGACGTATGGGCGAAAGATGGCCGCATTCGTTCGTATTCCGCAGTGAAGTACGACGGGTCGAATATACGATTCTGGGCGCTTGTTTCTGAGCGGGATCGCTTGGGCAATCGCATCGACTATTTTTATCGTCACGAAGAGACGGCGCCGTTTGCAGATTTTGTTTTCGATATCGAGCGCATCGAATACACGGGCTCGGCGACCGAAGCGGCGCGACGCAAAGTGGAATTCCGTTACAATCCCAGCGATGCGTCGGAATTTGCGCGCGTGTGGGATGCGCATACGCAAACGTATCATCGGCGTGACGTTTCGGGCTTGCTGACGTCCATCGAGATGTTCGGACCGAACTTGAATGGCGCTACCGAACTCGCCTGGTCGTATTCGCTTCGTTACGAGCGCAGCGCGGATACGGATCGAATGTTGTTATCGTCCATTGAGCGCTGCGGGGCATTGGGTGGATGTTTGCAAAGGACGAGGTGTTAACATGGACGCAAAACGATATTTTCAAGGCCGTCGCGTATGCAAGTCATTCGTACGCAAAAAGTTGACTTCCGCCGTTGCCGCTGTTCTGCTCGGAACCATGAACCAGCGCATTCGTCGGTTTCTCCCATTGTTGTGGTGTTTGCTCTTCGCGTCATTGCTGTTCAGTTGTGCCGCTCCGATGGCCGAGCACCGTAGGTCGTGGAGTCTTTTGCCGTCCGCGGCCGAGGCGGAAGCCGACAGGGCACGTTTGGCGATACCGCCAGAATTGCGGAAACGGCTGAATGCAATCACTGCGCAATCGTGCAAAGCGGCAGGCAACGCGCGCCCCGACGCAGCGCTTATCGGACAAACCTATCCTAACCCAGTCGACAAAGTGCGCGACGAAATGCTTATTGCGCTCTTGAATTGGGGCATCGAGCAAGCGTACGAGAAATCGCCGGAGGAACGAGCGGCCACTCTGCAAGCGCGACA
>JANORL010001444.1:0-4198 GCA_031415295.1 Polyangiaceae bacterium | reverse complement strand
CCATTCGTCACATCTTTTTCTTGAAAACCGCGGTCTTTTGCGTGGGCCGCCCGGGAGCGAGCTATTTCTCGGCGCCCGCGGGACCCCGAACTCGCCCGCCCAAGCTCGGGCTCAAACAGCGGGGTCCCCCCGCGAACGCTGAGAAATAGCCCGCTCCCAGGGCTATGTCTGCGGAAATGGAGAGGTGATCAATGCTCAGAACAGGGGTGGGGCATTACGGCAACCCATGATGCGAACAACCACGGCTTTATTTGTCGAGGCTCTGGTTTCGCATAAAAATGGTTTGGCGTGGACGTTATTCATCATCCGCGTAAGCACTCGAGATCTGCGATTTTGACGAGCATTTCTCGCGCCACGGGGCGCAGTTTAAAATTTGATATGGAAAGTATAGGTGTCGTAGTGGTCGCGATCCACTTGGATTTGAGTGAAATCAGAGTGACTAAATTGATTCGCCCCAATGCGGAAATGACGCCGCACGCAGATGTCCCTGCCAAACCATAAAGCGCGCCGCAGCGTCCAGCGAATGCTTTCTTTCGGCGGGAATGAAGATGCATTCGGAAAAATTGACTGCTAAGCTCGCCGTCAACGAACGGGAGAAGATCGATGCGAAATCTCACGCTGACTGATCTTGGCAAAGGCCTTAGCGACCTGCTCGACAACCGAGGGAAGTTACTCGAAGCAACGCAAACGGGCAAACTGTATGGCCCGATTTTGGCAGCGAAGCGCAAGGCCATCGAACACGGTTTGAAGGTCGTGTTGGAGACGAAAACCGGAGACTTGAGTGAAACCGACGCCCAGCATGATGGTTTGGGCGGCGCCATTTGGCACTTTACCGAAGCTGTTTTGTGCCAGCCGTTCGTCTCTGTGGAACGGCGCGACGCGGCCCGACGTATCCGTGAAGCGTTCATTCCAGATCTTGGATTGCTGAGCGACAGTTACGCCGACGAAGCCGCAGCGGCGAAGGCAAACCGACCGAAACTCGTTGCACTCGAACCGGAACTACGTTTGCTCCCGACTCCCGACGGACAAACCCTTTACGATTGGGCCCTTGCATTCGTGGACAAGGGTGATGAACTCGCCCGTAAACTTGCTGCGCGGACGCAAGGATCGGCGCTCGATGCATTTCGTCAACAAACAGCGCTACGCGTGACGACCATTGGACTCGTGGGACGTTTCCGCGCATCGTTACGCGACGAACTCAAGGAAAATCCATCGCTTTCTGCGACGATCGAATCGGACATGTTTGGTGGTTTCGACGCTTTGTCACAGCGTAAGACCGACTGAACCGGTCGAGTTGAGAGCTCACCTAGGTTGGCATCAATGGCGCATCGATTCGTCTTCGCCGTCTTTCGCCTTGGGTTCTTTTGGCGCGACGAGTTTCGCGTAGTCGCGCGCTTGTTTCGCCATTTCGGTCTCTTTGAGTTTGTCGTAACCTTTGGCCAGCGCTTCGTACAGTTCCGCTTTTTCTTCCGTTTTCGTCTCGGCCAAGATGGCACTGTTTAATTCGTAAATCGCGGAAACATGTTTTCCCGTGTGGGCCAACGCCTTGGCATACAGCCGATGCACGCGTGGATTCATGACGTCGACGTACATGGCACTCTCTCCAACCTTGACGGCTTCGTCATAAGACCCTCGTGCCACGAGCAGCTCCAACATACGTACCCAAACGCGGCGGTCGTGTTGATCGACCATCGCTAGGCGGCGCAAAGCGTCGAGTTCTGCAGTCTTGTCACCCAGACGATGCGCCATGTCGTAAATGGCTTGTAATGGTTCCGCTTGCGACGGGTCGAACTTATTGGCGGCTTCCATGTGTTCGCGAGTGCGAACTTTGTCTTTGCGAGCTTCCGCAATGTCGGCTGCTTTGATGCGTAACGTGTAACCATCGTGTCCGTCGGCAATCATTTTATCGATGATTTTGGCCGCTTCTTCGAGTTTTTTCTTATCCATTGCCAGACGCAGCCGTACGTAATTGGCGTCGGCATTTTTCGGATCGGCTACCAGGGCTTCCTCGAGAACCGCAAGTCCATCGGTATTTTCGCCCTCAGAAAACAAAGCCAGCGCGAGCTGCACAAGTTTTTTGGGGTTTTTCGGGTCCGCTCGTAATGCTTTGCGCGCTTCGGCCAAAGGTGGTGCGTGCAAGTCAGGAACGTATTGCTTTTCATACCGCGCCAAACGCGTTTTCAGCCAAGCTCGAAATTGTTTGTCTACTTGCTCGTGCGGAATTCCCAGCGCGCCTTGCACCACATCTGGCGTACGAGCGCCACGCCCCCAGCGCGGGAGCATATCGACGACTTTGGCAAATCCATATGTTTCCGCCATGAAAACCACGAGCTGGCTGGCGGCATAATACGCCATGGTCACATCAGCGACGGAATCGACGTGCGTAAATGCGCGGTTGAAACCATCGAGCGGCGGGATACGACCCCCATTGAGACCTGCGAACAACGCCGGTTCTTCTTCACGACGCCATTCCGGCCGAGCAATGATCGTCTCGTATTCGGAAAGTCCTTCCGTGAACCAGCGCGGAACGTGATTCTTGGATTGTTGAATGGCAAAAACGTGTCCCAATTCGTGCCACACGACGTTCCCCCAATTAAACGGCCCCGCAGTTGGCGAAAGGGCAGCGAGCGATTGGCCAAAACACACGCCTTGAATGCCGACATTAGGCAAACCGCTCGTTCGAATGCTAAAATCTTCCGAATCGGCATAAAGCTCGATGGACACCGGAGTTTTGGGGGTAAAACCATAACGTTTCACCATCGAATCCCACGCTTGGTCCAGCATTCGCGGCACATAACGTTCGAGGACCTGCTTTTCCGATTTGTGATAACGAATTCGGAACCGTGCACCATCGGTCGTCACATAATCACGGGGAATCGTTTTTTCGAACAGCCGTAACGTATTTAACGCGCGAACATTGAACGGATCCTTCTTCCACGATTTCTGAAGCGCATCAATGCCCCCCGCGTCGTCCCCAAGACGAATACGATTCAGACCCAACGTCGAATACGCCTTCATGTCTTGGGCATCGATCTTGATGGCTTCTTCCATCATTTTAACGATATCGTCATACCGATGCTCCCATTCCGCATATTCGCTGACGATTTGAAAAAATGCCGAATATTGCGAATTGAGCCCGAGCACTTGTTTCTTGACCGCCTGGTACCCCGGAAGATCGTCGGCGAGATATCGCGTCGCCGCTTTCATTGACAACATTTCCAGATCCGTCGGGTCGACCGCGAGGCCTTTCGCAATAGCCGCATCGGCAGCGACAATATCCATCGTTCGTAACGCCAAACCAACGCGAATCGCATATGCCGCAACGAGGTTGGGATTGATTTCGAGCGCTTCCTTGATTTCACTTTCGGCGGCGGAAAAATCCATGCTGCTTTCGAGCTTGATCCGCGCCATTGCGATGTGCACTCGTGGATCTCTCGGCGCAAGCTTGAGTGCATCCTTGATCGATTCGCCCGCATGGCCGGGATCGTATTTGTCGAGAAAAAGTTCTGCATGCCAAAGGAGCGTTTCCACGCTCTTTTTTCCGCCCGCCGCGAGTGCCTCGTTAAACGCTTCGTTCGCATCTTTGGGCACGCGTAATAGATGCGCTGCGCGAGCGACAATGGCTAAACCTTCTGGATCACGATCATTGATCGTGTCGTCGTTGTACGCTTCGGCGATCTTGCGCAGCGGAATCGACGCGTCACCTCGTTTGCCCGTACGAATCAACAGTTCGCCCAAGACCAACCGTGCTCGATGCGCTCCGTCTTCGTCCGCGACGTCCTTCAACGCCTCGATCGCTTCGTTCACTTTGCCTTGAGCAGCGAGAGCTTCGGCCACGATCGACGCCGCTTCCAACTTCGCCTTCTTGCCCAGCGACAAGGCACGTGTCGCCGTTTTTGCAGCGTCCGCATACCGCCCCGTGAGCAGTTGAAGACGAGCTTTGGCGAGCAGTGCATCGGCTTGCTCGGGACCCGACGTGACTGCGTCGAGCTCTTTCTCCGCCGCGGTGTAGTCGCCTTTTTTTTCGAGCAACTCAGCGCGAGCAACAGCGCCGGGGCCTGCTGCGCCTGCACGAGGCGTTTGGGCGAAGATGGTCAAGACAAACAGCGAAGCGGAAAGCAGTTTGAGCGTACGCATAGGCCAAGACGAGCATTACCGGCATCGGGCGAGAACGCCAGAGTGTTGGTTCGAGATGGCG
>JANORL010001443.1:0-3038 GCA_031415295.1 Polyangiaceae bacterium | reverse complement strand
GTCGGTCGGACTTACTCAGCGTACCGTTACCGTCCACACCAGTGACTGGCTGAACACCCCCGCACGCGACCGATCGGCTGTGGACATGTTCGCCAACACCTCGATGTGCGAACGGTCGGCCTTCGTGATGTTCGGTATCATCTCCACGTGCGAACGATCGGGCACGATGTGTGTTCAGCTTCCTCTCCGCGTGCGAACGATCGGGCTTCGGGGTGTTCAGCATGATCGCCATGTGCGAACGGTCGGGCACGATGTGTCTTCCGTGTCATTGCCACGTGCGAACGGTCGGCCTTCAGGGTGTTCGGCATGACTCTCCACGTGCGAATGGTCGACCGCACGGCGCGCTTGTCATCGCTGCGGTGATCATTTATTTGAAGACGGTCGGCAAAGTACGGGAAGAGGAGGTGCGTGTGGCGTTGCAGCGAGCAGTGGGAAATTCGATCGCGGACGAGATTTTGTTCGGCAACGAGCGGCGCATGGCATTCGCCCAACTTCCGCAGTTAGGCCAGGGCGGATCAATAAATTCAAGCACTTACGATCCAAATTCGGCACTACACGCTTACGCGATGAGTGGGATCCGGATCCGTTCGGGAAGGCGAAGCCCAAGGCGGTCGAGCAGCGCGATGAGGGGAGCCTCGGGGAGGAATGGCGTTGCACTCACGCTCGCACCGAGGAAAGTGGGCGCATAGCCGGGATTTTGGTCCTCGTAGAGTTGTACTGGCGGCAAACGATTCCAGAAATGCCCAAGAAAGAGGGCCAACGATGTTGCTCCGGAAAAACCGGAGGAGGAAGGGAAAGCGTGATGGCGAAGGTCGCTCGGCTGGGCGATGAAAACACGGGGAGTGGCGGTAGGGCGGCGAAGATTGCTTTCTTTTAGGATATAGCTGCGCCGTTCATGTTGGCGTGGTAGACGTTTTCCATGTTAGCAGCCATTGAGTTGGAAGTGGACGTTCGCGAAGATGGAACGGCGCTGCTTCCTGGCGTCCCCGCGGGGCGCGCACGCGTATTGGTGCTTCTGCCCGAGCGTGCAAAGGTGGACGTCGAGAAAAAGCGGCTCGGGCTTCCTTTCGGAATCGATCGTGGCAAAATTCAATTGGCTGACGATTTTGATGGGCTTCCGGCGGACTTGCAGGCGGCATTTGAAGGAGAGGGGCCTTGAAACTATCATGTAGTAGGCTGTTTCGAGCGGAGAGTGACGCTCTACTCCCAGCAAGTGCGCGCGTTGAATCTGATTTGGGCGCTTCGCACCGTGGGCGAGATAAATACAGCGTCCAAAATTGCGATCATCGGCGGAGGCCTCGGGGAGGAATGGCGTTGCACTCACGCTCGCACGAGGAAAGTGGGCGCATAGCCGGGATTTTGGTCCTCGTAGAGTTGTACGGCCGGCAAACGATTCCAGAAATGCCCAAGAAAGAGCGCTATCGGAAATGGAACGGCCAAAAAAAGGTGCAGCTTTTGGGCGCGGTGACCTTGGAGTGCTTCGTCGATCCTGTCGCGTACCTGCATGACGAACCCCATGGCGTGTGCATCATCGGGCATCGACGTGGGTCCGAGCGTTGGAGTGTGCAAATGCAAGAAAGCGCGAACGGGAAGGCCTGTTTCGCGAATATATTTGCCAACGTCTTGTGAAAACTGCTTACGCGTCACATTGATTCCGATGGCGAGATCATCCCCAAGGGAAAACGATTCGACATCGCTTGGAACCTCAACCGGAGCGTATTTCGTGAACGTGCTCCACGGCGCGCCATTTTGAAGACATTCGAGTTGCAAATTCCGCGTTCGAGGGAGCAAATTGCCAATGAGAAACGCGGTTGCCAAACGCGCGTGGCCCCGAACCATCACGCGTTTCTTGCCCGTTCCTTCGATGCGTTCACAAGCAAGCTTCAGCTCGTTGGAGACGCGCGTATTCCACAATGAAGGGTCCTTCAACTGCCGTCGCTCGTTTGGCGTCTCTCCATTGAACAGATCGACCCAATCTACGGACGCGTGCGCATTGGCCGCATCGGCATGAGGACCGATTGCTTGAACGACAAGCAATGCGGCGGGCATTTCTGCGCGGAGCTTTCGTTGCTCGATTTCCCGCAGCATAAGGTCACGATCGACATAGCGGACGCTCGTTGTCACCCAATCACGAACGACTGCCCGTCCCAATTCGACATTACGCGTCAGATCATAAACCGCCATACGATCGGCGATAGAATCATGTAAATCTCGCTCGGACCTTTGATCGATGCTGACTACGACGTGATCGAGCAGGTCGAGAAGTTGATCGGTCGTGATTCCGAGGTACTTTTCCCATTCTTTACGTGCGGTAACCGCGAGGCCTTTATGAAGCGCGGCCCCGAGACGGCCGGTCTTGCTATCCCGAAGTTTCAGGATCGGGTGTGTCGAATCCATCGGGCGATTTGTATACAGGACCAACTCGGGTTGTGCTTGCGTTTTGCGTAATTCAACGAAGACCGTCCAAAGCCGCTGAAGGAAGGATTGGCCACCATCGGTTTTTCCTGTCCAGAATTCCTCATCGATTGGATTCGACGCATTGACGGAATACTTGACTTGCAAATACCGTCCAGACTTGGAGCCTGGATGGATGACGATGTCGTCGACGGGGCCAACTTTTGGGGCTTCGATGGAAATGCTGACGACGTCGTTGTCCTGATCGAGCAGGAGAAGCGCGTAGTACCATCCGATAAGCCATTGATATTCCTGGCCTAAGACGGCTGCGGCAATGGGAGCGCTACCTATCATGGGTCGATCCTCGTGTGTTGCGTTGGAGGGAAGTTGGTGGACTGTTAGCCCACCAGGGGCGAGCCTGTACACATTTACGCGATGGCGGCAAGCGGAAACTCTCAGGACGTCTGGGGAAAAACTCCGCGATGAGACGATGGTGCTTGCGTGCTCGTCCGAACTGTGTTGGCATGCGCGCGAAGGGGCTTGTTGATGGCACTTTTCGCGAAGTACGAAACGTTCATCCATGAAACGCGCGCACTCGAACCACATGCACGCCATGACCTGTTGATGGCTTGTATACGCTCGCT
>JANORL010001442.1:0-3007 GCA_031415295.1 Polyangiaceae bacterium | reverse complement strand
CGACTCGCTCGCGGGGCAAACCCGTCGCGCGCTTCAGTTCGTACACCATCGCGTCGAGCGGGTTCGAAATGACAATCACGAATGCGTCGGGACAATTTTCCTTCACGCCCGTAGCAACGGCGCGGATGATCGGAAGGTTTGTCGCGACGAGGTCATCGCGGCTCTGTCCGGGCTTGCGCGGAATACCCGCCGTGATGATCACGACGTCGGCGCCTTTGCAATCCGCCCAGTCGCTCGTGCCCTTGATGTTCGCGTCGTAGCCGATGACGCTGCTGTTTTGCTCGAGATCGAGCGCTTTACCCTTGGCAAAATCCGACTTCGCGGGGATGTCGAAAAGAACGATGTCGCCAAGTTCCTTGCGTGCGCAAAGCGCTGCAAGTTCGCCACCGATGTTGCCTGCTCCAATGAGTGCGATCTTCTTACGAGTGCTCATATGCCGCCCTTTAGCACCCCGGCTGCCTGAACTAAACCCGGGAGGTGCCTCGCGCAAAAGTTGCGCTAACGTCGCGCCTCATGGTGGACATCGAACGAGTCCGAGCGGCCTTACGGACGACACTGAACAGCACTGATCTCCGCGCGCTCGGCACGAAATACGAAGGAAAAGTACGCGATAACTACACAACGCCCGACGGGCGCCGCTTCCTCGTATCGACTGACCGTATCAGCGCCTTCGATCGTGTCCTCGGAACGCTGCCGCTCAAAGGTCAGGTCCTCAATTTGCTCGCTGCACATTGGTTCGAAGCGACCAAGAGCATCGTTCCGAATCACGTGATCTCGGTCCCGGATCCCAACGTCCTCGAAGCCCGAGAATGCACTCCGCTTCCCGTGGAAATGGTCGTGCGCGCGTACGTCACTGGCGTGACTTCGACGAGCATCTGGACGCATTACGCTCGCGGAGAACGCGTGTTTTGCGGGCATCGCTTGCCCGATGGTTTGAGCAAAAACGAACGTTTACCATTGCCTATCCTCACACCGAGCACCAAGGCTCCGAAAGGTGGCCACGACGTCTCCGCATCACGTGACGAGATCTTGGCGATGGGACACATCGACGCACGGGACTTCGATCGCGCGTCGGAAATGGCCATGGCGCTGTTCACATTTGGACAAACGCGTTGCGCAGAACGTGGGCTCATCCTGGTGGATACGAAGTACGAGTTTGGAAAGACAAAAGACGGTGAGATCGTCGTCATCGACGAAATTCACACGCCCGATTCGTCTCGGTTTTGGTTTGCCCAGACGTACCATGAACGTCGCACGAAAGGCGAAGAGCCCGAGAGCTTCGACAAGGAATACGTGCGCCGTTGGCTCGCCGCGGAAGGTTTTACGGGGGAAGGCCCCATTCCTACGATCCCGGACGATATACGTGTTGAGGCGTCTCGGCGTTACATCGAAGCATTCGAGACCATCACGGGAGCTCCGTTTGTCCCGGACCTTGAAGATCCGAACAAGCGTATGCGCCGGAACTTGGGTTTGTAAAGACGCACCAGCATCAAGTCGTTACGGCGGTGGGCTCTTCTTCGCGGTAGGGCGGCGGCGGTTTCCAGACCAACCACGCAACACATCCGGGAATCATCCAAACGCCGAGCGTTAGGTAGGGAGCCACGTAACCACCGCTGACGGCGATGAGTTTGCCGAGGATGATGGCGAAGACGATGTAGCTCATCGATTGCGCCGCTGCGCCCATGCCACTCGCGGTCGAGACGAGTGATGGGTGCATACGGCCCAAGTAGTCGACCGAGATCAGTGCAAACACGCCACCTCCGCCGGCCATCCCGACGCCGGCGATGATCATGCTTTCCCACGGGGTACGACCAAAAGGTGTTGCTGCGATGACGAGGGTGAGCGTTGCGGCCAGGACAAACAGAAGCCGATCGGGTGACCCGTCGGTGCGCTTGCTTCGACGAACGCTTGCAAAGTGCCCGAAAAGAACCGAGCCCACGTCGAAGAGCAGCGGCGGCAAGACCATGTATTTGCCGACCCCGGCTTGCGGAATGTGATGCACTTTGTCGAGAAATTTCGCGCTCCAGTTCAGAACGAAACCTATCGCGGGAGCGACGGCCGCAATGCCCAGCGCAGCTCGAAAAACGGCCGGATGTCGCAAGACGCTGAGGGGACTTGGTTTAGGTTTGTCCGTTATCGGAGCCGCATCGAGCAGCTTTCGTGCCGGGTTTTTCCAAGCGAACGCGATCCAAAATGGAACCCAGAGCAAGCCGACCGCTGCCGTTCCAAGGAACGCTGTTTGCCAATTCCAACGTTGTGCAAGATACGCAGCCAGTGGTGGGGCGATCATTGCGCCGATCGAGCTACCCGTGAAGAGCACGCCAAACCCTCGAGGTCGCTCGGCAGGGGACAAGGCGCGTTGTACCGTTTGCGCAGCGCCCGGAAATGAAGGGGCTTCCGTTACACCCAAAGCGATACGCAGAAACACGAGCACGCCAAACCCGGGCACCACAGCGTGAAGTGCCGCGACAAACGACCAGACGAGCACCGCTCCAAGCAAACCGCGACGAGCTCCCACGCGATCGACCAACGCTCCCGCAATGGGTGCAGCGATGAGGTACGCCAGCGAGAACGCCGCCATCAGAAATCCGTAGTCGGTTTCCGAGATGTTGAATTCGCGGCAAATTGTTGGAGCCAACGCGGCAAGCGCTTGGCGATCGACGTAACTGACCGCGAGCGTCAGCGTGGCGACGAGCGTGAGGGCCCACGCGTGCCGACGGGAAATCACTGTGTAGTCGTTGTAGAGCGCGGGTGTTGTCATGGGAGTTGCGGCACATCAGGTTATCGCACTGCGTTGTCGTATTGACGAGCCAAGGCAATTCGATGGGAATTCCGGTATTTCGGTGTCGTGTTTGCTCGCATCATCGTGCTTCACGCCTCGAGGTTTTGCCTGAAAAATTCACGCAATGGCACAACGTGTTCCTCGGTATGCCAAACGCGAATCGATCTTGTTCCGCGACTGCCAACCATCCCCGGTTCCATTTCAGGTCGATACATCCCAAAGAGA
>JANORL010001441.1:0-8554 GCA_031415295.1 Polyangiaceae bacterium | reverse complement strand
CGTTCGAATCGATGCTCGTTCGCTTGGTTTGTTTCGTATCGCCATGGCGCTCGTCCTCTTGGGCGATTTGTTTCGGCGTTGGATTTGGGTCCGCGTCTTCTATTCGAACGACGGGGTTCTTCCAAACCACAACCACATCTTTAATTTACGGGACAAGGGGACTGTTTGGAGCCTGCTGCACGCATTTTCGACACCCGGGGAAAACCATTTTGCATTCGCACTAATTTTCCTCGTTTACGTGGGATTTCTCGTTGGATACAAGACGCGCGTCTTTCATGCGTTGTCCCTCGTGGCTCTGGTGAGTCTCGGATCGCGCAATGTTTTGATCGAGAATCAAGGTAACTTCGCCGCGACGGCGCTTCTGTTCTTCACGTTGTTCTTGCCGCTTGGAAGTCGGTATTCGATTGACGAATGCGTCGGTTCGATCAACTCGGAAGACGAGAAAACCGCCGCGGATTTGAATGGCCGCAAAGCGCCGAATGATGCAGAAATCAATGCTGCGCGGTCGCCTGGTTGGTCGCCAATGTCGCTGGCGGCATTGGCGGTTACGCTGCAAATTGCGCTCATTTTGATTTCGTCGGCGCTTTGGCATCGTACGGATACGTGGAAAGCGGGACAAGCGCTGCATCGGGCGTTGTTCGTCGAGCGGTGGGTGAGTGACCTAGGAGCCGTCATGCGTACGGCGCCGGCGGGTCTTTTGCGCGGGCTTTCGTATCTGTTGCTCGCCGTCGAATGGGCAGTACCGGCGCTCATTTTTATTCCCGTGGCGCGTCGGGTGACGCGTGGGGTCGCCACTGCATTGCTCGTCGTTTATGCGCTCGTGCTCGGCCTGTTTTTTTCGCTGGGGCTTTATGCGTGGACGCTTCTGGCTGCGGCTATGTTGTTGTTGCCGCGAGAAACATGGGACGTATTCGAAGGAACATTTTCTGCCGCAAAACAACGCACGGTGATTTACGACGTCGATTGTGGGATTTGTTTATGGACAGCACGTTTGTGCAAGCGCCTCGACAAACGCGGATTGCTGGTGTTTCAAGGCAATGACGACCTTGAACAATTGAATCGTCGCAAGGCGGATGGATCGACGGAGCGCGTAGATTTGCCCGCGGTAGTTACTGCGGAACTCGTGCAATCCAGCGTGATCGTCGTGGATACCAGTGGCAACGTTTTCACGCGAGGCCGCGCCATTGCGGAAATCGTGCGGATTTTGCCATTTGGATCGCCCGTCGCGTTTTTGATGCGTCTTCCTGGAATCGCACAGGTTCTCAATGTTTTTTATGATGCGTTCGCTTCGCGTCGCACGCGGGTGAGCGAGTTCTGCGGATTGAATGCGTGCGGTATTCCGCAGCCGAAAGAATCCGACGAAACGGACGATGTTCCGGCATTGACGCAAGCACCGTCTGCTGTGCGGGCGTTGCGGTTTCTGACGGGATTCGTGCGCGAAGCAGGTGTGTTGGTGCTTTTCGTCGCAGCGCTGGCGCAAATGGCGAAAGAAAACCCCTTGCCCTTCAAATTGCCACAAGGACCGAAGCTTCTGGCAATCGTCACGTGGCCGCGGATTCTTGGAAAATGGAACGTGCTCGATGTGCCGTCGGAAGATGGCGTTTTCGTCATCGACGGTCAGACACGAAAAAACACGAGTATTGATCCGCTGACAGGTGTCGAGCCCGCGGCGGACGCCGATACGCTCAATGCCCGGAAGCTCGGGCAATTGTGGAATGATTATTTAGCACGTGTGCGTCTGCGCGAATATGAGCCTTTTCAGAGGGCATTTCGCGATTACGTAGCCAAAGGTGGCCCGGCACTCGAGGGCAAATCAACGGACGAAGCACTCAGTGGATACGATGGTTATTGGGTGCGTTATTCGATTGGGATGCCTGGCGAGGAGCCGATGCGAACGATTACAGGGCGGGACAAGATTTTCATGCATTCGCGCGGTGGCCGTTCGGGAATGGATCGGATACCGCTCATCAAGCCCGACGCCTTGCGCCGGCCGGAGTAGGGCATCGTGGACCATGATGCGCGCGTAGAGACGGAGGTGGTGACCGAAGGGGGTGACGTCGCTCCCGAAATTGCGCCTCAAATTGCAGAAGAAAAACCGCCTTGGGAAAAACCGCCGGCTCCCAAATCCCCACGTTTTGCGGCGTTACGCGAAGGATACGGGTGGGTTCGCGACCATTACTTGACGATGGATCCGCGAACGCTTGGTCTTTTTCGCCTGGTGCTGGGATTTCTCGTCACGGGCGATTGTTTACGTCATTGGTATGAAGCGCGCGTTTATTATTCGAATGCGGGCGTATTGACCAATCATTACCATCTTTTTCGCCCGACCAGCGGGTTCAATTTCAGCTTGTTGCACGCATTTTCGACGATCGAGGAGGTCCACGTCGCATTTGCACTGATGACATTGTGCAATATTTTCTTTTGGATTGGTTGGCACACGCGTATTTTTTCCGTGCTTGCGTGGATCTTCGTCACGAGTATCGACAATCGTTTGGTGCTCGTGGAAAACGGCGGATACGTCGTCGTGAATTTGCTCGTGGGTTGGGCGATGTTCATGCCTACGGGTGAACGCTTTTCGGTGGATGGACTTTTACGAAGCTTTCGCGAACGGAATGAGCGAAATGCTGCCGATTTGAATGCGACGCAGACGAGTTTTGTTTGGAAAACGAAACCTTATGTCTCCCTCATCAGTCTCGTCGTCATTCTCAATATTGCCGTCGTTTATTATTTTAATGTCGTCAACAAGTCCGGAGTGATTTGGCGTAATGGCGATACGGTCCACTACGTCCTGCATCTGGACCGGATGGTCACCGGTGTGGCAGTGTTTTTCCGGGAACACATGCCCGTGCCGCTGATGAAGTTGTCCACGTGGAGCGTACTCGTCGTCGAAGCGTTCATCTTGATGCTGATCCTCGCCCCCGAAGGTCGACGCATCACAAGACCGCTCGCGATGCTTCTCATGACCGGTTTGCACGGTTCGTTCGGCCTCATGATGCGACTCGGACCGTTCTCGTGGTTCATGATCGGCTGGAGTTTCTTGTTCCCTCAGCCTGTGCATTGGGACATCGTCAATCGTTGGTACACAAAGCGATCCCGCGCATGGATTGTCGTTTACGACAGGCGTTCGGCGTTGGCGTTTTTCTTGTGTCGTCTCTTCGCGCGCCTCGACAACTGTGAACGTTTGCAGTTCGAAGCGAGTAGCGACATGAGCGATGCGTCATCGCTCGTGAAGGTACGTGAAACGAGTACAGGCGAAGAGTTCGTGGATCGCGCGGCGATCGTCGAGATCATCCGCGTGTTGCCTGGTGGTCGATTTTTCTGGCCGGTCTGTCGCATCGTAACGTTTGGTCTCGTAGGAATTTTTCTCGACTACCTCGTGCGTCGACGTGATTCTGTAGCTCGCGCGTTGGGACTCGATCGACGCGTGCAAGGTCGTGCGGTGTCGAGCGAGTCATCGCCACTTGCGGCGCGTTTGGTGCGCGTGCAGGCGGGCATGCGCGAACTGCTCGTGGGGTGGTTTTTCCTGTGCGCGTTAAGTCAAACGTTGAACGAAAACAAGGCTGTTCCGCAGCCTCTAAAACACACGCAACCGTGGCTCGTACAAGCGACGATTGGATATCCGCGGATGTATCAAGGGTGGGGCATGTTTGCGCCAAACCCGATCAGCGACGATGGTTCGGTGTCGATCGATGCAATCACAATGGATGGTCGTCATGTCGATCCGTTCACGGGTGAAGTGCCGGATCTCGACTTGACGGATGCTCGAGGTCTTGGTCTTGGGCAGATTCGACAGGACTACTGGAACCGCATCCGATTCGATCGGAACAAAGGATTTCGTCAAGGGTTGAAGGATTACTTGCTGCGTTGGCACGAGGAAACGGGGCGCGCCGAGGACGAACTCGTGGCGTTCGACGTGTACTGGCTGCGAGATCAATGTCCTCTTCCCGGACAAACCAAGCCGTACAAGCACGAGAAGATTGCGTTCTTGACGTACCGCAATCCTGGTTATCGTCCTGCGCCTGGAAAGCCGCCGTTGCCGCTCGAGCCGAAGCTAGAGAGTGCCGGGAACTGAGAGGATGTTCATCAGGCTGCTACGCGTGGTGAACATCCTCTGAGTAGCTCGCGCGAAGAATGCTTTGTGTGTCAACGGATGGTTGGTCCGCGTGCGGGTAATGCTTCAAGCATATGCGGCAAACCTCTAGCGGATCTTGCGCATCGTGGCTTCGTTCGTCGTAGACGCGGGAAGGAGAGTGCGCGAGAAGTAGAGCGTGCCTCAAAAAGGCAGAGGCATGGATTCCTGCTAGGGATAGGCTGCCAGAACAGGCGGTCGATTTCGCACATGAGGGTTCGCCGAGTGCTTTTTTCGGGTGAAGGATTGCGGCAACGGCTAGCTGAGATGGCGGGCACGTGGAGGCATCGAGGAATTGGGGGTTGGTTGCGCGGCGATGAGTTTCCCCAACGCAGATGACCTCGAATTTTGGCTCGTATCTCATCTCGCGGATACACGCGGGATGGATACGCGTGCGATCGATCCACGGGAGCGATTTCACCGTTATGGGCTCGATTCGCTGGGTGCGATGCGGCTGCTTGGGGAGTTGTCGCAGCGCCTTGGTCGAGCGCTTTCGCCGACGCTCGTGTGGGAGTTTCCGACGCCGCGGGCACTCGCAAAGCACTTGATGGAGGACACGCCTTCGTCGCCCCCGCGTTCGTCGATTCCGCCGCCTTTGTCACTGGCGACAAACTCGAGCGAACCTATTGCGATTGTAGGCATGGCGTGTCGTTTTCCGAAAGCGCCGAGTATTGAAGCGTTTTGGCAACTTTTGCGTGACGGGGTGGATGCGATCACGGAAGTGCCTCGAGACCGCTGGGATGCGGCCGCGCTGTACGATCCAAACACTGCGGCAGTAGGCAAACTGAACACTCGTTGGGGAGGATTTCTCGATCGAGTTGATCAATTTGATCCACAATTTTTTGGGATATCACCGCGAGAAGCGGTGCAAATGGATCCGCAGCAGCGGCTCGTGCTCGAGCTTTCGTGGGAAGCGCTTGAAGATGCGGGCATCGTGCCTACGTCGTTGAAGGACAGTCGCACGGGGGTGTTTGTCGGGGCGCTTTTCCTGGATCACGCACTTTTGCAGGACCGAGCTGGCTGGGACGCGATCACGTCGCACACGAGCACGGGAGGTGCGGGATGCATCATTGCCAATCGGGTGTCGTACGTGCTGGGTCTTCAAGGGCCGAGCATGACGGTGGATACGGCGTCATCGTCGTCGCTGGTTGCGGTGCATTTGGCATGTCAGAGCCTACGTCTTCGAGAATCGAACATTGTGCTTACGGGGGGCGTGAATTTGACACTCGTGCCCGAAACGACGATGCGTATTGGCAAGCTCAATACGATGAGTACGACGGGGCGATGTCGCGCATTTGACGCGCAGGGCGACGGGTATGTGCGGAGCGAAGGCGCCGGGATCATAACGCTGAAGCGGCTTTCGGATGCATTGAAGGACGGCGATCGCATTTATGCCATCATTCGAGGCAGTGCGGTCAACAATGACGGAGCCAGCAATGGTTTGACCGCGCCAAACCCAAAAGCGCAGGAATCCGTTCTCATCGATGCTTGTTATACTGCCGGCATTTCGCCGGCCGATATTCATTATGTCGAAGCGCACGGGACGGGAACCCCGCTGGGTGATCCGATCGAGGCCAAAGCCATCGGCTCGGTGCTTGGCGGTGAATTACGAGCGGATCAGACGTTACAGATTGGTTCGGTCAAGACGAACATTGGACACCTCGAAGCCGCGGCTGGGATTGCCGGACTCATCAAGGTCGCGCTTTCAATGCAACACGAGGTGATCCCGCCTAATTTACACTTCAACACTCCGAATCCCAATATCGATTTCGATACGATGCGATTGGAGGTCGTCACGACGGCTCGACCTTGGCCGGTGGAAGAGGGCGAGGTGTTTCGAGCAGGAGTGAGTTCATTCGGTTATGGCGGTACCAACGCGCATGCTATTTTGGAAAGTATGCCGAGGCCAGGAGCTTGTGTGGCGTTGGTCGAAGGTGGTTCTGATGCTGCGATGGACGCGGTCATCGTCGAAACAATGGAAAGGGTTCGTCGCCACGATATCGGCAGTGAACGAGTCATTTACGTTAAACCGCAAGGCATCGGGCAGCGTATTGCGGTGATTGCCAGCACGCCCAACAGTTTACTTCAGCGCCTCGAGGAAGTTCGCATTGGCGCGGAGGGTCGGGGAATATTTCGCGAACAATCAGCCGAACCGCGACGTCTCGCTTGGGTATTTTCCGGTCAAGGGTCGCAATGGTTGGGAATGGGGCGGTCGTTGGTACATGCGGAGCCAGTATTTCGCTCGGCAATGATTCAATGTGACCGGGCGCTTCAGCCGTATTTGGGATGGTCGGTTCTCGATGAAATTTTGGCCGGTTGTCCGCGAGCGGTAGCGGATCGCATCGACGTGATGTGGCCGGTATTATTTACTTTCCAAGTATCTGTTGCGAATCTATTACGTGAACTTGGTGTCGAACCGGCGGTCGTCGTTGGGCACAGTATTGGTGAAATTTCTGCGGCGCACGTGGCGGAGGCATTGTCACTGCAAGACGCCGCACGGGTGATTGCGCGGCAATCGCGGCTCGTGCAGAAGTCCGTGGGTAAAGGCGTCATGCTGCTCGCAGCCGTCGATTGGGCAGAGGCCTTGACGATTTCAGCCAATTCCGGAGGACGAATTCATTGCGCCATTGCGGCGAGTCCCAAATCCACCGTTTTTTCCGGGGAAAGCGTAGCAATCGCCGGCCTCGGGGCATCTTTGTCCGCCCGCGGTGTGTTCACGCGACCGATACCGACGGGCACAGCGGTCCACGGGCCACAAATGGACTACTTGCGGCAAGAATTGCCTCGTCAATTGCTGGACCTCCGTGCAACGTCGGGACGAGTGCCCATCGTTTCGGGCGTTACGGGCGAAGAGATTCGCGGTGAGAATCTCGATGTTGGATATTGGTCGCGTCAATTGCGAGAACCTGTGAGATTTGCGGCAGCCATTCAGACGTTGCTGGACGACGGTATCGGTGCATTTTTGGAGATTGCTCCGCATCCGATCGTCAAGCAATCGATCGAAGAATGCATCGAGCATGCTGGGCGCAAGCAAACAGCGGTCACGATGGGCACTTTTTGGCGAAATGAAGACGAAGGACGTGCCATTCGCGAATCTGTGGGAATGCTGTTCGCGCACGGCGTGAGCATCGCGAATCGGCAGGAAACGGAACGAGAGTATCGAGAGTCCTACGTCCATTTGTTGCCCATTTCGGGTCAGATCGATCTGGCTGTGCGCGATGCCGCCAGAAACCTCGCGTCTTACATGGAACGTCACCCTGACGTCGCATTACGGGACATTTGTTACGTTTCGAGTATGCGGCGCGCACACCATCGAGTACGAGCGGTCATTACCGGGCGAACACACGCTCAGATGCTCGACGGGTTACGGGCGATTGCGGAACGCCGCGACCTTCCATCGATTCGCCAAGGAACGGCACCCGTCGGGGGGCGACCTGGATTGGTGTTTGTTTTTCCTGGCCAGGGTTCGCAATGGGTCGGAATGGGACGAGCGCTTTTCGTGGAAAAACCCATTTTTCGCGAAATTGTCGAAGCCTGCGATGCGATTGTACGGCGTGAATCAGGTTTTTCGGTGGTCGACGAACTGTTTGTCGACGAGGCTTATTCGCAGTTATCGCGCATCGACGTCGTCCAGCCCATGCTGTTCACGATTGAAATTGCACTCGCCACTTTATGGCGATCGTGGGGAGTCGAACCTGATTGTGTCATTGGACATAGCATGGGCGAAATTGCCGCTGCGTATGTGGCAGGAATTTTGTCATTGGAAGACGCCCTGCGTGTCATTTGTCGGCGCAGTAAGCTACTGAAACGCATTGCGGGTCAGGGAGCGATGGCCACGGTGGAGCTTTCGATGGAGGAAACAGAGCGCCTCCTCATTCCTTATGCCGGACGGCTCAGCGTAGCGGTCAACAATGGACCACGCACGACGGTCATTTCCGGCGATCCGGAAGCTCTCGACGACGTATTGGCCAAACTTGCCGAACGCGATGTTTTCATTCGCCGAGTCAATGTCGACGTGGCATCGCATAGTCCACAGGTCGACTGTTTGCTCGACGATCTTTCATTGGCATTGGAAGGCCTGCAACCGCGCCCTGCATCGATAAAAATGCGTTCCACGGTGACGGGTGAATTGGTATTTGGCCCTGAGTTGGGCCGTGCTTATTGGCAAAAAAACCTTCGCGCGCCGGTACTCTTTGGGCGTGCCGTCGGACAGGCCATCAACGACGGACAAACGGTTTTTCTAGAAATCAGTCCGCACCCTGTTCTCATACCTTTTGTGGACGAAAGCCTCCACAACGCTAACGTGGATGGCGCAGTTTTCCCTTCTTTGCGTTACGGGTACCCCGAACACGAGAGCCTGCTTTCATCTCTGGCGGGGCTTCACGTGCACGGATATTGCGCCGTCCAGTCAGGGGGATATCCGTG
>JANORL010001440.1:0-5530 GCA_031415295.1 Polyangiaceae bacterium | reverse complement strand
TATATCCAGGACAAACAAGATTTTAGTCGAAAGCAAGTCCCGTACGATGACCCCAAAACCCCGTTCGACCGATTCCACGACAAACAACGAATAAAACGCTCGTTGCATGACTCGAAGACACGCCATCTCCTCCGATTCTGGATCCGGCGGCGAATCAATCAGGTATTGCTCGATGGCATTACGTCCATTTCGTCGGACGTCGTAAATGCAGTAATCGATCAAGACGCATACATCATCCTCCGTATCGAAAACGAACATGCCGTTTTGAAAGATGCCCAGCTTTGTCCCTCCTTCCTCACGGACATCCTTAGAAAGTCGCGCAGCCAATTTGTCGTTGAGATTCCGACGAACTGTCAGCGAGCGTTTGTAGCGAGAAATGATTTCGTCACGGTTTGCAACGAGCAGCGCGTCAGGGGTACGTCGAACCAGATCAGGGGCGTCCATTGGAACCCTTCTCCTTGAGTTTGTCACGGTACACCAACTGGCTCCGTTCTGCAACGACAAACATTCGGCGTTCACGCTCCGACGTTCTGAGACAATCCCCAGACGCTTTGAGTACCTTCCTCCATGCCTGCACGACATGCACGTCGACACTACGACAAGACGAACCTCCTACAATCTTGATCCAACGTTTGGCCACGACGTAAAGAACTTGTGTTTGCGCTTCGACTGTGGTTGTTGCGGTTCGGACTTGCGAACAGTGGCGAGCTACGCCCGCGCCTCGAGTGCGCAGGTGGTGCCTGAGTTTGTCCGCGTAAGATGCGCGCGATTCGTTGGAGAGCAAAACATCTCTCTCGTTTACGTTCGTACGATCGATGCGGCCCTTGGCACCCAGGACATGAGTGGTCAAGCGTAGACTATTGCGCTACGACAAACGTGTCGCTGTGGTGACGGGATTCGCGTGCATGCGGGACTGTCGATCGATGGTTTTGATCGGACGCGAGTAACGCGGGGTTGTCGTTGCTTAGTTCTCGACCACGATCCCCTGCTCGTCGAGGTACGACGGAGGTATCGGGCTTTGTTCACCGCAAGAGCAGGGGCGGCGCGCGTCAGTAGCAATGAGGAGATAACGTTGCAATTCCTCGCGAGCCATTCTGACCTCAATTAGCAAATCCAGCGCCGCCTTCTGGACTTTTCGCGCCTGTTCCCGCGTCATAGGATCGTCGGACCTCGCTAAATTCGCTGCAATTTGACTTAGCTCAATACTTTCAGACGGCTTCTCGCGAATATCTTGAAGCCATTTCGTAATTCGTTTCCTTCTTGTGGCACGACGCTCCTGTTTTCGATCACCATTGAGAGCGTATGCTCTTTCCGTCGTCACTGCGTCGGTCGTTTTGGGTTTCAACTGATTATCGGACGCTTCAAAATGCTCCGCCCACGCAACATCGACGGGACTCAGAATGGATCCTCCATCCGCATCATGAACAGGCATATCGCTTCGTGCTTGATTACATAGATAACACGAATAAAAGCAGTTCGAGTACACGTTCGCGAGAGTTTTGTCCTCTTTGCGGGGTACATAATGCTCGATCCACGTCAGTCCTGTACCTTCTGCTGGATAATCGACAAAATCTCCCTCGTGCAGTAGACAAAAGGCGCACGCAAATCCGAATTCCCACCTCAAACACTGGCGATACTTGCGATACCGGCCTTCCCTCGGCGAGTGTTTTCGTTCAATCTTTGATTTTGGTGGATGAGTTGTTTCAGGTAGAATTTTCATGTTTGTACATTGCAAGGATCTTACGCGCCTCTTCAATGTTCTCAATGTCAGCTTCCGAAAGCGAAGGCGTTTGAAGCTCCTGATATGGTTTCAGAGCTTTCACCCATTGCTTCTCGAGCTTCTTCAGCCCTCCGAAAGCTGCCTCCAGCTCCATCTTGAGCAGTTGATTACTTGGATCGGCATTTCGTGCATGCATGAGCTTGCTAATCTCCGCATGCTGCGCCTCAATGGCGCGGTCGAGTGACTTGAATTCGTCGGGCCACTGCTTCGCAAATTGATTATCATTCGACGGCGGCGCTTCCGAAATATGCCGTTGACCATATCTCAAATCGTGACGCGTCAGGTATCCGCTGCGATCGTCGGACGCTCCTGGATCGCCAAATATACCGTCGTAATCGTAACGAAGAGCCTGTCCGATCATTTTGTCCTCAATCGTAGAATGTCCAGCAACGGCTCAGGAATGTCTTTTTGTGCGATATCTCCATCCCAAAAGAGCTTCGCCAACGCGTCGTAAAATCCCACTTCCTTGAGGTGGGTCGCCTCAATCCCCGAATTGGCAAGCATGGGACCAAGTTTCTTCCGCGCATTCTTCTGTATGTCTGTCAATGGTTGCGTCCGCTTATTGACCACGGCGAGAAGGCTCGGCAGTTCGTCTTGGTTTCGGAGTATGTACTCCATGGCGGGAATGAAATCATTCGGATCTTGACTCGTCACCATAAACGGATTCACGTCCCATTGAATCGGCCCGTCGACCCATTGCGGAAACCCCTCAGCGAACCGATCGTTCGTCTCGATGTTTATCGCCATCATCAATGCTTCATGCGGAAACCCGTATAAACCGGGCGGCAAATCGAGCACCAGATCCGTAAGTTCCGGCCGATTCTCCACGAGCGAATCAATCGTGGTCATCAGCGCATACGCAAAATCGTAGGGTTTGCCCAAAAACCAACTCATGCTTCCCTGGACATCCTCGAGAATGGACGACGATGGCAAGTAAAGCACCCCATCATTCGTTTCGTGAAGCCAAATCAATGCATCTGTTCGCGGCGCCTTCGGCCAATCGTCGGTGCGTCGTCGTACGCGATTCGCATAAATCAATGCATCGTTGAGGTAGGGCGGCAGATAAGGAAAGTCCTTGGTTGGTCCATCATCGCTCTTGCGACGCTTGCGATCTCTGCGCTTTTCTTCTGTTTCCGCAACACTTAGATGACGCCCCGTCGGCTCGGCTAAAACATCAGCCAATTCGCGATTCGTCGGCACGTCCGGTGCGCAAAGCCGCAGTCCGTCTGCAATCGAGGTTCCGCTCAAATCGCAATCCAAAAATGCTGGCTTTCGGCCCAAGTGCACGAGAAGCTTCGCCGCCGCCGTCGCCAACGTGGATTTTCCAACTCCGCCCTTCACGGAGCAAAACAGATGAAGCCGCACGATTCGCTTGTTCAAGCGCGATTCTCCCTGATGTTGAACGTCGCCAACAGCTCCAGCATTCGCTTATCATCCCGAAACGGTTCGTCTTTGGCAAGTCTTAACATAAGCACCCGCGTTTCTTTTCGGCTTTCGGGTTTGCCCATGTTCAGCACGCGCGCGAGCGCGCCCCCAATCAGCAGCACGGTGTCCGCGCCTTTCTCAGCCAAACCTTTGGCAACATTGGCGACGACGCCCGCGAAACTCCTAGGATCCCGATCCGCCATCGCAACAAAAAGCTCACCCAGCAGCAGACCCAGCGCAGGGTCCGAAGGCTCTTGCACCGCAAGCTCAAACGCTTCCAATTCCAAATGGTTTTCCCCCGCCGCAAAAAACGAAATCATGATCATCCGCCGATAACGCGCCGCTTCGGGTGAATCCACCATATCGCGCACTTTTGCTTCGACGAGCTTTCGCTCATCTGGGCTGAGGCTTTTGGCGTGATTCGCCGCTGCAATGAGCACAAGCTCGTGCAAAAGCCGCTCGCCCAATCGCTCATCTTCGAGCGCGTCGATGTCCTTCGGAATCGCTTCGAATCGCCGCAATCGCGATTCGACGCTCAAGTCGGCAAAACGCCCACTGTTCAAGTTCAGAAGCGTGTACAGCGCGATGTCAGGGATATTCCCAGGCAAATGCCAATCAAGGAGCGTTCCGAGGCTCGGTGTTTGATGGGATTTCTGCGCAAGCTCCAGGAGCCGTTGCTCGATTTCCGGCGACGAGACGCGCGCTGGTGGAGGCGACGCTGGATTCATTGCGTCGTGGTCCTTTGGCAGATCGAGAACATGCAAATGGGCAAGGGTATGCAGCACCGTAGCGAGGCGATGATCAAAATCGTTGCGACCAAATCCAAACGGGTCGAGGATATCATGCGGATTGTTGGGCGGTGGAGCCCCGGCTGCCAATCGGCGCATTCCATCGAGCCGCGTATCGGGCGCAATCGCTTCTAGTTGCAAACAGAGCCATTGAAAAAGGCGATACGTCCAGAAAATGCCCTCCCGAAGGGGTGTCTGGTCAGGGAACGCGAGGCGTTGGATAACGCCTCCACATACGCGCAGCAACGCGGGCTCGAAAAATGCCATCGTATCGGGAGGCGGATCGGCAATGACGCGATCCAAGAGCATTTGCAATCGGCTTGGAAGTATTTCGCGCAGGTCCATCGCTTGACCCGCAATGGACACCCGTGGCTTTTGCGATGCGGCAACCCGCAAGAAATAAACGTCGCCCGCAATACGGGCAATGGGATGATCGTCTGCGTGTTCAATTTGATGGAGCGCACGCGCCACATATCCCTCGTATTCAGCGCTTTGAATACGCATGTGAATGAACCCGCCGGGAGGAAACACGCCGGGAATCTCGAAAGCCATCCGGAGCAAAGGAAACCGGTCCACGCGGTCCGCCCATAACCCCTTTTCTTTGCCTGGCTCTTCGGTTCCTCGATCGTGAAGAATCTCGCGAATTCGAGTCTCCGCAGGCAGCAGCTCATTTGGTTCCGAAAGAATCATCAACAAGAAAACGAGCGGGCTCATAGGTTGCTCGTCTTGCCAATGGCCTTTCTGCCACCGCGCGAGATAACTCGGATCGTCCTGGACCAACCGAAACAATGCATTGGTCGCGTAAAGCGCGTATTCGCGCTGAACTTGTAGGTCTTCGGGATGCTTCTTAATTCTCTCCAAAAACGCGTATGCGCCGCCGTCATACGGTCCTTGCTCGAACTGAATGGCTTCAATAATCTTCTCGGTCTTCTGCTTTGTCTTCTCCTCACGTAATAACCGCAAGAACAGCGCCTCCATAGGAATGGCTACATGAACCACTGCGTCGCTATCGGCGAAGGTCGCATTCACGCGTGCGGATCGTCCTCCATGCAGAACCATTGCTCCACCAGAAAAGATCCCAACACTTCGTTCTACGAGATCACCAAAAGAGGTTTCCAAAAATGGATTTCTGTTCCAACCAACCGACAGAATGGCAATGGCCTCACTTGCTGGCTCCAGAAGAGAAAGCGCTTTCCTATCCTTAATCTCAGGTGGGTTGAGCACAAGCACCGACAGTGTTGTCGCCAGCTCGTCCGAAGGACCGCCCATGCGTGTCGATAACGCACTCCAAAGCATTCGCATCACACGTCCCAAAGCCGCTCGACGTACGAAATTCACCGCGCACCACGATTTGACCAAGCGCCATAATCGAAGAATCGCCGCGTCGGGATCCATGTACATATGCGTTTGTTCTTCGTTTGGTTTCCACGCGCTTTGCCATTGATCCGCCGTGCGTCCCGCAAGAAACACAAATGCGCTATCCAGCGGGTCTGTCCTGGTCTCTTCGCCCAATCGTTCCAAGCGGCCAAACAATTGC
>JANORL010001439.1:0-17165 GCA_031415295.1 Polyangiaceae bacterium | reverse complement strand
CCAACTCGATCGGGTACAAATCATGACCAGCGTCCAGGTTGTCTCTCTCGGGGGGTATGGGGGCAGAGCAGTCGGCTCGTCTTTTGGGCTTGCCCAAAAGACTTAAAGAGCCGCCTGCGGAGCCCCCCATCGTGACTGGCCTCGCGCAGCGCGTGTCCCACACGCGCGAAGCGAGCATGGAAATCACCGGGCTCGCTTCCGGTTTGTCTTTCAAACCGAAGCTTCTGGCCCGTAACAGGCGCCGACAAACCCGCAGCGAAGTTTGCGACAACGATCAAGCGGGACAGGATCGAATCGATCTGCCCAACGCGATTCTGCAAACCTCTCGCCCAAGTCCGACAAGTGTCGCGAAAATGCGTCGTGTTCGGACGGAGAAATCGTGCCATCCGACCCCTCGGACGCAAGAAATATGGGTTCCGCGGATGCGCCTGCGAGAAACAATACGCCCGCGCGAATTCGCATATTTGGCTCGCGACGAACCATACTGAGCGCATACGCATGTAGCTGAAAGGCGTACACGCCGAGATCCGAGCGCGGACGTGAAAGTTTATAATCGATGACGTCGACCGTTCCATCGGGGCGAAACACGACGAAATCGACGGCTCCACGTAACCCGAGAACACGCGGCGTTCCATCGGGCGCCGGGGACAAACCGATCGTCAATACGAACGGTTCTTCACGCAGAAGCCGTAACCCTTGTTCGCGAATGGCGCGCGCGTAAGGTCCATCGAGAAATCGCGCGATTCCTTCAGCAATTCGTGATGCCTCCGGTATGTCCGAACGTAACCCCGCCAAGGCCAAACGACGGGCGACATCGGCCGTATCCGTCGGTCGTCCGAACGCTTCGCGTGGCCATCGTTCCAAAACCCCATGCGCCGCCAAACCTCGAATACGCGGATCGAGATCAATCGGTTCGAGCACGGGCACGTCCACCACAGGTTCACCATCGGCTGGATCCACTGGAGGCGCCGCCCCTGGAAGATCCACCCAACCGGTGCTCAAGGGTTCGTCAAAACCGAGCAATTGACGAAGGCGAAAACGTCGCGGACATCCCTGAAAAAGTGACAAAGGCGTCGTCGCAATGGCCACTGTGCGCGTGGGAGGCTCTTCTGGCCAGTGCGGCGAAGGGCCCGTGAGCGTGGCCATCGTCCGTCGCGCATCTCGCGGTTGCGCATCGGGATGCGCAAGTAGATCCAGCGCGCGCAGATGTGTCGTGATGGACCCCTTGATCCGACTGTCGGACAAACCCAACTCGAGTGATTCGAATGCCGAGCCGCCTTTGCTCCGTCGAGTGCCTTCGCCTTTGGCTACGCCCACGAGTGCAAGCATCCGTTTTGGCCGCGTAAAGGCGACGTAGGTCAGGCGTTGGCGTTCCGAAAGTTCACGTGCACGATTGGTGGCTTCTGCGAGACGGAGCGCTGCGGTACGTAATGTTTCGCGCGCGGGGATTTCACCTGATTCGAGCGTCATCAACGTCGAATCCGCCATGGGGTCCGGACGCGACGACGAATGTCGAAGCACCAGCGTTGGTTTGTCCCCACCAATCGAGGCAATTTGTACTCCCGTGGGCCGGGGCGAAATGCCTGCATCGAGGTCGAGGACGAGAACGACTGGAAAGTCCAGACCTTTGCTGGCGTGGATGGTCAAAAGGCGAACGGCATCTTCTTCTTCGGTAAATACAGCATCTTCGCGATCGTCGGAATCTTCACGCATGCGCCGATCGAGCCACCGGACAAACCCGGGCAATGTGCCGCCGCGCCGCCGGGCGACGCCGAGCAAACGATCGACGTTGCCAATACGCATTTCTGGACGAGGCATCGCCGCGAAAACGCGATCCAAATCGAACGCTGCAGCCGCGGCGCGAATGGCTTCCCCTGGATGCAGACGCATGGCTGCACGACGCAATTCGACAAACCTACGCACGAAATCTTCGAGCCGTGTCCGATCCGCCGGTCCAAGGTGCGACCAGCCAGGATGCGTAGGCAATAGCCGCAAGGCGTCGGAACGCTCCAGCGTCAGCGACAAACCAAGTCCAGGGATCGCCAGCCACGCGAGCCCGGTATCGGACAAACCCACCGCGGGACCTCGCAACACGGTGGCCAACGCCAGCCGATCCCGACGATCCACGAGTAAGCGCAAAACCGCAGCCACGTCGCGCACTTCGGCGGTGTCGTACAACGCTCGACCGGCGACCACATGCGGAATGTCGAGCCGCGCGAGGGCCAGTTCGAGCAGCGGCAACGTGCGACGTCGGCGAGCAAGGATCGCAATGTCGCGAAACGCGCACGCGCCAGAGCGAACTTGTTTGGCCGTGAATGCAGCCGCGACAAACGCTTCCCGCATCGAACGTGCGGCGCCGCGAACGACGGGTTCGGCATCTGGAGGGCATGCGCCATCGTCTTCGATAAATACGACTTCGCCTTGATCGACCGCCGTTGCGACAGGAACCAAGTGATCCGCCGGTCCGTAAACGACTTCGAAATCGCGCGGATGTTCGCCACTTTCCGCACGGAAATCATGTGCGGAATAAGCATTGACGAACGAAAGGATTTTTCCGCCGCTGCGCCGACTTTCTCGTAAAGCCACGAGGTCCGCGCGGGCGATGGGCGCGCATATTTCGGGCGCGAGTGCGAGCGCCTCGCGGGCCGCTGGTCCACAAAGTTCCCCGGTGATACGCGAAAACACGGCCACGTCGGCGCCGCGAAATCCATAAATGGATTGCTTGCGATCACCAACCAAAAATAATCCGCTCGGTTTTAATTCGTCCGCAACGGGAGCTCGTCCGATGGCTCGACCGCTGCCATTGCGTTCGCGCAACAAATACACGATGTCTCGCTGCGCGCGGCTTGTGTCCTGAAATTCGTCGACCAACAAAGCATCGATGGATTCGCGCACCGCGATCGCGACTTCGGGGCGATCGCGCAAACCATCCCGGGCGATACGAAGCATGTCGCCAAATCCAAGCACGCCTTCACGACGACGCATGGCCGCAAGACGCGCACGCGCATCTTCGAGCAACACCACGATCGTTCGTTCGCGCGCTGATAGGTGCAAACCTTCGCGCAGAAGCGCAATCACGCCCGATGCGCGATCACCATTGGACGTACCGGAAAAACCTTCCCGAAAAACCCCAAATGCCTTGTCCGTATCGCTGGTTTTTCCACGGAGGGAAACTTCGAAAAATTCACGCACTTTCGCGTCCGCCCCGGACGGCAAAAGCACCGAAGGATCCGCAGCACCGAACGCTGTGGCCAAAGCATCGGCGGCGTCTTTCGTGCGCACGCCGCCGTCTTTGCAAAGTTTGACTATTTCGTCGATCGAACGACGCAGATCACGAGCGCCGTTGGCGTGTTCGGCGAGCAGGAGTTCCGACGGCAAAAGGCCTTCTTCATCGAGGCGATCACACAAGCGCGCCACTTGTCGACGCGCGCCCCACACGCCTCCTGCTGCGGCAATCAGCGCCCTTGCAGCATCTGCGCGTTCACCGCCCGTATCGAGTGCTGTGCCGAGCGTTTCATCCACCGACAGATCCGCAAACGCTTGGGCTTCGTCTTCATCGACGACACGCGCTTCGGGATCGACGCCGAGGACCAGCGCATGCGTCCGGACAATCTGCTGCGCCAAACCGTGCAGCGTATCGATACGCGCTCCAGCGGCGCGGCTCAGAGCATCCGCGGCGCGCCGTTTCAGTTCGGGAACCGCGGGAGGATCACGCAAAACGGCGCGCCTGGCTTCGAGGACTTCCGCAAGTTCAGGAGGTTTGTCTTGGTCGCCCCACTCGGCGATGCTGCCTAACGCAAGTTGCACACGAGCTGCGATTTCTTGCGCCGCTGCGCGCGAAAACGTTGTGGCAACGATACGTTCGGGTGATACGGGCGCGAGTGGATCATCGTCGGTTTGTCCCATCGAGGTCAAACCTAGCGACAACATCACGTACAACGCGGTCAGGCGGTACGTCTTGCCCGTGCCGGCACTTGCAGCGACGACGACGTTGCGACGAAACGCGTACAAAAGCGCATCTTCCGGCGGTAAAACGAAACTCATTCGCCACCCGCGATGTGAGTATCTTCCGCGGCAAGCAGCGAAGTTCGTTGGAGGTGCAACGATCTCGCAACGCTTCGTCTCTCACCGATTGGTTGGAGCACCAACGATCGACTTCGAAGCGGTTCGCGGGGCGCGTTTTGGACGAAAGTGTACGAGGCCCTCGCCCTTCGCCCGGAACCGGGGGGCATGGCCAGAGCAGAAGCGAGGTGGTGATCGGTCGGAGCGCGAAACAGGGCGCCAGCTTTCTGGCAGCCGCGGACAGGCGCGGCAAGGGTTTTACGCGGGTCGTATTGAATTCACGTTTCTTCAAGAAGATCAACGAATTCCGATGGCGTGGTCGAGCGTGGCGACGCGAAGGGTTCGGCCGACCGTCAAAACGTCGACCCTGCGAGTGTGGCGGGAAAACGACAGTGGGGTGGGGTGGATAGGCACCAATAAACGAGTTTGGCGTGGTGAACGAATGACGTGCGGGCGTGGGAGGGGAGCGCCGAATGCTCTACGAATTCATTAATTTTCGACGCTGCCGAACAGGCGGCTCTGTTACTCGTATCAACACACGAAAACGAATATCCCCTGGCGCCTCGCATGACGACCGTACAGCCCGCGTACGATCCATTGACTGGGCCAGCGCAGGACCCGAGGTCGTTGCTATTCGCGAAGATGTACAGAATCACGAGGTGATGGAAGCTGTGCCTGTACCTCCACCTCCGCCCGTAATTCCCGTCGGCCCTCAGAATCCGCGTCTTGGCGTCCCACTGACCTCGGATCTGGACAACGACGATGCCATTCCCTATTTTTTTATGAGACGATCCCATTCCCGTGGGCGAAGTGCGTCATCGCCTTGCCCATGCCCCTGAACGTGAACGTGACAGCCTGCTTGGCAAAATACTTCGCGAAGCTCGAGATACCGACGTCTGGCATTTTACCGTTCGCGATTGCGTGTTGATTGGTCAAACGCACAGCGGCAAAACACTGGGAACTGGGTCGTTGCTACGTTTTCTTGGGCCGTTTGGCGATACTCGCACGTAACCGTGCAAGTTCTGCGTGGAGTTCGTCTGCGCGTCGCGCTTCTTCGTCTGCGCGTCGCCCTTCTTCTTGACGCATGCGCGCTTCTTCGTCTGCGCGTCGCGCTTCTTCGTCTGCGCGTCGCCCTTCTTCGTCTGCGCGTCGCGCTTCTTCGTCTGCGCGTCGCGCTTCTTCGTCTGCGCGTCGTGCTTCCATCTCCACAAGTTCAGACTCGAACGGCAAAATCTTGTCTCCGTTCGGACCGAGCCCTAGCCGCAATCGAGCCGATTCATCCTCGCCTTGGGCCACGATGAATGCTTCGAGCACTTCGGAATATACTCGATCGTCGTTTGTCTCGGCCACGACAACAAGCTTGCCCGCTGTGTTGCGCCGCTGAACACAGAATCGCTTTCGAGGCACGCGTCGCCTACTCCAGTAGGGATCGAAAACGACCAATTCTTTCGTTCCCAAAGCATCATGACGGGCGGGTGCTTGGAGTTCATCTTTGCGAGCGTTCTTGAATGCCTTGACCTCGAGCGCGAAATTGGGGACGACGCCCAAGAGCCACGTCTTCCAACACCCCTCGTCCTTGCTGCCTTCCAACTTCTTTGGATGTGCCGTAGGCAATACGTCGGGCAGGATGTAGACGTCTGGCGAGACGCACGCTTTGTTGTTCCCCTTGACCCAATAGATGAAGTTGTCGGAGCCGACGTAACACACGATGCCCCGTTCGGCCTGGTAGCGAATGAGCACCGGCTCGAAGTGTCGTACAATCACGCTCTCGGTCGGATCTCTAGACACGGCTTCCCAGTCTGGGTAGTGCGTCGGATCGTCCTCGAGCCGAGAGGCGCGACGAGCGGAGCGCTGCTGTTTGACCGTCGAGAGTCCAGGACCGGTGGTGGTCATAAGGCACATCTAGCACGCTTTGCGGGGCGCGGGAAGTCCAGAGAAGCTCCTTTTCATGTACGAAATTCGTGGGTTCTGCCAAGCGCACGGACGCACCATACCACGGACAAACGATCCTTCAAGGGGGACAAACCATCCTCGACCGACCCGAACGGGTGACCGTTTTTCCTCGAGCCACCTAGGCATGTTTGGCGCAAAAAACCAACGTGCCGGCATCTTCAATTGCAAGACGGTTTTCCTGCGAAAGTGTGTAATCCAATTCCTTCGACAAGTAGCGTGTGAAACCGGGCGAGCGTCGATTGCAACAATGTAATGACGTCCGCGCGCGGCAAAGCGTACCAGGCCCTTGACGCAGCAGAAGCATTGATGACGGTCATCCCAAAAGGCTTGCGATCCACTCGCCAACGGAACCGGCAACGGTCCGGCCGATGTTCAGCAAAGATCGGCTGAAACGCGGCGCCACTGCGACGAGTATTGCGATATCGATGCCGGTCGAATAAAAAGTGTGGTAACCACACTCCGAGACGAGGTATGCTGCGGGCAATGATCACTCGCCTCCAACTTGGTACGTCACGTCTCGAGTTTTTCGAACCGCATGTCCTCGACACGTTTCTCGACAAATCGTGGATGCATTTGGGCGACGGAGTGCAGGTGGGGCGCAAGCCCGTTGTCGAGTATTTGCTCGAGAATACACCGGGAAGTATCGCGAAGAGAACGTATCGAAAACTCTGGAGGCGGATGGCGAGACCCGACGAGTCTGTGACCGACCTTTATGAAAAGACGAACTTCGCTTCGTGGAACTTCGAAAAAGGCTGCCGTCTCGATTTTCCGGATAATTCGCTGCATTTCATCTTTTCCGAACACTTTTTCGAGCATCTGTTTTTCGACGACGCCATGGCACTTTTCGTCGAGTGTCGCCGAGTGCTCGCGCCACGGGGGGTGCTTCGCACAGTGGTGCCCGATGCCGATCTACGCGGCGACGAAGGCCCCGAACCCATTGGATTTCCGAGCCGATTGTTGCCGTGGAACCATCCGTGGAAGCACAAGACACGGTGGTCCGTCTACATGTTGAGCGAAGCGCTGCGCCTTGCGGGCTTCGAGCCAGTGCCATTACGCTATTGGGATCGAGACGGGAACCTTGTCGAAAACGCTCCGGGAACGCTCGGCAAAGCTTACGAGGGAACACCCGAAAAAGACCTCGTGGATCGATTGTCCTTTTTGCGTCGCCCCAAATCTCTCATCGTCGATGGAGTCAAGCCTGCGGCTTGATCGGAATCCGCATATCGCCAACAATCTTGGGGCTCCATTGGTCCGAGAATTGCTGAAACGATGCGGCGTATCCATACCGAACGCTTCTGTCGCCGGAAAATCTTCATTACCTCGAGCCAACACCAAAGAGACCCCATGAGCGCGATTCAAAAGCACTTCCGGACCTGTAATCTTTGCGAGGCGATGTGTGGCATCGTCATCGAGCACGAAGGAGAAAAGATTCTCTCGATCAAAGGCGACGACGAAGACACTTTTAGCCGTGGTCATATCTGCCCCAAAGCCGTCGCGCTCGCCGACGTGCACAACGATTCCGACCGTCTTCGCACGCCAATTCGGCGCACTGCAACAGGTTGGGAACCGATTTCCTGGGACGAAGCTTTCGACGAAGTTGCGGCGCGACTGAAGGCAATTCAAACCAAACACGGCCGACATTCCGTGGCTTTCTATCAAGGGAATCCAACCGTGCACAACCACGGTTCGCTCCTCTTTGGTCAATTGTTCTCGCGCGCATTACGCTCGAAAAACAGATTCTCCGCAACGAGCGTCGATCAATTGCCTCATATGCTCGCCGCTTTCTTGATGTTCGGTCACCAGCTCATGATGCCCATTCCGGATATCGATCACACCGATTTTTTCTTGGTGCTAGGCGCCAATCCCATGATTTCCAATGGGAGTATCATGTCCGCGCCGGACATGAAGAATCGCTTGAAAGCCATTCGCGCGCGCGGCGGAAAACTCATCGTCATCGATCCACGACGTACGGAAACCGCGGAACTGGCCGATCAGCATCTTTTTTTGCGCCCCGGTACCGACGCCTTTTTGCTGGCCGCAATGGTCCACACGTTTTTCGAGGAAAAACTCGTGAGACTTGGACATCTGCAAGCTTTCGTCGAAGGAGTCCAATCCTTGGAAAAAGCCGTTGCCCCTTTTTCACCCGAAAGTTGCGAAACAATCACCGGACTCAGTGCCTCGACCATACGTCAATTGGCACGCGACTTTGCACACGCCAAAAGTGCTGTTTGTTATGGCCGTGTCGGCGTATGCACCCAAGAATTCGGTGGTGTCGGCGCGTGGCTCATCAATGCCATCAACGTGCTCACCGGGAACCTCGATCGCGAAGGCGGAGCGATGTTCACCAGTCCCGCACTCGATATCGTTGGTTTTGCGGACCAAATCGGCATGCGCGGCAGTTTTGGCCGCTACCAAAGCCGAGTTCGAGGGTTACCCGAATTCGGCGGTGAACTGCCCGTGGTGGCACTCGCCGAAGATATTTTGGAACCAGGTGCCGGACAAATCCGAGCTTTGGTGACGTCCGCCGGTAATCCCGTGCTTTCGACACCCAATGGCACCAAACTCGATGAAGCTTTACAATCGTTGGAATTCATGGTCGCGATCGATATCTATCTCAATGAAACGACGCGGCACGCGCATATCATTTTGCCACCTACGTTTTCACTCGAGCACGATAACTACGATGCCGCCTTTCATGCGCTCGCGATTCGTAATACGGCCAAATATTCCCCTACCCTTTTCGAGCGATCAGCTGAAACCCGGCACGACTGGGAAATTTTCTCGGCGCTCGCCGCGCGTTTGGGACCGTCGGATGGCGTTGTAGCCCAATGGATTCGTCGCGCAAAAATCCTCGTGGGCAAACGCGTGACGCCGACTCATATCGTCGATCTCGGAATACGGCTTGGGCCGTATGGCGCTGGTTGGAATCCGCTTGCCCAAACATCAGGTTTGTCCGTGAAAAAGCTTATCGAGAATCCTCATGGCATCGACCTTGGTCCAATGCGTCCGGTGCTTCCGAAACGGCTGAATACGCGAGACAAGAGGATTGTGCTCATGCCGGAAATCTTTTGCAAAGACCTCGAGCGACTCGATCAACACCGGCGTTTACCCCCAACGAACGAATTGTTGTTGATTGGCCGTCGTGAATTACGCACCAACAATTCGTGGCTCCACAATAGTCACCGAATGATCAAAGGAAAACCTCGGTGCACGCTGCTCATGCATCCGCACGATGCGTCGCAACGTTTTCTTGTGAATGGGCAGACGGTGCAAGTGAGTTCGCGGGTGGGGCGAATCGATGTGCCTGTACAGATTTCCGACGAAGTCTTGCAAGGTGTCGTGAGTTTGCCGCACGGATGGGGCCACAATCGCGCTGGATCACGATTAAACGTGGCCGGTGGACTACCCGGCGTGAGCATCAACGATATCACAGATGAGACGCGTATCGATGTTTTGAGTGGCGTAGCGGCGTTTAGTGGTACGCCGGTTATGGTAAACGCGGTGCCCGAGAAAACCGTCGATGCTCATTGAGAACGAATGAACTCAATTCGCAAACCAATCGCTTGGTCGTTGCCTTTGCGTGACAACGATCCGTCCTTTGGTCCACGTTCCCGTGACGGGTTTGATAACGCCACCGCATTCGATCGGCCGGGGTGAGGAGCGTTGGTACTCGTCACCGAGGTACACCCAGCCAGAAAATGCGTCCCCGCCTTTTTGCACGACGTCGTGTGCGGCATAACCGGGGAGTGTCGCTTTGATGTCCTGCGCGCGTGAGCTGCGTCCACATGCAAGCTTGCCTTCCACCGCGAAACTACCGGCGCTGGTGCTACCGTCGTCCACTACGAGCCAAATATTGTTGAATGCGTAGCCGGTACCGGTCCACGTGAACTGAACTTTGAATGGTTTGTCTGGTTCGACGACGACGCTGGTGACTTCGGTATCGGGGATGTGTAATCCGCGAAGTTCTTCTTGGTAAAGAATGAACCCACCGATACTGGCCACGAAAAGAAACATAGAAAGGCAACCACAGCCGAGAAACAGCGGCAATCGACTTTTTTTCTTAGGCGCAGGCGCAGCCCCCGCAGGCCATTGCGCAGCACTGGGACCTCCTTGCCATTGCGCGCCTCCGGGTGGTCCTTGATACGGGACATTTTGTGGCGGACTACTCGATATTTCAGTAATCGCCGCACTCACGAGCGCTTCTGGCGAAATGGCTGGCAAATCCGCACCTCGAATACGCATGACTCCGCCGCCGGGAGATTGTTTCCATTCGGCCCAATAAGCACGCGGAGCGCCGCCATCCGCATCCATACCGCGCTCTGAAACGAAATACCGAGGTGCATTGCCCCCGACGCGGACAACCGCAACAAAATAGCATTCCGTTGGGGCCATGGGAAACGGCAGCGTAATGACAACGGCGTCGACGCCTGGCGCCGGCGACATTGGCGTGATGGCAAGGCTCGAACCATCCGCGCAATCTTGAGGTCCAAGCCCAGCGCCGGCGGCATTCCAAGCATCTCGGACCATCGCCTGGCCGTGAATTGCTGCGCCGGAGAACCACGCGAATGGATCGCGCAATACTGCATTCATCAGGACTTGGTGAGCAAAACGATAATGTTGTTGTCGCACGTGAACTCCCCGCCGTTCTGGCGCTTCTGCCGACCCCGGGTCGCACGAATCCGCAGCGGAGTCAACTACGAACGACAAACGTGAACGTGATTTGGTTGCTACCCAAAAGTGGTTTGCCTGGCCATCGAAAAGCAAAAGCACGTGGCCCGCCGGTGGCCAAAGCTTCGAGCATTGGAGCGGCCGAAACGACGCTATTGTCGTCCCGGATATCTAAAATCGCCCTCGTCGCGCAGAAAGTTGTCGAGACGCGTTACGACTTGACCATCCCGTGGATCAAAATGATCTTAGGGTAGAAGATTTTGTCTGTCGGCAGAAAGTTTGTTACTCTGCTCCAACGATGGCTCGAGTTCTCCTTGCCTGGATAGGCAAAACCGACATCCGTGCTGCTTCCGGCGACGCTCTCGCTGGCGACGGCCCCATCGCACAAGCCGTCAGCTCTCGCGAGTATGACCGTGTCGTGCTCCTCAACAACTACCGATCTGACGAGGTCGACCCTTTCCAGTGCTGGTTGGCCCAAAAGACCCGCGCTACCGTCGTCATTCGTCACGAACCCCTATCTTCTCCAACAAACCACGCCGATATCTACCGCGCCGTCATCTCGTCCGTCACGTGGACTCTCGCCGAATATGGCAAACGCGCCAAGCTCACATTTCATCTGAGCCCCGGAACGCCCGCAATGGCCGCGATCTGGATCATCGTGGCCAAAACGCGATTCGAAGCCGAACTCATCGAATCATCCAAAGAATCTGGCGTGCAAACCGTCGACGTCCCTTTCGAATTGGCCGCCGAATTCATTCCCGATGCCATCCGTCGCGCCGATCAAGATATCGAACGACTCAGTGGCGGTTTGCGTCCCGAAGAACCCAAATTCGGCGACATTCTCCATCGCAGCGATACCATGAAACGCCTCGTGCGACGCGCTCGACAAGCCGCACCTTATTCCGCAGCCATTCTCATCGAAGGCGAATCCGGCACCGGAAAAGAACTTCTCGCCGCAGCCATTCATCAAGAAAGTTCACGCCATAACAAACAGTTGGTTACGGTGAATTGCGGCGCCATTCCTCGCGAGTTGGTGGAATCCGAGTTTTTCGGCCATGTGAAAGGCTCCTTCTCGGGTGCGCATACAGACCACGCGGGCTTTTTCGAACAAGCTCACAAGGGCACGCTTTTTCTCGACGAAATCGGTGAACTTCCGCTCGATGCCCAAGTCAAACTACTCCGCGCATTGCAGCAAAAAAAGGTCCGGCGCATTGGAGGCAAAGTCGAAATCCCCGTCGATGTCCGCGTGATCGCCGCCACGAATCGCACGCTGATCGACGAAGTACGCGCCAGCCGTTTTCGCGAGGATCTCTATTTTCGTCTCGCCGTGCTCGTCCTCAATGTGCCGCCGCTGCGCGACCGCGAAGGCGACGTGGGTCTCCTGCTCCAGAAGCTTTTGGACAAGCTCAACCACGACATGAACGCCCAAACCGGAGGCGTACATAAGAAATTTTCCGTCGGCGCAAAGAATCTTCTACAACGACACTCCTGGCCAGGAAACGTGCGCGAACTCGAAGCGACTTTGCTCCGCGCTTTGGTCTGGTCCAAAGGCCCCACCATCGACGAAGATGATGTTCGCGAAGCGCTCGTCAAAAGTCCTTCAGATCCGAAAAATGATGTGTTAGAACGTCCGCTGGGAGACGACTTTCGATTGGAAGATTTGCTCGCCGAAGTTGCCCGGCATTACCTCGCCCGCGCCATGTCCGAAGCGCAGGGAAACAAGACGAAAGCCGCTTCCCTCGTGGGCCTGCCCAGCTACCAAACGTTGAAGAATTGGCTGACCAAATACGACGTCTCCGAATGATGGAACGAAATGTGCCACTTCGCCGAACATGCTTACCCAGGACATCATCGTGAAGTCGCAAAATTTTGAGTTTTTACGTTCCAAGCACTCGGCTCTCGCGGAGCTCGGAGGTTTCGCCGAAGCGTACGTGTACTCCGATACGCTCAGCGCCCTCGTCAAGTTGCGCACGTTCACCGAACAAGTCGTCGACCTCATTTATGACTGTTATCGTCTTCCACGGCCATACTCCGATAATATCAACGATTTGCTGAACGAAACCTCATTTCGGACGGCAGTTCCACCGGTCATCCAAGACAAGCTCCACATTTTGCGCAAAGCAGGCAATCGCGCAGCCCACCACGATGCGCGCCATCCAGCACCCACGTCGCATCAGGCCCTCGTCAATCTTCTCGACGGCTTCGACATCGCCTCCTGGGTCCATTTGCAGCTCGACAACGGACCCAAGTCCGCCATTCCCAAATACAACCCGCCAATGCCTCCAGCGACGCAAAACGCCGCTCTCGAAAAAGAACGCAAAGAAGCCCAAGCAAAACTCGCCGCTCGAGAAGCGCAATTGCAAAAATTGCTCGAAGACCTCGAAGCCGAGCGAAAAAAACGCGAAGCGACGGAACAGCTCTTTGCTGCGACGAAAGAAGAACTCGATCAATATCTTTCCCAAGGGCAACAAGCCGTCAACGTTCTGCAATTCAACGAGCAGACGACACGTTGGCGTTTGATTGACGAGCAACTCATCGAAGCCGGTTGGGACGTCGGGCCACGCGGAAAAAACACCGAAGAAGTCCGGCAAGAAGTACAACTTTTCACGATGCCCACGGAATCGGGGGACGGACGCGCCGATTACGTGCTTTATGGCGATGATGGCAAACCGCTCGCCGTCATCGAAGCCAAACGCACCGCCAAAGACCCGCGCATCGGCGCGGAACAAGCGCGCATCTACGCACAATGCCTGGAGAAAGAAACCGGTCAACGTCCCGTCGCGTTTTACACAAATGGCGTGGATATCTTCTTATGGGACGATGCCCAAGGGTACACGCCGCGCAAAGTGTACGGGTATTATTCCAAAGACAGCCTCGAATACCTGCTGCACCAACGCAAAAACAAAACGCCACTCGCCACGATTCCGCCCAATTTGACGATTGCCGGCCGCATGTATCAACTCGAAGCGATCAAACGCGTCAGCGAACGTTTCGAAGACAAATTCCGTCGAGCGCTTTTGGTGCAAGCCACCGGGACCGGTAAAACCCGCGTCGCCATTTCCTTGTCCGAACTGCTCATGCGCGCCGGATGGGCCAAACGTATTCTGTTCCTCTGCGATCGCCGCGAACTTCGCAAACAAGCCGACAAAGCCTTCAAGGAACACCTGCCCGGCGAACCGCGCGTCGTCGTCAATAACACAACGTCGTCCGATCGTGACAAACGTATTTATCTGGCCACCTACCCAGCCATGATGAAATGCTTTCGAACGTTCGATGTCGGTTTTTTCGATTTGATCATCGCCGACGAATCCCACCGCAGCATCTACAAAAAATTCCGCGAGCTTTTCACCTATTTCGATGCGCTCCAAGTGGGCCTCACGGCCACGCCCGTCAAGTTCATCGATCGCGATACCTACAAGATCTTTCAGTGCGAGCACAACGACCCGACGGCGAACTACAGCTACAAAGAAGCCATCGAGTCGACGCCGCCCTGGTTGGTCAACTTCCGCGTGCGCGAGTTTCAATCGCAGTTTCGCAAAGACGGCTTCAAGTATTCGCAAATGACTGCGGATCAACGCGAACAACTCGAAGACCAAGACGAAAATGCCGCGAGTATCGACTTCGACCCGAACGAGCTGGATCGCGATGTCTTCAACAAAGATACGACGCGCAAAATCTGGCGCACGTTGATGAATGAAGGCATTCGCGAAGCCACCGGATCGCACGTTGGCAAAACCATCGTTTTCGCTCGGAGTCACCGGCATGCCGAGCATTTGGTCACCGTGTTCCGCGAAATGTATCCGAGTCTCGGGGGACGGTTTTGTTATATCATCGACAACCAAGAAGTCCGCGCCGACCAGTTGATCGATGATTTCAAGGTGGAAGACAACGAACCGGTCATCGCCATTTCCATCGATATGCTCGACACGGGCATCGACGTGCCCGAAATCGTCAATCTGGTTTTTGCCAAGCCCGTCAGGTCGTTCGTCAAATTTTGGCAAATGATTGGTCGTGGTACGCGCCTGTGCGAAGATCTTTTCGGTCCTGGCAAGGACAAGACCGAATTTTTGATTTTTGATCACGGGCGCAATTTCTGGTTTTTCGAGGAAGTCTACAAAGAAAAACAACCAACGGCGCAAAAGTCCCTCGGGCAACGTATCTTTGAAGCGCGCGTCGCCGTTGCCGAAGCCGCCATCGATAAAATGAACGAGCCCGTTTTTCAATCGACAGTCGATTTGCTCAAGGGTGATATCGACGCGGTGCGTGCCTCGAAAGCCATCGATGTGCGGGACAAGTGGAAAGAAATGGAACTGCTTGCGAATCGCGAGCGTATTGCCCAATTCGATGCGGCCGTCAAAGCTGATTTGCGCTCCATTGCCGCGCCACTCATGATGTGGCGCGACATTCGCGGCGAAGAAGATGCGTACCGTTTCGATTTGCTTATCACGCGCCTCGAAGAAGCCGCATTAAAACAATCGCCTGCGGTGATTGATTTGAAGGCCGCCGTGGAAGCTGAAGTCGCGCGGCTGATGAAAAATCAAAACCCCGTCAAAGCCAAAGCCGCCGCCATTCTTGCCGTGGAAAGCAAAGAGTTTTGGCAAAACATCACCGTGCCGAAGCTCGAAAACATGCGCCGCGAATTGCGCGGAATCATGAAGTTTCAGGCGTCCACGCGTACGACGCGCGTGGCTCCCCGCGTATACGACGTGACCGATGGCGAAATCGAAGGCGTTGATTACACGACGACGCTGGAAGGCTTGGACTTGGTCGAATATCGCCAACGCGTGGAAAGAATCATTCGCGACCATTTCGCCAACGATCCTGTGCTGCAACGTATTCGCGCCGGCAAACGCGTGCCCGACGAAGAACTGGAAACACTCGCCTCGCTCGTGTTGCGCGTGGACGACAAGGCCAACGTAAAGCGTTTGGTGCAGCGGGATCAAAAGCAGTCGCTTTTGGATGTCCTCCGGGGCCTCGTCGGGCTCGATGCGGAAGCCGTGAATGCAGCTTTTACGAATTTCGTGCACAAATATCCGCACATGTCGGCGCAGCAGTTGCGCTTCTTGCAAGTCCTGAAAAACCACATCGCGCAAAACGGCGGGATCGAAATCGACCGGCTTTACGACGTGCCGTTCACCATCATTCACGCCGAAGGCATCGAAGGCGTCTTCACCGACAAGAAACAAGTCGACGAAATTCTTGGCCTCTTGGCGGCATTCGAGGTACGTAGGGCGTCGCCTTCCAGCAACCCGCCTCCGGCAAAGCAAGCATCATGATTACGGGAAAACTCCGCAGCGACATCGACAAACTTTGGGAAGAATTCTGGACCGGCGGCATTACGAATCCACTGACGGTCATCGAACAGATTTCCTTTTTGATGTTCGCACGGCTCCTCGACGTGACCGAAACACGCAAGGAAAAACAGGCCGAACGGACGAAAAAGCAATTCGTGCGCACGTTCGACGGGCCGGATGATCCTCGGCGCTGGAAAAACTTCAAGCAAAAAAAGGCCGAGGACATGCTAGCGGTCGTGAACCAGAAAGTGTTTCCGCACTTTCGGGAGCTGAAAGGCGGCACGACGTTCGGCGAATACATGGCCGATGCGCAGCTTTTGATTCAAAAGCCGAGTTTGCTCGTTTCGGCCGTGAATCAAATTGACGCCTTGCCCATTACCGACGGCGATTCAAAGGGCGATCTGTACGAATACCTTTTGAGCAAACTGACGACGGCGGGTATCAATGGGCAATTTCGGACGCCGCGGCACATCATTCGGTTCATGGTGGATATGCTGGAACCGAAGCCCGACGAAATCATCGGCGATCCGGCCTGTGGTACGTCCGGGTTTCTCGTGGGCGTGATGCAATACCTGCTGGAGACGTACACGTCGCCGGCGGGCATTGTGAAGGGCGAACACGGCGAAAAGGTGTATACGGGCGATAAGTTGGAACCGTATCGGCAGCATATCCAGAACGATATGTTCCACGGATTCGATTTCGACAGCACGATGTTGCGTATTGCGTCGATGAATCTGATGTTGCACGGCGTGGACAATCCGGACATCCATTACCAGGATACGCTTTCCAATTCGTTTCCGGAAAAGTACCCGAAACAAGCGCGTGATCATTTCGATGTGATTTTGGCGAATCCTCCGTTCAAGGGCAGTCTGGATGCCGAAGATGTGCATCCGACGCTGACGCAAAAAGTCAAAACGAAAAAGACCGAGCTATTGTTTGTGGCGCTTATTTTGCGGATGTTGCGAAAAGGCGGGCGTAGCGCGACGATCGTGCCGGATGGGGTGTTGTTCGGTTCGTCGAAGGGGCACGTGGCATTGCGGCAATTGTTGGTGGACGACAATCAGCTCGAAGCGGTGATATCGTTGCCGTCGGGGGTGTTCAAGCCGTGCAACATCAGATTCATCGACGCAATACGCAACATCGTGCTGTCGAAATCGAATCCGTGGAACATATCGTTCTGGATATGCT
>JANORL010001438.1:0-8328 GCA_031415295.1 Polyangiaceae bacterium | reverse complement strand
GGGAAAAGCCCCTCGGAATCTTTGCCGGAAAGCGTGTAGTCGTCGGTATGACAAACCCCGGTCGCCTTGATCTCGACGAGCACTTCACCTTCGCGCGGACCATCGAGATCAACAGTTTCGATGCTTAGCGGAGCGCTTGGTTTAAACGCAACGGCAGCTTTGATTTTCATGTTCTATTTCCTTTCACCCAAGCGCCGCTCATCTCATAGGCGCGCGCACGCATCGTTAGCGCGGTACAGGGCGACGCTGCAAGCGAAATCTTTACCGATATCAGCCCGCGACCCCGGCACATCCCCAGGCTGCGGCCAATTCACGCGTGCGCACGTTCTCCGGTACGACTTCGAGAAACCACTTCCGCCATGACGGGTCCCGAATCTTTTCCGCCCGCTCGACCAGCCGACGATACGCCACCGTTATCGCTTCACGCGCGGCTACCTCTGGTCCCACCGACGCAAGCGCTTCCGCCCATACGAGGCGCACAAGCGATTCCCCCTCCTCGATACCGCCCAACGAATCTAGAATTTTTACGCCTTCCTCGGCAGGGCCGAGCGCCGCCCGTGAATCACCACGCACAATGGCAATTTGTGCCAATACTGCATACGCATGTGCTCGAACCGGCGGGTGATTCGCCAATAACTCGATTGCCGCCGTCACTTCGCGCTCCGCTGCTTCAACATTGCCCGATGCCAATCGAATGATCCCTAAATACAAGCGTGCGCCACCTTCGAGACGACGAAGTCCCTGACGCGCATACATCGTCAGCGCATCACGCTCGACCGTCAATGCTTCACTCAATTGTCCACGACGCGCCAGCGCCAATCCAAGATTTAGTTTGGCTTGCGCGACGAGTGGCACGAGGCCCATACGTTCCGCACTCGCCAGGGCGTCCCGTAATGCCGATTCACTACGGGCCCAGTCGCCAAGTTCATTCGTGCACGAACCGACGTTGATCCGCTGCACACACGCATTGCGATAATCGCCGACCTCTTCGAATCGCTTGGCGGCGGCCTCGAATTCTCCAACGCTCGTGCCGGCGTCGCCCGCAAACATCGCCCGCAATGCCCGCGTGCGATGCACCGACGCCAAAACTTCGGGATCGACAGCAATGGTACGTCGTTCCAAATCATCGAGCGCTGCGAACATGACCTCGACCTGATCGTGATGTCCCGCCATTAAAAGTTGCAATGCCACTCGCGCAACCGCAATCACGTGCGGCCCGCCTGTTTCTCCAGCCGCACCAAGCGCCGTCAATGCGTCGAAAATGGCCAGCAGCGCCGCGTCGTCCCCCAAATTCCCCGCAGCCAATGCAACTTCGCCTGCCGCGCTGTACCAAAATGGACTGCCCTGGGGCAAAAATCGCATTGCATCACGCCCAGCTTCGAGCGCTGCGCGGTGCTCACCTCGATATTTGCACGCCTGTGATTCAAAAAGCCGCAATGTCCCGCGCACCTCTCCCGCTGGCGCAGCCGGCATTCCACGCGAAACCCAAGCCATGACCGAATCGAAATCCCCCGCCTCGAATGCTCGTTCCGCTGCCAATGCCGCCCACGGCACTGCACGATCGTCCGCACCGCCGCAATACAAATGCTCGGCCAATACTGCCGATTCCGTTCCACCCATTCGCTCGAGCCATTCCGTCAAGCGTACATGAAGCCGCTTGCGCTCGGCTTCGTCCAACGTCGCATGCGCAACATCACGAATCATCGCGTGCGTTATGGCATATTCTTCTCCCCACGACGTACGAATACCGCGACGAACCACAAACGATGCCGAAACCAATTCTGCCAGCGCTTGGCGTTCGTTTTGCCATGCGTCGACACCCGATGATCGCACCGCCGTACTCACCATGGAAAACAACGGCGTTGGCCAAAAAACCCGCCCAAAAACGCTGGCTGCTGCCAACATGCGCCGCGCAGTTTCAGACAATGAATCCAGCGAACGACGAATCAAGTCGGCCAGCGAATCCGTAAGTGGTGCCGCTGGATCATGCCGAACGACACGCGAAAGCAATTCGAGCCGCAAGGGATGATCCATTCCTTGCTGCACGATGCGCGCAATTCGCGCCACACCCGCTTCCGCTCCCAACAAATTGAGAACCAGGACGTATGCTGCATCGGTCGGCATTGGCGTCAGTGGAAAAACGCGGCCCCGTTGACCTCCAGCCAAACGCCCCGCTTCCACATCCGTCGCCAGGACAAATAGCGGACGATGACCCACCGAAAGCAACGCCCCTTCGATTAATGTCAAACTCGCTTGATCCGCCCATTGCAAGTCATCAATGACGATCAATACCGGACGCACCGAACATTCCGCAACGAGCCAGTCTTGGAATGCGCGACGCAATTGGTCGCCCATGAGCCGTGCATCCTGCCGTGCAGCTCGCAAAGGCACGCTGAGATCATCGGGAAACGGAATATCCGCCAGCTCGCCAAGGAATTCGACAATACGAGCAGCGTGCTTTTCATCGAGATGACGCGCCAAGTGTTGCAAAAGTTTGTCGCGCCGCACGGACGCTTCATCGCCACAACGAATATTCGCGGCATTGCGAATGATTTCCGTCACGACCCCCAGCGGTGCCGCCCGCCCATACGGATCGGATGCCGCCGCAAAGATCGTCACCGGTCGCAAGATTCCTTCCGCATCGACGATTCCTCCGCGTTCGTCGACAAGCCGCAACAGTTCCGCAATCACGCAGGTTTTTCCAATACCCGCTTCACCCACAACGACCATGGACGATGGTTTCGCCGCCGATATCGCCCCCGACAAAACTTGCGTAATTTCTTTGATTTCACGCTCGCGACCAAGGCACGCCACACGGGGACCTCGAAATGCTGGCGGAAATGTCGAAATCGTTTTCTCTCCCGCCGCCGGCGCTTCCGGCAACGGAAGTACCTGCGTACGCGCCCCCGTCGTCGACGCTTGCGCCAGATACCAATGATCGAGCGGCACGGTGTGGTTCGATGTGCCTAACGGTAGTGTCGTGGGCAATTCGACATCGGACAAACCATCGACATACGTAACGTCGAACGGATCCTCAATGAGTGAAATCTCATCCGCAATCTCGAATGGCACTCCCCCTTGTACCCAAGGCGTTTCCGCATCGTCGAGCATCGCAATTTCACGCGCCACCTCTGCACCATCCGCAGGTCGATGCGCCGGATCCGAAGACAACATCCGCGCAACGATTTCATCGAGCGCCACGGGTACGTCGAGACGAACATCCAACGGACGAGGAGGTTCGGGCGCACGCATTTTCGACAAAAGCACCATCAAATGCTCCGCCTCGAATGCCGCTCGCCCTGTCAAGCATTCGTACAAGACGCACCCCAATGCAAATACGTCCGCTCGCGGATCGATCGTCGGTGCTCCAATGAGTTGCTCGGGCGCCATGTACCCCGGCGTGCCCAAAAGAACCCGCGTACGCGTCGCTGGCCGCGTCGCTTGAGGTCGCGCGATACCAAAGTCGAGAATCTTGACACGCGTGATATCGCGATCCGGCAAAAACAAGTTACCCGGTTTGATGTCGCGATGCACGACACCGCGAGCGTGCGCAGCACCGAGCGCGACGGCGACACGCATTCCTAGCGTCACGGTGTCGGCGACAGACAACGGCCCGCGTTTGCAACGCTGCGCGAGATCCTCGCCGTCGAGCCATTCCATCGCCAGAAATAATTCGCCCGATGGCATCGAACCATGCGCGATGTACCGAACGATGCCCGGATGATCGAGCTCGGCCAACACGTAACTTTCGCGCGCAAAATGCCCTGCAAACCGAACACCATCGGCATGGAGTACCTTGAGCGCCACAGGCGTACCTGTCGTACGATCGATCGCGCGATACACGACTGCCATGCCCCCGGAACTGGCCAGCCGCTCGATCTCGAAACGGCCCGAAACAATTTCAGTGGCTTTCACGGCGCGAAGATAGCCTGAAAAAGTGGGAAATGTAAAGAGGGTTTACCACCGATGGTACGCCGGATGCCCCTCTTTGACCGCGACGAATGTTCCACGACACGTCGCCGTGACCTTGCCCGCCGCTTCCAGCGTTGCTTCGACAACACAACGATCCTCGGTTGATTCCACAATTCGCGCGCGTAAAAGAACCTTCTCGAGTGGCGTGGGGCGACGCAGCTTCACGTGAAAATCCGCCGTCACCGTGCACGGAGGTTTTTCTTGGCCGTGCTTTTTCATCAAAAAATGCGCCGCTGACCAATTCGAATGGCAATCGAGCAACGCGCCGATGATGCCTCCATTCAGCATATTCGGAAACGCTTCGTGATGCTCTTCCGGCGTAAACTCCGCGACGACTTCATCACCTTCGACACGGCTTTTGATGCGCAACCCCTTGTCGTTTGCTGGTCCGCAACCAAAACAACGACTTGCCGGCGCGTACTGATCTTGAAGGCTTTGCATGGTTTTTTCCGTTTTAGGCAATTTCCAGGCCGGTTTTACGCCGTGTTGACGGTCGTGCCGCCATCGACGACGATGGTTTGTCCTGTCACAAAACTCGAAGCATCCGATGCCAGGTACAAAACGGCGCCGGCAATTTCGTCTGGCTGGGCATAACGCGCCATAGGCGTTTTCGCAACGACACGATCGACCATGTCTTTGTTGTGCACGATCGCCGCGGCAAACCTTGTATCCACCAGACCTGGAGCCACGGCATTCACGCGAATGTTGCTCCCCGCAAGCTCGACCGCAAACGTTTGGGTCATCGACACGACCGCCGCTTTTGTCATTCCATAGACGCCCTGCATCACGGCCGCCCCTAGCGCCACGATACTCGCCACGTTGATAATCGAGCCCGACGCGTTGCGATCGATGAGGTGCCGGGCGACTTCACGCGTACCGTAAAAGTAGCCCTTGACATTCACTTCGATCGTCTTGTCGAACGCCGCATCATCTGCCGTCATGAGCGGCCCGAAGTGTGGATTTGTTGCGGCGTTGTTCACGAGGATGTCGACTTTTCCAAATGTGGAAACGACTTGCTCGACAAGAGCCTTGACATCATTTTGTTTGCCCGTGTGGCACACGATCGGGAGCACGTCGACACCCGCTGCGCGTAGTCGTTCGACGGCCGCGTCCAAGCCGTCTTTCTTGCGCGAAGCGATCGCCACTCTCGCTCCACTTTGCCCGAGCGCCTTGGCAATCGACTCGCCAATGCCTCGACTACCGCCCGTCACGATGGCGACTTTGCCTTCTACGTTGATCCAGTTGGTCATGATTTGCCTCCATCCTCAGCGAATCCAGGTCTGTTGCCAAGTTCGAAGGTGCCAATATCTTTAAGAACGAGCGTGAACACGAGCGTGAAGACGATGCCCGTTGCCGTTTGGCACATACGCTGCACCAACGCTGGCCAGGGCGGCGCTCGATTCCAGAGTCCCGACCAAGGGGAGAAGAATCATGAGACACGAGATGGGAATCGCTATCGCGGCATTCGCGTTCGCCGCGGCAAACGCCTCTTCGGCCTCGGCAGAGACGTCGCAAATGTCGCAGTCGTCGCAAATGGCACAACAATCGGCCATGGCGAGTGAACGATTGCCTCGCGGAACCGTAATGGCTCCCGAGAAGGCATTCGAGATTCAGGTGAGTACGGGGTACACGCAAGGGTTTGGCCCGCAAGTTCCGGGCAGAGGCTCGTTGCCCGCCACTTCGCTCGATCGTCCTGGAATGGGCGCCGGGCTCGGTTTGGCCTATCGTGCCACGCCTCGAGCGTCCATTGGCGTCGTGGGATCGTACAGCATGCAAGATTCGGCCGGCGGTGCGCAATTACGTAATGCCACGGCCGGCCTCGACGGTACGTTCCACATCCGTCCATTTCAGCGCTTCGACCCATTTGTATCGGTCGGCGCCGGCTATCGTATGTTATGGGACAATCCCACCAATGGCCGCGACACGTTTGCACACGGCTTTCAGCTCGCGCGTGCCGCGGTTGGAGTCGACGTGCGCGTGAACAAGGACATTGCCATTGCCCCTACGATAGGCGGCGACGTGGACATGTTCTTGTGGCAGACCGGCGCAGGCCAAACAAATGCAATGATCGAGAATCCCAAGGTCAATGGGTACCTCTTTGCCGGTGTCGCCGGTCGTTTCGACTTGGGTGGCAATCGCCAAGGTCCACCAACCACGTACATGGGCCGCCGCTAGTACCTCGACGCAGCCCATCATTAGAAATTGACGAGGTTGCCCTTGTTCGAGGGCATTTCCCCTAGTATCTCCTCGTCACTGCATGAAGCTGTTCGTTGTCCTCGCCATCTTCGACGCGTGTCCCGCAACATTCCTCAATGACCCCGTGGCTCTGCGAACCGCGCTCGACCTCGCCGTAGCCCGAGGTCCTTTTACGGGCCTCGGTACACTCGTCGTTCCATTTTCCCCGCAAGGTGTCACGGCATGTGCCGTCGTGGGCGAAAGTCACATCGCGCTACACACGTGGCCCGAAGAGGGACGTTTGTTCGTCGATATCGCCTCGTGCAGCACGCTCGAAAGCACGAAGCGCGCACTGGGTGCGATCCGGGAAAGTTTACCCCACGGCAACCTCGTTCTTCTCGAAGAACGTATTCTCGACACTGAACGAACTACGCGCGCGTAACGCTTGCGTTCGCCACGTACTCTGCGTAAAACCGCAATCTGGTTTGCCCTGGCTGTTCACCCTGGCCGGACGTGGCATGGCCCGACGTTGTAGGTACGTTCGGTCCAAACCAGTCCGCGACAAACGCACACATCGAGGAGTCGCATGTCAACGGAGTCCGCGAAAAAAGAGTGGGTTGGGCCGAAGTCGAAGAAGGAAATCCTCGGCCACCCTGCTGGGCTCTACGTGCTTTTCACGACCGAGATGTGGGAGCGCTTCTCCTACTACGGCATGCGTGGACTGCTAAAGCTGTACATTGTCAACTACCTTTTCATCACGATGCGCCAAACGCACCAAGGGCGTGCGTACGATGGCCAAGGCAATCCCGATGCCGTGGTAGGGTGGAATTTCATCAAGGGCCTCATGCCCTCGCTCACCCCGGAAGAACTCACCAAATGTGTCACTGAACGCATTCCGGCATTGATTGCGGGTGAGCCAGCCAATGGCGTCGCTGGAATGACGTCGGAACTCGCCAATCAAGTTGCGCAACAAACGTGTCTCATGCAGCCCGTCGGTTCCACGCTTTATGGCTGGTACACGGGCCTCGTGTATCTCACGCCGCTTCTCGGTGGATACGTGGCCGACCGGTACTGGGGCCAAAGGAAGTCGGTGTACGTCGGCGCCGTCCTTATGGCGCTCGGACAATTCTTGTTGTTTACTGCCGAAAATTTCTTCTTCTTCGGACTGCTGCTGCTCATTATCGGCAATGGGTTCTTCAAGCCGAACATCTCGACGCAAGTCGGTAATCTGTACAAACCCGGCGACAAACGACGCGACGGCGCATTTACCATTTTTTACATGGGCATCAACCTGGGTGCCTTCTTGACGAACTTCGTCTGCGGACCACTCGCGCAATCCTTTGGCTGGCGTTACGGCTTTCTTGCCGCGGGCGTCGGAATGTGCGCCGGGCTCGTGATTCAGCTTCTCTTCGGCCCCTCGACGCTCGCCCCCGACACGTTGAACAAAAAAGCCGCCGATGGGAGCGCCGCTGCACCCATTCAAAAAGAAGAGAACGAATCGCAGCGCATTTGGGCGCTCATTCTTCTGTGCGCGTTGAACATCGTGTTTTGGGCTGTTTACGAACAACAAGGCAATACGATGCAAACGTGGGCCGACGAGCGAACGGTTTGGCCCACGCTTTTCGGTTGGCGCATGCCCTCCACGTTGTTCCAATCGGTCAATCCATTCTTCATTTTCGTCCTCGCCCCGCTCATTGATCGTTTCTGGGGTTGGGAAGCACGTCGCGGCAAAGAAATGTCGTCCGTCACGAAAATGGCCGTCGGCTGCATCATTCTCGGCTTGTCCTTCATCGTGATGGTCATTGGCGCCAAAGTCATTGGCCCCGGCAAAGGCAGCCTCTTCTGGCCCATCTTCTGCACGATGCTCCTCACAATTGGCGAACTTTACCTTTCTCCGGTAGGTTTGTCCCTCGTAACCAAAGTGTCCCCCGTCCGCTTCGTCTCGATGATGATGGGCATGTGGTTCATGTCGAGTTTCTTGGGGAACATCATGAGCGGCTACATCGGCGTCTTGTACTCGAAATGGTCCGCCGACACGTTTTTCATGTTCCTCATGGCGCTCGGTGTTTCCGCAGGCCTCGCCATTGCCGCGTTCAACAAACCGCTACGCAAAGCAATGGGCAACCATTCGTCGTAATGGTATGAAAGCCGGGCACGTTATGGCATAACCACGAAACGCCC
>JANORL010001437.1:0-6074 GCA_031415295.1 Polyangiaceae bacterium | reverse complement strand
CATACATCACGATCCGTGGCGACTGCGATACATTGTGTGATCCCGTAACCGCGAATGACCCCTATCGCCCGCGCTGCACTGACCCCCAGACCGGACAGACGAACGACGTGATTTCCGTGTTTCTTCCGCAATGAGTCTGCTTCCACCCACCACGGCGCTTCTTGGACGGTGCTCGTCGTGCGGCCGTAGGATTTCGCTCGCCGGTTGTCCCGAGCACGGGAAACCAATTTCGAGTTCCACGGCGCTCCATGACGACGCTGCGGTGGATGAAGGCATAACGACCGAAACGGTGTTTCCCGGTTATGTTGTCGACGGGATCCTCGGGTCCGGCGGATTCGGCACGGTTTATCGAGCGCGCAACGTCGACGACAAATTCGTGGCGATTAAACAATCGCGCGCCGACGTTCCAGAATCGGCCATTCGACTTTTGCGCGAAGCGGAGGTGATGGGTGCCGTCATGCCCCCGCACGTGCCCGCGCTCATCGAGTATGGAGCGTTTGCCGACGGAACCCAATTCATTGTCATGGAACTGGTCGGTGCTCCGTCGCTCGCTGACCATCTCCTGCAGCACCCTTCGCGCTCTGTCGCCGAAAGCATGGCCATTGCCGTGGCTGTGCTTCGCCCTCTCGCGGCGGTTCATACTCGCGGATTTGTTCACCGCGATCTCAAACCGGAAAACGTACTCTATGATGCGACGCACGACCGCGCCGTGCTCATCGATTTTGGGCTTTCGCGCACGCATGGCGCATCCCAGAAAGATACGCTGGAGGAATTGACGGTCGAAGGCATGCTCGTTGGAACGACGGACTATATGGCGCCGGAGCAACACGAGGGGCGACTTGATCTCACGGCGACCGCCGACGTATATGCCATGGGCGTCATGCTTTTCGAGCTGCTCACCGGACGCATGCCGTTCTTTGGCCCCGCGGCGCTCGTGCGCGAAGCTCATTGCAGCCAACGACCGCCTCCACCTTCCACATTCGCACCGAGCATTCCGTTGATGGTCGAAGAAATCGTTCTTCGTTGTTTGGCCAAATCGCCGAAAGATCGCTACCCGAATGCCGCGTCATTAGCCGCGGCGCTCGACGAAACAAACCGACGAGTTTCACATCCCGATTCGGTTCCGCGGTCAGACTCCGAATTCGCAGCGGCCACGAGTCGTCGAGGAACGCGTCCAAGGACCGAATTGCGGATGGTGAGCATTCTGAGTTTTACGTCACCGCTCGATGGTATTGCTCTGCGGCGCTACTTCGAGTCCCGAGGAGCGCAGATCGTGCACGCGAGCATGGGCCGCCATATCGTGGCTTTTGGCCATAAGATCGATGCCAACCCCGCACGCCGCGCCCTCGTCGTTGCCCGAACGTTGCTCGCCGAACGCCACGCGCATTCCATCCTGCTCGACATCAAGCAAGTCTCCGTCCGCCTCACACCCAATGGAGGTTATCGCATTTTTGCGCCGCGCCTCGAGCGTGAGGCTCGTTTTCCAGAAGCGGCACCGCCCGACGAAATCGTCCTTTCCGACGCCGCGCGCACCGTTCTCGAAGACGCCGACTTTTCCGCCGGGCCTTCCAGCTCAACGCCATCGATGACCCCCGCGGCATTATCGAATACCATGCCGTCGTCTCGCGGGACCGTATTGTTCGGCCGTGATTCGCTGCTCGAGGCCATCGTATCGGCTGCCAATCAAACCGTCGATGCAGCTCTTTCAACGGTCGTCGTCGTCGTTGCCGAGCCGGGGTACGGTAAAAGCCAAATTCGCCGTGCGCTCGCCTCGCGCCTTCAAATCGCGGTGCCTCATGCCACGATCGTCGAGATGCAAGCTTCTGCGCCTACCGATGGCATGGCAAGTGGCAGCTTGCGCGAATTTCTGCTCGCAGCACTCGGACTTCCTGGGTCGGTACCGGAAGGTGCGGGCCTTTCCGAGCTCGAAGCGCGTATGGGTTCCGGGACAAACGATGCCGCCGTCGCGGCCTTGGCGTTGGCGATTGGCTGGATCAAAGCTGGCGAGGTACGTGGCGAATCGGTCGTCGCACGTCCCCTTGCCGCGCTGGAAGCAGCTCCTGGCGCCATTCGTATGCAGCTTACGATCGCAGCGGCAAAAGCATTACGTCGGCGTGCTCGCGAGGCGCCACTTTTCATTCTTTTAGACGATGCTCATTTCGCAGACGATGCGACGATTGCCATTCTCGATCATGCGACACGCGGGGACGAACAGGTGCCTATCTTCGTGTGTGCGCTCGGGCGTCCATCACTGACCCAAGTTCACCCCACGTTTGGAAGTCGCGCTGGCCGCCACGAGGTTCACGTCGTGGGAGCGCTCGATGCAACGAGTGCGTCCAACCTCTGTCAACATCTTTTGCGACCAGCCGAAAACGTCCCTGCTTCCGCGGTCGAACGTATCGTCGAGCGAGCCCAGGCGATTCCATTACTTTTGGTCGAACTCATTCGAGGTATCAAAGCGGCGGGCATTGTACGTGCCAATCCCTCGAGTGCAGGTTTTTTTCTTGCCACGGACGAATTGGAACGGTTACCCGAGCTTCCGCTCATTGAATGGCTCGTCCACCGCGAACTCGATGCATTGCCCGAAGGGGCACGAGCCCACGCGCGGCTTGCGGCCGTACTCGGCATGGAAGTAACCAATGCCGAATTGGAAGGCGTACACAAACGCCTCGATCGTGCCGGTTTGGGTGATGAGTTTCCGCTCGATGCGCGAATCGGTTCGGAGCGGCTCGTCGCCCTTGGACTACTCGTACGAGTTGGCAGCGATCGGTATCGATTTCGTCATTTACTTTTGCGTGAAGCCATTGCTCGTACGGTGGACGACGAGTTACGACCGAGCCTTCATCGCGCGGCAGTAGATCATTGGCAAAGCATCGATTTACCTCGTGATTCGACGACGCTCGCGAAACTGGCGCATCATGCGGCTCGCGCGGGCAACAAGAGTCTTGCGGAAGCGGCGTCGTTGGCATTGGCAGAATCCGCACGTGGCCGCCATGATTACCTGGATGCCGAGCGATATTATTCCGAAGCGCTCGTTCATGCGGCCAATCCTGATGTCGACGTTGCACGTGGGCGACATATGTTGCGGGGAAGGGGACTCATGCGTTATCGCTTGGGTCGTTACGCCGACGCGCGTATGGATTTGGCGGCTGCGCGAACGTCCGCCGAAGCTGCGGGAGATACCCTTGCCGAGGCGGAAATTTTGCTCGACGAAGCGACGGTTCTCGATTGGATGGGTGAACATCCCTCATCGGCACAATGCGTGGATCAAGCGTTCGACAAAGTATCGAAACTCAGTATACCCCCCCTTGTTGAAGCTCGGCTGCTCTTGGGTCGTGGCCGTTCGCTTCATCGCGCGAGTCGTGAAGAGCAGGCGTACATCGAACTCGAGCGCGCACTGGCCATAGCGGACCATCTCGGGGAGGAAGCATATGAGACGCGGGTAATAGCGCTTCTGATGTCGAGTTTCATTCTGCAAGGGCTTGCACGATTAAAAGACGCTACCTGTGCGCTCGATCGGGCCGTTGCATTTTGCGAAACCCACGGCGATCTCTTGCACTTGGCGAGTGCCGTGAACAATCGCGCTTTGCTGGCTTCATGTTTGGGCGACAAGCAAAACATGGTCAACGATTTTGAGCGCGTCATTTTTCTTGGTCGACAATTAGGACAGGATGCCATTCAAATTGCGGGGCATTATAATCTCGGCGAGTGTCTTTATTGGTGGGGTGAGGTCGACGCTGCGATGCCGCATGTGGCGCGGGCGTTGCAGCTCGAATCGTGGCGTACTGCGAATTTACCACGTATGGAAATTGAACTTTTGCCTGCGCGGCTGGCATTACACTGCGGTAACCTGATCGCGGCCCATGAAATGGTCGTCGACGCTCGGGCGCGAAAACGCAAGGCTCCGTCGTCGCCTGCCGTCGATGTGCTTTGCACGATGGTCGAACTTGCGAGCATCGGCGCGAACGAGGACGCAAACGAGGACGAGGCGGCGTGGGAGGAACTCGAAGCACGGTCGGTACAATTCTCCATTGGCCAAGAGCGTATCGAAGTTATCGAGGCGCGGGCTGTGGCGGCATTACGAAGCGGTCGCCTGGACGACGCGCGACGGCATTTCGTACGAGCGTTCGAAACGGCCCGGACGATTCCGAACGCCATGCAACCGCGGCTGGAACGCTGGATGGCTGAGCTTATGGAATCGGATTCCGAACGATAGGAATCTGTTCTCGATGGCACGACTCACACTTCCGACCAGCCCCGTGGATCCGTAAAACGCCGCAAGTGGATCCGAAGAAGGGTGCCGCTGAAGTCCACATCAACGCACGCAGAGTACCGTCAGGTCGACCATTCCCACGTGGCGATTATGCCGAACACCCCGAAGGCTGCTTGCTCGCACGTGGCAATGACACGGAAGATACCGCAACGCCGACCGTTCGCACGTGGAGAGGTGCTGTTCAAAGTTGAACACTCGGTTCATCTTTCCAAACTCTAGGACCCTTCCCGACTCCCTGCCGATCCCCTAGCGCCGATCGAAGTAGCGCCAAAAATTTGTACGCGTCGATGCGTGCGGATTAGGGTGCGGCGCATGCACGACCTACGCATAAAAGGCGATCATGATCGCAAATCGTACACGGCAGAAGAAAGGAACGCGTTGGCAACGATCTACGCGTATTACGCAGGGGTAGAGGTTCGGAAGCGATTGGAGCATCCCGACGCTCCCGAACGTGCCGAGAAAGAGGCTTTGCAAGTCGTTCTGGTGTTTGCAAACGAGTATTACCCGGAAGTTTCGATCGAAGACGTTACGATTCCGTGAGTCGACTTGTTACTCGGTTCTACTTCCGGAACCCATCGCATCCCGTATGCCTTCCTGGATTCGCTCCACACGAACCACGATGAACCTGGAGTTCCATCTTGCGGCGGTAGAATCACGTCCCCGTCCTGCAAGAGCATATCGTTCATGGCGTTGAGTCCCATATCCGCAGAATGCGTTTTCTAAACTCATTTTGCGGACAAAATTCGACCGACTGAACGATTTTCCGCTCGATCTTCTCAACATTCAAATCTCGCCCTAGGTTTCGCCATGACAAACCATCGTTTGCCCGTGTGTTTGCCTTGACGAACGGTGTCCGACCATCGACCGATCGGACATTCCTTGTCCTAACGATCGGTAAATGCGCTGCAAATGATTCCGATTTGTGGTAAAGTCCCTTCATCGGTTCGGTTGCTCGGAACGTCCCGCGATGGTCGCGGTGAGGAGAGCGGAACCGTCGGGGCATCGTCGTGGCCAACGTTTTGCCGCTTGGAAAGCGCGTGGACGTCGTTCGTCACCTTGTAGAGGGTGCGAGCGTTCGCGGTACGTCGCGCCTTACCGAGGTCTCTCCGCCGACCGTGCTTTCGACGATTCTGCTCATGGGGGAAGGTTGCGATCGCCTTCATAACGAGCTTGTTCGGGATCTCGACATTCACGAGATCGAATGCGATGAGCAGTGGTCTTTCATTCAAAAGAAGCAAGCGCGCCTCACGGACAAAGACCCTTCCGAGTTTGGCGACTCCTACACGTACATCGCGATTGCCCGAACGAAGAAGCTCATCATCGGTTACCGCGTAGGAAAGCGCGACGAAGTCGATACGAAGGCCTTCATCGCCGATCTTCGTGCTCGGCTCATCACGATCCCGATGATTTCGACCGACGGTTGGCAGAGCTATCAAACCGCGATCGGGCAGAGCTTCGGTGGATCGGTCGATCACGCGGTCATAAACAAGAATTACAAGGGTGGTGGCGGTCGTGGCCGTCGTGATGGCGAATTCGACAAATACGCTCCTGCCGACGTCGACTTCATCACGAAGAAGGTCGCGCATGGCGCCCCCGATCTTTCACGCGCGTCAACGTCGCATGTGGAGCGTGTGAACCTCACGAATCGAATGTGCATTCGTCGCTTTCTTCGTCGTGGTAACGCGTTCTCGAAAAAGCTCGATCATCACCGCGCCGCTGTATCGCTGCACGTCGCTTGGTACAATTTCTGCCGAGTTCACGAGACGTTGCGTGTCACCCCGGCCATGGAAGCGGGAATCAC
>JANORL010001436.1:0-2155 GCA_031415295.1 Polyangiaceae bacterium | reverse complement strand
CGTCCGAAATCCCGACGATCCCAATCGCTCGACGAACGACAAAAGGACGGTGTATCAGATTGAACCGACCGCCCTCGCTCTCTTCCGGAAGTTCGGAACCCTTGAATGGACGCCCGCCTTGGGGCGTTACCTCACGAGCCGCGAAAGCCTCAAACACGAGATTGCCCGGAAGCGCGCCCTCGCCCGCGTGCCCGTCACCTTGCCCGACGGCTCCCAAGTCGCGCTCTCACCCGGCGGCCAGAATCCGCTCATCAAGGCCATCATCGAGCACTTCTGCCCCGCCTTCGCCCCCGGCGGCGTGGTCCTCTACATCGGCGATACCGAAAACAAATTCGTCCATCTGGAAACCGCAGGCTTGGCCGCCCTCGGCGTCACCTTGGATTCCGCTGCCAAGATTCCCGATATCATCGTCCACGACACCAAGCGAAACTGGCTTTTGCTGATCGAAGCCGTCACCAGCGCCGGTCCTGTGGACGGGAAGCGCCGCAAGGAACTCAAAGACCTCTTCGCCGGTTGCAAAGCCGGACTCGTGTTCGTCACCGCATTCGAGACCCGTCGCACCATGCAGACCTTCGTCTCGCACATCGCCTGGGAATCCGAAGTCTGGATCGCCGAAGACCCCGACCACATGATCCACTTCAACGGCGAACGCTTCCTCGGGCCGTATCCCGATGTGATGCCTACAAATCGATGAGTGCAAACTTGATCACTCCAGCCGAGGAGGCAGCTCGTCGTTCACGTCGCGGCTACGAATACCAAGATCTAATCGCGGCTTCGTTTTGCTTGCAAATGCTCCGCGACACCTCGTTGCAAAGAGTAGCATGCGAGACACAAGACGATGTGGTTCTGACATGGCAGGATTCCAAGAACGTCACTGTTGAGGAATTCGTTCAGGTCAAGAGTGACAGGCAAAAGCAGCAATGGTCGGTTTCTCAGTTTTGCGAGCAGGAAAAGGAACCGCCTCCAAAAGATGGGAAAAAGGGACCAATCCGATACCGGAAGGATACTTCGATTTTCGAAAAGAATTCGCTCCGCGATTACGGAAAACACGTCTCCCGCTTTCGAGTAGTCACGCGTGCCGATGTGAATGAATTGCGCTTGCTTACGGAGCCGACCGCAGACCGGAGCGCAACAGATACCGTTATGCTGGCCAAGAAGCTTGAAACTCAGCTAAATGGTAATACATCCCTCACGTCTGCCGACATCAAGCATTGGACTGCCGAAGCTACTTGGGATGTCCGTGGCACGGACTCAGCCGTGTTTGACGAAAACTTTCGTAGACTTGCCGAAGCAGTGCAGACACAAGAGCAGCGCTTGCTCTCTGTGGTGGATTTGGAGCGCATTCTGCATCACCTCACAGAGGAAACGCGTGCTATGGCGATGGGTAAAGGTCGCTGTGGCGCTGATCCTAGTGTCGTCACGAGTAAGGAACTGCGAACGTGGCTCGCCGCAGAAGTGCGAGGAGTTCCTTACTTCCTTGGTAAAGCGGAAGTAGCTGCCTTGCTGCGGGAAGAGAGGCTCTCAATTGCACGCTGCGAAATGCTGTGGTTGGCGCTCGGTGTGTCAAAGCCTGAAGCAACTGCCCTTGCCCGGCAGCCGCACATTGGTGCCCGCACGGCATTCTTCGCTGGGCTCACATCTGGTTTCCATTGGGTTACTGCTGGCTATGGAGCGGGAAAATCGCTGGCAGTCGAACGCCTTTTTCAAAAGCAAGCAGCTGACTATGCCTCCGAACGCGACAGTCGAGTTCCGATCTTCCTTCGCGCTCCTGGCATCATCGGCGGGACATTGCAAGACGCGGTGCAATCCCGTTTGGGCGAGTTACATCGCGAATCTGGTTCACCATCACTTTTCGTTGTGCTCGACGCCGTGGACGAGGCTGGCGTCAGTCATGCACATCGATTTTTGCAGGAAGCTTATGAGCTTAGCGCCACATGGCCCGATTCAACCTTCATAGTGACGTCGGCAAATCTACCGTTTTCCTTCGATCAATTCCGAAAGCAACTGCCGAATCTGACAGACGAGCAGGCCGCAGAAATCGTCAGTCACTTCGCACAATACGAAGTGTATCCGTGGCAGGTGCGAGATCGACTGAGGAATGATCATGGCCTGGCACTCATGTGCGTGCTTCTCGGACAGGCGCTGCACGAGGCTG
>JANORL010001435.1:0-10395 GCA_031415295.1 Polyangiaceae bacterium | reverse complement strand
CGAAACGGTGTGTGCAGCGGTTCTTGGAGCTGTGTTTGTCCTGGCCCATATGACGACGGGGCGTTTGTCTTAACGAACACGAGCAGCAGCAACGGATTTCGCCAATCGTGGTGACATGAACACCTGACGAACCTGCCCTGTTCGGATCGCGCAATAGCCGTGTCTGATTCGAAAAAGGGCTACCCCCGACGACCTTCCCGCGCTACCCCGTCGCGCTGTGGCGATAGCACTCAATCCTTCGCAAAAGCTGGTTGTCGAGCACGACGTAGGTCCGATGCTCGTGCTCGCGGGGGCCGGTTCAGGCAAGACGCGCGTCGTGACGGAACGTATTGCTCGGCTGCTCGAGCGGGGCGTTTCTCCGCAAAACATCCTGTCGATGACGTTCACGAACAAGGCTGCGGGTGAGATGCACGAACGTGTCGTGCGCCTTGTTGGGGCGAAGGCGGGCAAGGATCTGCGCGTCTGTACGTTTCATCGTTTTGGACTCGAAACGCTGGGTGCTGAAGTACGAGCGCTTGGGCTACGCGGTACGTCGTTTGCGATTTTTGATCAAGCCGACGCGACGAGTGCGATTCGGGAAATCTTGCGCGAGATACGTGCCGGGAAAAACTTTGATATTGGCGCCATTTTGGCGCGTATTTCGGCGGCGAAAAACGACTTCTTGGAACCCGAGGAATGGCTCGAGAAGCAGCGCAAAAGCCGCGGCGTCGACGATTATGACGAAATCAGCATGATCGTGTATCCCAAATATTTGGCGGCATTGCGGGCATTTCAAGCCTTCGATTTCGACGACCTCATTTGCGAATTAGTAAAACTTTGGAAAAAGCGCCCTGACGTTCTCGAAAAATATCGCATGCGTTATCGGTATCTCATGATCGACGAGTACCAAGATACGAACCATGCGCAACTCGAACTCGTCATGTTGCTCGGCGGAAAACACCGCAATGTCGTGGTCGTCGGTGACGACGACCAATCCATTTATTCTTGGCGCGGTGCCGACGTAAAAAACATCCTCCAATTCGAGGAACATTTTCCCGGTGCCAAAGTCTCCAAACTCGAACACAATTATCGTTCGCGCGCCCCCATTCTCGATGTTGCCAATGCAGTTTTGACCAAGTCCGCTGGTAAACGGCATAAGAAAACGTTGCTGGCAACCCGCGGTGCAGGTCCCGGCGTTCTCGTCGTCGCCGCTGCGGATCCGGACGTCGAAGCAAGTTACGTTGCCGCACAATCGCAAGAACTCATTGAAAAACACGGCGTTCGTCCCAAAGACATTGCCGTTCTGTATCGTTCGAATCTCCAAGCACAACCCATTGAAGCCGCGCTCAAGGACCGAGCGATTCCGATGCGTATGCTCGGGGGACAACAATTTTTTGAACGTAAAGAAGTCAAAGACCTCATTGCGTATCTCAAGTGTGTCCTCGTCCCCGATGATGAAATGGCGTTGCGACGAATCATCAACTATCCGGCGCGGGGCATCGGCGAAGCCGCATTCGCGAAAATAGTCAATCACGCAACAGCGCACGATTTGTCCTTGTGGGCGGTCGTGCAACGCGCACACGCCGTGCGGGAATTGCCACCAGCAGCCCTGGATGGATGCCGAAAACTCGTCCGAATCATCGAAGGCGGACGACTCGCATTCGAGCAGCGTGACCCAAGCGCCACAGTCGCTCAAAAAATATGCGATGCCGTGAATCTCAAAGAAGACATCATGGTTGGCTCGGCCAATCCCCAAGTGGCCACACGGCGCTGGGGAAACATCGAAGGTCTGCTCAAAGTATTCGCGCGTCGGGACGAACAAGGAAAAGGCGATCGCGAAAAATTCGCTGAATTCTTGCGGCTTTTGGCATTACGCACAGACGAAGACGAAGGCGACGCCACCGACAAAGTCACGCTGACGACCATGCACGGCGCCAAGGGCCTCGAATTTCCCTACGTATTCGTCATTGGTGTCGAAGAAGGCTTTTGTCCGCATTCGCGAACGACAAACGAACGCGCAACGGATTTCGTTTTTGGCGATGGTGATGCCGCCGTGAGTTTGGAAGAAGAGCGGCGGCTGTTTTACGTGGCCGTCACGCGAGCCAAAGAAAAACTCGTCATGTTGCGATGCAAAACGCGCGTGCAACGCGGCAAACCCATGCCGCGAACGCCGAGTCGTTTTTTTGTGGTACAGCCCAAAGAAATTTATTAAGAGCGCGAAGAAAAAGCGGCTGTCGCCCCAGCGCTCGAAAAATCCCGCGCCGGAGCAGCTGGCATTCTCGCCATGCTTTCCGATCTTCCGCCTGCCGAATTACCCATGATTCCGCGACGCCGAATTTAAGAGGGTGTTCATCAGACGTCGCGTAGCAGCCTGACGAACACCCTCTCGGGCGACGCCGCCTATACATCAATCGTAATTGAATTTTCGAGGGAAACGTACACGAAGGTCGAATATGGCCTTTTCGAGATCCGCACTTTGCGGAAAACAATCGCGCCCCAGTGTTTCGAGCACGATACGCGTCCGCATGTCGCCGTCTTTGGAGGCTCGTTCGAGCAATTTTAGTTTGGCGGAACAAGGACTCACGCGCAACGCGAGGGCAATTTGCATGGCTGGAGTGCCTCTGGCGACACGAACTGGGTCCTCCAAAAGCTTCATGGCTCCCATGGCAATTGGGGCGCGACCTTGACCTTCGACGAGCGCATACAGGATATCGAGTCCTTTGCTGCCGAGGTCATTGCCGAGCGTTTGGAGCAGTTCGTCTGCGGCGTTTTCTTTCGACAGGACGATCGCCAATCGTTCCGTACGTTGTGCAAGATCGAAGTCATTAAATGCCGACGGTGCACCTTTAATGAGAGCGATGGCTTCTTTTGAGGCACCGCGCCAATCTTTACCGCGCCACGCCTGCTGATATTTTGATTTCAGCAGGGCGATGTCGGATTCCGATAAAGTCGTCACGGGAGGTGGCGTTACAGCGGAGGAAGCAGGAGCGGGCGTCGCAGCGGCACTTGGCACCGCAGATGCATTGAGCGCGGCTTGCGTCGTCGTCGTTTTCGGCGTGGCTACAGGTGCCGCTTTGTTATTCGTCGGCGTGGCTTGTTGCGTAGGCGTCGGTTTGCCGCCGTCGGGTGCCGCAAGGTTTTTCTGGTAATACCTGATGCCGAACGTCACGGCACAACCGAGAAGAATCCCCACGACAATCGTGATGAGGTTCATTTCGGTCGCGCTGCGCATCCTTTTCGGCGTCTCGGAAACGTCGGAACTTGGCTGCTCGCGTACGGCCGCAGGTGTCGTAATCGTCGACGGAGCTTCGGTTGCGGCTTTTTGCGTGGGAAGCGGCGTTTTTTGTGCCGCAACAGGCGGTTTCTGGCCCGGTTGCGATGATTTCGCCGTCGGAAGCGGCGTTTTTTGCGAAGGGACTGCAACGTCCTTTGCCGTCTCCGATTTCTGCACGACGGTGGGCAAGTCCTGCCGCATCGACGTCGGGCCTTCGCCATTGATGACTTCGTCGCCTTCGTCCGCACCAAGCGTCTTTAATGCTTCTTCGATCGCTTCGCAGACGTCTTGACCCGTCTGATATCGGTTCTCGGGCTTCTTCTCGAGCAACTTGCGCGGAATCGCTTCGAGCACCGGAGGCACGACGAGGCCGGGGGATCGAGTCGCCATCGGAGGAACCGGAGCAATCCGGTGCTGCATAAAGAGTTCAACAGGGTTGATCGCGACAAATGGGCGTTTGCCACTGAGCATTTCGTAGAGGATGAGCCCAAGCGCGTACAAGTCGCTACGTCCGTCGACGGCATCCATTCCTTCCGCGGCTTCCGGAGCGAGATACGCCAGCGTTCCGAAGATTGTCCCGGCGACGGTCAACGCTGTCGCGTCGTCTTCGTCCGACATCGAATCTTTCGCTTGTTCTTCGGAAAAATCACCCACGTTTAACTTGGCCAAACCGAGGTCGATGATCTTGAGGGTCTCGGGAGTCCCTTCGGTGACCATGATGTTTCGCGGTTTGATGTCGCGATGAAAGATGCCCTTCGTGTGGATGGCATGCAGCGCCGACGCGATTTGCGTGGCGAAATGAGCTGCACGTCGCGGCGTGAGTGCACCCTTCTCGATGACTTCGTGCAGCGTGACACCCTTGACGTACTCGAGGATGAGGAAGTAGCTGCCGTCTGGGAGTTTGCCGAAGTCCGTTGCTGTAGCAACGTTCGGATGTTGAATGTGCGCGCCGGCAATTGCTTCACGTTCGAAGCGTTTGACGAGTTCCGGCAGATTTTCCGTTTCCGGATGCAGAAGTTTGATCGCGATGCGCTTTTTCAGCAGCAGGTGATCGCCGCGATAAACCGCACCCATACCGCCCATCGCGATGAGTTCGCGAACACGGTACCGATCGGAAATCACTTGTCCGATCATGGCTTTGGCCCGCTCTTGGGCCGCGTTATCCCCTGACGACTGCTTTTCGTTGGGCTTTGGTTGCATGTCGGAAACTGGTCCCGATCGTGCCTGAACAGCTCGGCGCGATCAAGATTTATGATCGACATTAGCGGGTCGCGACGTCGCCGCATAGAGGGAACGATTGAGCAGTGTCGGATCTTTTGCGTTCGCTTCTGTTTGCTCCATGGCGCACTGAGCGGCATCGAACACGCGAGGTGTCTTGCTTGACGGAGCGAGCGTGAGCAACAACGCGCAGTTGGTTTGAGGAGCAACGACCGGAGGCGGAGTTGCGAATTCGTTTGAGTACGTAGGGACGCAGCGACGGCAACAGTGAAACGTCACTGCGGAGTTTCAACTAGCAACGAGGAGTCGCAACAGAGCTTCCCATTCGGGCAACAGCGGAAGTGCACGCGTGGGATTGTTACGAATCCACCTCGCAATCATACGACAAAAATCGACCGCATTGCTTGGGCGGCGTTTGTTCATTGATGGTGCAAGAGCGGCCAGAAGGTCTTTCCCCGAGTGCCATAATAAGATTTGGTCCACGCTATTCATTGCACGAATGCACTTGGCATTGCCATCAAATAACGTCTTAACGAACGGAGGTGCAAGGACCGAATCAATGGAATTGCGAAAATCTTCGAGGTGCGTCGTGGCCCAACTCGAGCACCATTGCGAAGTGCAATCGTCCGGAATCTTGATTTCGTTGCTGTAGGCGGGTCGAGTCGCCAATTCGCGTAGCGGTGGCAAGCTTCGGCGCACGATGCCTACGGTCCAGCGTGCCGCCGTGTAATGTTCGATGTGACGTGCGGCCGAGACCAACGCCGTCGTGAAGTCTGCGGCGGTCCATCCGGTTGCAAGCTCAACAATAGACGGCTCCAGAAGATAGTTTTCGATCGAATGCCTACACCACCGAAATCCGAGCGCCTGGGGTCCCGTATTTTCTTTTCTGTTGTCAGGTTGATCCACGCACGGCGTGCTGCAATCCGCAGGCGGATCGTAATCGAAGTCGCGATCTCGCAAATAACATGCATTCGGCACCGTTTTCCGTTTGTCGCGGGTTTTCGGCGCCAAAGAACCTTTGCTGTCCCCTCGTTCGAGGGTGGGACGTAGTGCCAACGTCGAAACGATCGGATTGAGCACTTCAAGGTCCAGATGTCCCTCGACAAAAAGAAGCCCTACAGGCATTGCTGGCCCCCTGGAAGTCGGACTTCTTCTTCTTGCGGCGTGACCGATTCGAGGTATGGAGAATGGGTGGTCACGATGAATTGGCAGTCAGGTCCAATCGTTCGTAATGCGGCGTTAAGGGATTGCTGTTGCGGTGGATGCAGGTGCAGCTCCAATTCATCAATGAGAACGACCGAGCGAGCGATGTTCAAACGGACGAACTCATACAGCAGCGGGAAAACGGCCTGCTCACCAGAGGACATCTCCGCGATATCGTATACCTTTCCCTCGCGCTCCATGAGTACATATGGGTCTTCCGCGTCTGGCCCGCCTGTCGACGGACGTGGGTCCACTCCGACGAACCTGGTTCCTGGAAACAATCGTGCAAACAGCGTTTCGAGCTTGGGCAAAAAATCCCGCGCGTCCGTCTTGCCAGGGGAAGTATGGAATGCCCACCACCCGACAAGATATTTCCGCAAAATATCAATTCCTCGGGCGCTCTCGTCACCAACACTTTTCAAGCTTCGATGCTGGTCGAACCAAAATACGTCACCTACAAATGGGAAATTGCTGCGTAAAGTCCCATGCGACCTGCTCAAGTAACGGATGAAGTACCGTCCAAGACATTGACTCAGCGCTTCAGGTCCTTCTACGCTCGACAAAATACCGTCATCGTAAATGATCCTAATATTCTCGAGTTGCCCAGGTCGTGCAACGCCAACGACTAATTCACTTCGTACCCGTGGCACCCAGAAATCATATAACTTGCTGGTTTCTTCAAGTTCTCGGGTATCGAATCGAAGGTCGAGTTCCACACGCGTGCGTCCAAGCGAAGAGATTCGCTCGATCAAGAATCCAGGCCAAAGAAACGATGCCGGGTCTGAGGTTTTACGAGTTGCCAAGGACAACGTGAGGGCAATGGCCTGCAACACGGTCGTTTTTCCTGTACCGTTAGCGCCAAGAAACAACGTAAGCGATCGCGGTAGGTTCGTCCATTCGTCGAGGAAATTCACGTCGAGTTCACGAATACCCCTGAAATTTTCGATGCGTAATCGCGTTACCTGCACGTGCACCTACCTGCCATTCCAATCGTTCACGTACCACTCTTGCACGGCGAAAGCAACAACATGCGCGGGATTTTTCAGGCCAACGCCGTTCGTCTCCTGCTCCCGTCACAGCTCCGTTATCCACACCCGTCCCGCCTGTTCACCCTGAAAAACCACAATACCACGCATGAACGTTCGCCCTCGGTGCACCCTCTTTTTCAGTACCGCGTAGGCCTTCAGCCGTGTACAGTGCCGCCCCATGAAGCTCTCGCGGTTGGCCCATTCCCTGATGCTCGGCATCAGTTTGCTTGCTATCGGCGCTTGCGGCGCATCACCCGCCCCGAGCAAGTCCGAGCCTGCCAAGCCACCGACTATTGCCAAAGGAATGACCGGCGGACTTTCTGAAGATGCATTCAAAGCCCTACACGAACTCAAGACCGACGCACCGCCCACGCTCGATGGCCAAGACATCACCATGGACGGCACAAAAGCTTACTTGAGTTTACCCACGAGCAAAAAAACCGCACAAATGGGAATCGTCGTCATTCACGAATGGTGGGGCTTGAACGATAACATTCGCCATTGGAGCGATAGACTTGCGAAAGACGGATATGCCGCGATCGCCGTGGATCTTTATGGCGGAGTCGTCGCCAAAACCCCCGACGAAGCAATGGCCGCCATGAAAGCCGTCGACGAAAAGAAAGCTTTGGCCACACTTCTTGCCGCCCACGATTTCCTCGAAAAAGACCCCCGTATCATGGCCACCAAAACCGCATCGATAGGTTGGTGCTTCGGTGGCGCTTGGTCCTTGCGCCTCGCCATCAACGAACCCGACCTCGATGCCGCCGTCATTTATTATGGTCACTTGGTCTCCAATCCTGATGAACTCAAACCCATCAAAGCCGAATTGCTCGGCTTGTTCGGCAATCAAGACAAAGCCATCACGCCCGACGATGTAAACGCTTTCGAAGCAGCGCTCGGAAAAGCCTCTGTCAAAGGCACCATTTTCCGATTCGACGCCAATCACGCGTTCGCCAATCCATCAAATCCTCGATACGACCAAAAAAGCGCAACCGAAGCTTGGGCCAACGTGCAAAATTTCCTCGGAAGAACCCTCGCCGGAAAATAGCCATTCGCAACCAACATGACTCCCGATGTCGTTCGTCGTTTGATATTCGTCCACGGAATCGTCGCTTGGCTCGACGCGTTGCTTCTGCTTGTCGTGGCCATTCTGATATTCCGGGAACGATCGCTCGACAAACCGTGGTTTCGTCAAGTTTCCATAGCAGCGACCCTTGGCGCCATCGCGTCGTTTGCCTCGGGCCTTGCGCTAGAAATGCATTACCGCCTGCACATGCGACAACGATTGTTCATCACATCCAACACGCTCGGGTGGTTATTCGAACGTAAACTGCACCTTTCGTTCGGCGTGCTTCTGTTTGCCGCGATAGGCCTCGCGACATTGTTACTCGTGCGCGAAAATCCGCGTTTCTTGCGAGCATCGCGCACGGCTTTTGGCCTGGCAGCCGGGTTTGCCTTGGCCGCATGCTTGATTTCGTCCGTGGTACGAATCTCCAAACTTTTTATCGAATAAAACTCAGAGCTTCATGAGGCTCATGATGATCTCGAGCACGATAAGGAAAACGACGGATGATTCTAAAAATAGCATTCGCCGGGTTTGGCTGAATTCGATGAGCGTTTGTAAAGAATCACGAATGGTCGAAAGCTTCGTTTCCAGCGCTTTGTAACGCTCGGAAATTTCGAGGTTCGAACGAAGTTTGTCGTGAAGTTTGTCTACTTCTTCATTTTCCCATGTCAGATCGGGTTTGTCGAGCAACGATATCGCGGAAATCATCTCCACTTGCGAGGCAATGGCCGCACCGACAAACTTGACGAAGTCGCTGGTTCTTCCAAGCGGACGCCCCTTACGCGCAACATCACGCGCTACGTCACCAATACGATCCAAAATCGCTTGCACATCTTCGTCGTAGTAGTCGATCGCCACCGATTGCGCGAGCACCATAGCGATCACATCCAAGGCACTCGAAGCAATCTCCGGAACGACGACGCGATCAAAACCAACCTCGACTGGTGCGCCAGGACGAACCTCCACGAGGAAACTTTCGCGAAGCGGAGGGTGTGGTTCGTGCTTGAGATTTGCATCAAACGTACCAACAAGCGGCTCGCGCTCGATAGCCGGCACGTTGATGAACACGAGCGCACCGAAGTCGAAAACGTACAGGAGTTGGTCGTGGTTGAACTCGACGGCGAAATGCGTCTTCGACCAGCGGATGGTGCGGTTCTGAGGGAGCCACGTCGCAGCTTGTCGCAGGTTGAATCGCGAGGCGTACGAATAAGCTTCAACAGCGTAGACAGTGCTCATTTCACGACCCAACAAGTCATCGCCGAAGGAGCGACCAAGCAGTGTCCCTGGCTCTGACACGTCGTGCAAATAGTTGGTAGACGAATGAACAGAATGATCAGAAGGTCGTGTGAAAGAGCGGCACGTGCACTTCGCGCACTTGTGAGACACCGAATTTCGCGATCTCGTCCGTCGTAAAAGCGTTACGCACTTGCACGGGTGGAAGTGTCAACGCGAGTGACCCTCGGTCCATGCCAATGAGCGATTGCGGTACGAAACGCGCTGCTGCACGTGGCGGTTCTGTTGCCGGGGTCTTTTTCGACGGGTCATTCTGATAGTCGTCAGGGACTTTGTACACAGTCGCGTTGAGCGACACGATGATCGTCGGAATGATGAGCGCCATGCCCGCACCGAGCATGAAACTGGATACTTCCACGGGCGCAACACCCTCGACGAAGTACCCGCCTATGCCCGCACCTACGGCCACGAGTGGCGGGAAGACGAGGTAGGCCCAACGTTGCTGGACACCGACGAGACCCATGGTGGTCGCAGTGACGGAACCACCAATGATCGCGAGGCCCGCGATGCCTTTTCCCGTTGCTGTCACGGGTCCTTCGGCACGCGCTGGTTGTTCCACCATGACAAACGCTGCCATGCAGACCACCGTCGCTATTGCCACCACTCGAGTTCCGTTTGCCTTGTTCCGCCTGGACTCCATGCTCACTCCGCACTCACTCCGCGCTCACTCCGCACTCATTCCGCGTGCATCCCCGACAAACCCAGGTGGACTGGGGCCGGCCGAGCGAGCGTAGCATGTTCATCGAGCGACGAGCGGATGACTAGATGACTAGTTGAGGAGTTTGCGCGACAGGTGGCGTACGGCTTGGGCCGCAGCATCTTGCATGGCTTTTTCAACGGGTTTGGACGAGACGTCGCCGCGTACGAGAATGGCGAATGTATTTCCTTCCGTTTCGAATCTGGCGAGCGGTTCAGTCGGGCCACCCTGACTGGCCGCTCGGATGGGAACTTCCACTTTGAGCGAGCCAACTTGGAGCTCGACATACCCCAGGACTTCTTTATGCGCGAGAGTCTGCATGACGCGCGGAAGGTGTGTCCGCTGGGGGCGATTCGCAAGGCCCTGCGATCAACATGGGAGAAACAATCCGCTGGCGAGCGAGCACGTCGAGAACTTGACGAAGGCCTGGAAGACCTTCATGGTCGCGAGCAATGAAGACCATCGCGTTTACCGGAACATTTACCGCCCTTGTGACGCCGTTTGTCGCGGGCGGCGAGGTCGTGGATTTCGCAGCCCTCGAAGCGCTTGTCGAAGCGCAAATCGAAGGCGGCGTATCGGGGCTCGTTCCTTGCGGTACGACGGGTGAATCCCCAACATTGACGGATGAAGAGCAAGT
>JANORL010001434.1:0-2865 GCA_031415295.1 Polyangiaceae bacterium | reverse complement strand
GAAATCGGCTGGCAAACCGAGTTCGATGCCTTTACGCAGGAGTTTTTTTGCGGCATTGGGGGCTCGGCGGCACAATTGATAAAATGCCGTGGCGAAGGTTACTTGTTTCCACTTCGCAATGGCGCTGGCTGCTTTTTCTGGCAAAAATTCGCGTAACTTGTTGGCGACCCGATCCTCGGAAGGCAGCGACAAAACATACGTTGGCGAACGCTGGAGCATCGTCACGTGCGCAGCATCCGGCGCCATTGCGGGAACGAGCGTCATCGCCGTCGCACCGCTACCGATTACGATTACGCGTTTCCCACGGTAATCAAGGTTTTCTGGCCAATGTTGCGGATGAATGATTTGTCCCTCGAAATCATCCCGCCCAGCAAACGTCGGCGTATACCCTTCGTCGTATCGATAATAACCGGCGCATGTATAGAGAAAATTGCACGAATAACGAATCTTTTCATCATTCGGCCCAACTATGACGTCCACGGTCCATTGAGCCGTTTTCGATGACCACGACGCCGATTGCACCCGCTGATGAAATCGTATATGCTCGTCGATTCCGTATTCCCCCGCCGTCTCGCGCACGTAGTTCAGAATCGATGCTCCATCGGCAATCGACTTTTTTTCCCTCCAAGGTCGAAAAGAATATCCAAGCGTAAACATGTCCGAATCAGAGCGGATTCCAGGATAACGAAACAAATCCCACGTGCCGCCAATCGCGCCCCGCCCCTCCAGGATCGCGTAACTCTTGCCCGGCAATTGCGCTTGCAAGTAGTAGCCTGCTGCAATACCCGACAAGCCCGCACCTACGACCAATACGTTGAAATGCTCCACTGCCGCGTCGGTCGTGTTCGTCATCCCTCCAGTTTCGACGGTGAATCGCCCGGCGTCAAGTCATTGCTCGACGCGTCACGCACACCACTGGGCACGCTCGTCAAGCCCTCTACGACGTCGACACTCCCCGCGTTGGTTCGACTTTCTTCTTCTTCGCCGCTGTTTTGGCTGCCCTCTTGGTGGTCACGGCAGCCTTCTTTGCTGGAAGTTTCTTCGCCCCGGACTTCGCTTCGCCGTCGCGCGTCGATCGTTTCGTCGCCGCTGCTTCCACGACCGCCAGCTTCCGCTTGCGAGGAGGCTTGCGGCCTACCTTATCGGCTTTGAACGCATTGGGACACAAATCATTGACGCCACATGCAGCGCAAGCCGGACGCTGAGCAAAACACACGCGCCGACCGTGAAAAATCAACGTATGCGCCAACATCACCCAATGCTCCTTTGGAAAGAGATCCGACAAATCCCTTTCGATCGCCTCCGGCTTCGTTTGTTTCGTAAAACCCAACCGTTGCGACAAACGCTGCACGTGGGTATCGACGACCACGCCCGAAGGAATGCCAAAAGCCACGCCTAGCACTACATTGGCCGTTTTTCGACCGACTCCGGGAAACGTCACGAGTTCTTCGAGCGTTCGCGGAACTCGACCCCCATGCTTTTCGATGATTTTTTTAGCCAGCCCAACAATGTTTTTGGCTTTTTGGTTGTACATCCCAAGACGTTGGCGAAGCACGACAGCCACGTCATCAATGGTCGCCTTCGACATCGATAACGCATCGGGCCAGCGAGCAAATAGGCTTGGCGTTACTTGGTTGACCAGTACGTCAGTCGTTTGCGCGCTCAGAACGACCGCCACGAGCAACTGAAATGGGTCCACATGCTCGAGCTCGCAATGCGCCTCGGGATGAATTTTTGCCAAACGGTCGTAGATCGCAAGAGCTTTGGATTGCGCGGTCGTCGCAGTATTCGTGGCCATGGGTGTTGGCCAAAGACTACCGCGACGAACCCCGTTTGTCTCGTACGAAACTTGAATTTTTTGGGGAAAGGTTTGACATGCCCGCAGCTGGGGCAAACTTTGGGGCAAACGTCAGCTTACGAACGCTCGTTTGCGTGTCTCGTATTCGTCGAGCAATTTCTCGACGCTCGACAGGGCGTTTTCAACGGCTTCCTGAACCATTTGCAGAACCGTCGTCGCTTGACCCTTGAGTGCCTCGTAATAACGCTGGCGCTCGGTCGAATGAATGATCGACGGTGGCAATCCTGCTCGCATGAGAAGCAGGTTCATGAAGAGCCGTGCCACTTTGCCACTGTCGCTCTGGAACGGATAGACACGCAGAAGATCGTAATGAGCACGAGCCGCGATTCGCAATGCATTGCGTGTCTTGCGCGTTTCCGGATCATTCAACCAATCCACGATCTGCCGCACCTTATACGGAATCTTGTCCGGCGGTGCATATTCGTGGAAATAAAGGCGATGTTGCGGGATGTCCTTGCGGTACTTCACCGTCTTGATATCGCCCTCTTCTGGATGCAGGATCAGGTAAATCTTCCGAATGACGTCGATCGTAATGGGCAGCTTCTTTTTCGCGTAATCTCGGACGAAATCAATCGCTTCTTTATGGCGACGAATATCGTCGTACGTGGGCTGCATACCCGTATCGGCGTAATGGGAGGCCATCGCTCCAAGACCCGAACGAAGCTCCTCGAACGTGTACACGACGCCCTCGAGCGCGCTGTCGTGAAAGATCCACGACATATCGAAACGATCGGTATACGCCCGTCGGAAATCTTCCGTTTGGGAATCCAAACGTTTTTCGATGACTTCCGAGCGCTCCTCAATCGTGGGTTTACGCAGAGGCGCCAACAACGGAAGCGGAATCGGAGCAATACGGGGAGCTGGCTCGCGAACAGCCGTAACCCGAGGTTCAGCCTTGGGTTTGTCTTCCTTCGCCCGCGGTTTGCCCTCGCCCGCTGCGGGTTTGTCCGACTTTGACGGCTTCTTCTCGCCTTTGCCCTTCGCCTCCGTTCCTGGTCCAAAACCGC
>JANORL010001433.1:0-3123 GCA_031415295.1 Polyangiaceae bacterium | reverse complement strand
ATTGACAGTGGAACAATGCTTTTGCCGCAATTGGAGAAACATCAATTGCCCCGGCCAACTCTCCGTACGCACCGCTTGCCAATGCCCAGACGTCGCCGGGGCATTCGCAGGGCCCGCCCCTTGCGGTTCATTCGGACGATCCGCCGCGTTTCCCGCCAATGCACGTTTCGCGAGCCATTTTTGCCAATTTTCGTCGTCATCGCCCAACGTGGCTACTTCGCCGTCGGGTGTCGATACGCGCAATTGCGGGCTACACGCTGCACGGAGGACGACTTCAATCTCGAAATCCCGATTGCGGTGTTTCGCGCGTTTGGGAACGTCGATTTCGATGGGTCCAGAAAAACGACCCGGCGCAATATCGATCGTCTTGTCGAAAATCAGCTTGCGCCCGATCTGATGACAGCCGGTCACGAATGGCAAACTCGATACGAAGAAAAGCCCCCAAGGCAAGCTTCGATTCATCTGTATCCCTCAAGGTCCCGGGTTTTGAGGTTCCCAACATACGGGCGAAGCGCTGGCAGGCGTGTTCGGTTGACCGGGGAAAAGATAAACGATGTCGCACGCGAAACCTGCACGGCAGTCTTTTACTGTGGAACACGTTTGCATGCAGTATCCGGAAATGCGCGAAAGTGGAGCCGGTGCACAAATGGACCCACTAGGACATTCAATGCTACCTCCGCACATGTACGTGCAATAGCCGCCAAGCGTGCTCAGATGACATTGAACGTTGTCGCCACCGCAATCGTCACTCGTTTTACAAGCTGTACCAATGACCTGTTTTCCAGCGTCAGGATCGGTCGGAGCGTCTGTCGACGCATCTGGGATCATGCCTGGATCTTGGGGCGGATCTAGTATCACCGAGCCGCCACAAGCCGCAACCAAACACAGCGCCCAAGCATAACGAACTTTCATGAAGCGATTCTCCTACAGTAATTGCCCGAAGGCAGTTTGTCCACGCGCCCCTCACGGTTGAGCTTGATCAAGTGTGCTTCCAAGCTGAGCGCCGCAATGGGCCACAACATCGGGGGCGTATCGGCATATACGACAGGCACGAGCGTTTCGATGCTCGAGCCATTCTTCGAACCGGCTTCGACCGCCGCCAAAACCTTGGCTTCGCGGGCCAAGCGATGCGTGATGTAATGCCGAAACAGTGCCGTCGGATCATCAATCGGTTCGCCATGCGCCGGTAACGCCACATGCGCCGACAAACTCGCCAATCGATCAAGCTGCTCCAAATACGTTTGCATGTCTCCATCGCGCGGCTCGATCAAAATGGTCCCTTCGCTTGCCACCATATCCCCGACGATCACGGTTGCTGCATCTTCGTCGAATAGACACAAATGCCCCGGCGCATGGCCAGGCGTGTGGAGCACGCGCCAACGCATGGGAATCGTGCCGCCCAAATCGAATACATGCCTTTCGTCAATCACGTTGGCGATGGTTAGCTCAGGCAACCGTTTGGCGGTTTCCGCGTGGGCAAACAGCGGAAGATTCAAGTTGGTCGAGAAAAACTCGGCGCCGCCCACGTGATCGATGTGGTGGTGCGTCAAGAAAATCCCCACCAAGTTACGCCCCGACGACGAAATGCCGCGCGTCCATTCAAGCCACGCGCGGCGTTCATCTTCATGTGGCGTTGCCGGCTCCACAAGCAACACGTCGCGATCCCCGAGCGCATAACTATTCGTATGCGTCGCAGGAGGCAACGTGGGCGTGCGAGCCGGAAAAAGTTCGACGCCGCGAGCTACTTTGCGCGGCCGAATCACGAGCGTTCGACAACGACGGCTAATGCTTCACCGCCGCCAATACAAAGCGTCGCGAGACCCAGTTTATCACCGCGATGCTTCATTGCATGGACCATCGTCGTGAGCAGCCGTGCGCCCGTAGCGCCAATGGGATGCCCAAGCGCGACCGCTCCACCACGTACGTTGACCTTTGCCGGGTCGAGATCGCAAAGCTTGTTGCAGGCCATCGTGACCACAGCAAATGCTTCGTTGATTTCCCAAATGTCAATCTGGTCCTTCTTCATGCCGAGTCTCGCCAATGTATTGTTAATGGCGTACGCGGGCGCCGTCGTGAACCAATCGGGTTCTTGCGCCGCACCACCATAACCCACAATTCGTCCGAGCGGCTCGAGACCAAATTCTTTTACGGCTTTTTCGCTAGCGAGTATCAGTGCCGACGCTCCGTCGTTGATCGACGACGCATTCGCGGCCGTGATGGTTCCATCTTTTTGAAATGCGGGCTTTAGCGTTCCGATCTTGTCGGGCCTCGCTGCGGGCGGACCTTCGTCGAGTTTGACCACGACCGCATCGCCCTTCTTTTGCGGAACATTGACGGAGACGATTTCCGCATCGAAAAGGTTTTCCTTTTGAGCAGCAAGGGCTCTGCGGAAACTCTCCTTTGCAAATTCGTCTTGCGCTTCTCGCGAGAATTCGAACTTACGAGCGCAAAGTTCGCCGGCATTACCCATGTGGAAATTACTGTAAGGATCCCACAAACCGTCGTGAATCATTCCGTCGACGATTTGACCATTGCCCATACGGTATCCACCACGCGCTTGGGGCAAATAATAAGGCACGTTCGACATGGACTCCATGCCGCCAGCGACCACGATTTCCGCATCACCAAGAGCTATGCTTTTGGCGCCGAGAATCACGGCTTGCATACCCGAACCGCAGACTTTGCTGACGGTTGTCGCCGGGACGTTTTTCGGAATGTTCGCATAGATGGCCGCTTGACGCGCAGGCGCTTGACCAATGCCGGCACTGAGAACGTTGCCCATGAAGACTTCGCCGATGCGATCGGCCGGGATCTTCGAGCGAGAAAGAGCCGCTTCAATCGCCACCGCGCCTAGGCGCGGGGCGGAAAGCGTCGAGAGCGCACCGAGGAATGCGCCGATGGGCGTGCGTGCAGCGCTAACGATGTATACGGGTACGGGCAAGGTCATCGCAACTTCTCCAGCAGAGCACGCCATCCTGGGCGTGCGCGTTTTCCTGTGTAGGGATGTCGATTACCGCGGAGCGGATGTTTTTGCAAGAGCTAGAACGCTGTTCAGTTTGCGAAGAGTAAAAATGGGGGGTATGGGGCGCAGGGAGCGTCGCCCATTGGCCGTAGGCCAATGGG
>JANORL010001432.1:0-8865 GCA_031415295.1 Polyangiaceae bacterium | reverse complement strand
GGCGTACCAGCGGCAGTCTTGTACCTCCACCTTTATCGCGCCGCTCACAGGCGGCGCGAAGCTTCCCTCTGTGCGCAGTTCCTTTGTTGCATCTTTGGCGAACGGATCGACACGCATTGTTGGGACGTCGGGACAGAGTTCCAAGGTGCGGTCATCATCTGCATCAGAGTCGGAATCGAACGGGAAGTAGCGCGTCACCCTGCCGGATACCTCGGCAATGTGCGCGCAACCTGGCATGATGTACTTGCTGCCGCGGTTGAGGGCGTCGCGGTGGCAACCCAAGGGATTATCAGCCAAGGGCCCGACGACATCAGGTGGCAAGTTTCCGTTATAGTCCTCACACAGACATGGAAGCTGTAGGTTGTCCGGCTTCTCGACACACACGTTAGGCGCAGGTGTGGGCAGCAAGTTGAACACCGGGGTCATCTCAACAGGGATGCGGCAGTTCTACCCTGGCGGGACGTCGCCTGGGCCAACGTCAACGTAGTCTTGAACCACGCGGGTACAGGTGCCACCACTGATGACTGGAAGGGCGGCGACAAGCACCAAGCATGCACCCGCGTATGACCACATCTTTGTTCGAAGGCTCATTTTGCACCTCCGTTATTCGTCTGCAGCTCACCACGAAGCACACTCTGGCGTAAACGAAAGAACTGCTCTCCCGTCGCCGTTGCCCCTTCGTTCGAGCGCGCGCAACGCACGCCGCCGACGATGGCACCGCCGCCGCTATCGGAGCGCACCCAAGCTGGCAAGGGCGAAGACAGCCCGTTATAGAAGAACGACCCACTTCCACGACGGTTGAAGTCCCCACGGCCTACCCGACGAGTGCCCGGTGCCGGCCCCTGGGGATTTTCATACGGCGTGTGCTGATAGTAGTAGTAGTCATACGTATCATGTACGAGTTGGATTGCACTTGTGACCATTTCGTGGACGCCTTCTGGTGAAATGTCGCCCGGATTTGCGCCCACGGGTGCAAGCCAATACTTGGACCAACTTGCAGGTTTGTCGCCGAGGTTGCAGAGGTAGCGAGTACAATCTGGAGCCTCGTTTCCCCACGGATAATCGAATCCTTTAGGTCCGCGCGCGGCCCGTTCCCACTCGGCTTCGGTGGGCAGCCGCTTGCCTTTCCAGAGGCAGTATGCTTCCGCTCCTTCGTCGAGGATCGTTGCCACGGGGTAACCCGCTTGAAGGGGATCGGTGAAGAGATATTCCTTGTACATGCCCCCGCCGCAGGTTTGTTGCATCTTGCAATCGCCCGGGCACATCCCGGCGTCGTAACACGCCTTGTATTCGGCGTTCGTCGCGGGATATCGATCCATGAAGAACGGGCTGAGTTTGACGATATGAGGCGGAGCGTAGTCCTTTGGCGGTGGATTCCCCGGGCCGCAAACGCCCCCCGGTGGACACGACGGCGGCGTGTACGGAACCAATTTGCGCCCCATGATGAATTCGCCCCCCGCAATGCACACGTCATCCGACCATGCTGTGGCCTGGCAAGGCACCGTCGTCGGATCGGCAACCAGGCCGTCGTTGGGGTCGACGTTGGGGGTGATTTTCTCTTCGCTGCTGCACCCGGCAGCAACGACCGCAGCCACTGCAATGCTGAACGGGACAAACCGCTGCACGGCCGGCGACAAACCGTTGCGTATGTGTGAACGTTTTTGGCTGGCGATCATCTCGATGTGCCTCCGGTAAGGATTCGAATCACACCCGAACCGGAACATGGTATCCATGCAAACGTCAACAAATGTTGGGTCATGTTCCGAAGGGTGTCGTAACTTTATGTTTTTGCACCGTTTTTCGGAACACATAAGTTTTCGTTTTTTTGCTTACGTTTTGTTTGCCGATGTGCTTCATAGGCGTCCGCATCCATGCACTTCGGTGCATACGCAACTCGTTTGTACACATACGTTTGTCTTGTGCGCGTGTGCTTGCCTCGACGTCGCGCAAGCACGCAAGGCCTTCAAGCAAGACGAACGCCCCCGCCCGTAGACGAGTGCTTCACGTATACGGACGCATGCTGGTCCGAATGCGAGAATCGTGATGCGAGTATAAATTGCGGCGGATGCTGCCGACGCCAGCATTCCTTGTGTACGGCAAAACATCGGCATTCATTTGAAGCTCGCAAGCGCGTCCCGTAGTCTCTCATCGGTAAAGTTCATACCAACTCGGGCAGATAATTTAATGCGCTCACGAACACGATGGCCATCACGCACGCCACGTACCCCGCGCATGGGCGTGAAGGCCATTCGACAAGCTCGAGCGGAATACCATCAGCTAGATTGAGCGGTAACAGGCAGCCTTCAACGCGTCAGCATAAGCAGGAGAAACGCCGAAAAACGCAACAAGCCTCGGAACAAAGAAGCATCGCAAGCCTCAATGGTGATTGCTGAGCATTTTGAGGCGTCAAGGAACGAGGAGGGCGGAGCCCATTCCGCATTTTTGCGCGTACAAGTGCTCGCTGGCCGCTCACCACCACGTATGTTCAGGGCGTTGGGGGAGCGTTGGGGCGGGATTTTCGGTGCATGTGTGATCGTCGAAATGCTCGAACTGTCACGCGGCGGTTTGCGTCGTTCGTCGGCGTGAGGCGAGTAACGTCTTGACATCCACCACGGCCGCTGCATTGCGCAGCCACGCATCGAGCAGCGTGGCATCTTTGCACTGAAGTATTTGCTTGCGTTGGGTAGCGGTTGGAGACAAACCGCGACATTCGAGCACCGTAACGACAGCCTCGGCTTTGCCTTCGGCTTTGCCTTTTTTGATAGCCTTTTGTTCCCACTTCTCGTATGCGCGTTGCCAGTTCATCGACATGTCTCGCTCGAGGTTTTGCTGGACCGACTGGGGCAAACTCTGAAACCACCCGACCAGCAGACGCATGGTAGCATCAGAAAGCGACGTGTCGCTCTGCATGTTGGACAATTCTTCGATCGCTTGCATCTTCACGTGGTCTCGCCCAAGGAGGCGCAACCACAACGTCGACTCATCCTGAGCAAGTTCACTCGTGATAACGAACGACGTACTGAAAAGCCGTATCGTTCGGTAAATACCAGGTTTTTCCGGGTCGATGAGTTCGAGCCCGCCATCGCGTTTTAGTTCATCAGACATGCTTGGCGTAATGATGCAAAGCTTTGTGGGCACCACGCTTGTCAGCGGTTTCTTCGCCCGCCGCGCTGCCCGCATGCGCATTGCCGTTTCTTCGATGGATTTGCATACGCACGTCAACACTTCCCATGAAGACACAGGGTTGTGAAATGGTTCGAAGAGCACAACACCTCGCGCCAATTCACCAAGTTGCCCCAACGTTCGTCGACGATATGTGCGCCGTTTTTTCTCGGTAAACAACACGTCTCCACGTCGAACGGCTCCGGGAATGCGCACGTCGAGGCGTACATCGCCTAGATGTTGCAGCCATAATGACAACGCGTTTTTCGTCCACTCATCGTGAGGCGTTTGGCTTGGACGGTCAAGTTTCACCGGGCCGACTGTGGCACGTTGCCTTGGCCGAATCCAGTGAGTTTGGCAAAGAACAGGTTTGGCGGCAGCGATTACCAATTCACGAATTTCGGGCCGCTTGGTTACTGGCAAGGTACGTCGCGGCTATCTTGTTGCTCGCCGCAACGTGAATGGGAAGTACCTTTACCCACCCGAGATGAAACCGACGCGCGCAGTATGCATTTTTGCGCGTACAGATGCTCGCTGAGCGGTTACCACCACGTATCTTCAGGGCGTTGGGGCGGAATTTTCGGGCGTTTGATCGATTCCCGCGCCGTCGATCATTGGATTGTGCAATTGGTTCGGTCGAAAAGCACAAAAACCGGCGGACGAACAAGCTCCAGAGACCTCTGGAACGTAATCCAAAACGCCACGCACACATCATCACAGGTTTGTTGACCGGTTGAATGCGAAGCATTCAACCTTTAACAAGTCGACTCTCGGGGGGTATCCGCCGGATGAGAGGTTACCCTTTGATCCCGTATTCGCTTTGCAAGATCTTGGCAATCGTGCCGAGCTGCATGTTCGACGTGCCTTCGTAGATTTTCCCAATTTTCGCGTCGCGGTAATACTTCTCCGCGGGGTATTCTTTGGTAAAACCTACGCCTCCGAAATATTCGATGCATTGCGATGCCACTCGTTCGGCCACTTCGGACGAGAAAAGTTTCGCCATGGCCGCTTCTTTGACAAACGGAAGCCCAGCATCCTTCAGGCGCGCTGCATTGTAAACCATCAGCCGCGCGGCTTCGATTTCCATCGCCGTACGAGCATATTGGAATTGCAAGCCCTGAAACGTCGCAATCGATTGCCCAAATTGCTTTCGTTCACCCATGTACCGCATGGCATGATCAAATGCGCCTTGCGCCAAACCAATCATCTGCGCGCCAATGCCTATACGTCCTTCGTTGAGCGTCTCGATCGCGATCTTGTAGCCTTTGCCCACTTCGCCAACAACGTTTTCCTCGGGCACTTCGCAATCATCGAGCACCAATTCGCACGTGCTCGACGCTCGAATGCCGAGCTTGTTTTCCTTCTTGCCGACGGAAAAACCCGGAAACGACCGCTCGACGACAAACGCCGTAATGCCTTTGTAGCCCTTCGACGCGTCGACATTCGCAAACACCAAAAAGAGCGAACTCTCGTTGGCATTCGTGATCCAAAGCTTGCGCCCGTTCAAGACCCAACGACCGTCTTTTTTAACGGCGCGCGTGGCCAATGCAAACGCATCCGATCCACTGCCCGCTTCACTGAGCGCGTACGAGCCAACCCAATCACGACACAGTCGCGGCAAATATTTTTGCTTCTGCGCTTCGGTCGACCAGCGTAGAAAAGCATTAGCGACGAGCGTGTTTTGCACGTCGACCAAAACGCTCACGCTGGGATCGACAACCGCCAATGCCTCGACCGCGAGAATCGCGTTAAAGAAGCTCGAGGCAGCGCCTCCGTACACTTCCGGAACCTCGACACCCATCAAGCCAAGTTCGAACAACGGAGGGATGAGCGCCGGTTCCATGGCGCCTTTTTCATCCATCTCCGCCACCAGAGGCGCGACGCGTTTTTTCGCATAATCGAGAACCGAATCACGGAAAAGACATTCTTCTTCCGACAAATGCGTAAGCGGGGGAAACGACACGTTCAGGTCTCCTTGATTATCGAGGATCGAGACGCCGAAAGATGAAACCGCCGAGGAGGGTTTGTCAACCGGCGCGTGGATTCAAAATCACTGCCACTGCCACTGCACACGAATCATCGTGCCAGCAATCCAATGGTTGACGACTTTGCCGTTGAGAAGCGCGTCTTTTTTCTCTTCCGTGACCGTAACTTCGAGGTTTTTCCCGGTCACAAAGTCGGTCGCGATCTCGGCGTCGGCAATCTTGAGCCATTCGTTGTCAGCTCCAGGTTTTTCGATCACCCGGAAGACTTCAGCCTTGTTGCCTTTGAGCGGCTGGGTTTGGCTCGTCGCAACAAGCGGCTCCACCACGAGTTTTTTGCCCGCGCGAAACTTGACCTTGCCGTGAATTTCCGCCTGGTGGATGACGATTTCCGTCGTGTATTTCAACGGGGCCGAAGCCGTCGCCGCCGGTGGTGGCGGTGGTGGCGGCGGTGGTGGCGGCGGAACAGGCGCGGTCGCCGACGGTTGAGGGGGCGGGTTTGGCGGCGTCGGTTCACCACCGCAACCAATCAACGACAACACGAGCACACCCGTCACACTCCATCGTACCGCATTCATCAACATCGCGATTCGCATCGAAACTCCTTCAGATCGCACGCTCGAAACTGCACGCAGAGCGTCTTGAATCGTTCATCTCTCAATCATTGGAACCCAAACTTCTTTACACGCCCGCAGCGATCCCCAGCCGTTTTCGAAGAGCCCCGTACCGATCACCCGTCGAAAACACGACGAGATCGTCCATCACTGCCGGAGCATCTTGCACGTTCTCGAGCGTGAGCATGCGATCGGCAACGTGCAGATCACCTGCGAGCAGAAAGCCCGCACGCGCTGTCGTTCGTTCGACCGCCGTAGCCCAACGTTGAAGATTCGTCCGGCCACCTTCCTCGACAAACCGCAAGAAAGCTCCGCGCAAACGATCGATTTGCACCGACTCGAGAAGCGGTTCAATCGCGCGTGCAATAGGTTCGACTTTACGCTTTTTCGCTTCATGCAGAGGAAGCGATGGGCTACCGATGAGCAGCGCTGCGAGGAACACGTCTTCGAGATCGGGAACGTCGGGAATGAGTAGACGTACAAAGTGATCTTCGCGGAACCAACCAAGGTGTTTGCCCGCGAGAAACGCGAGTTCCGAGGGCGAGCGACCGGAAAGCGCGGGTTTGCCCACGCGAAGCGCGGGAGGAAGGTTCGGAACGACCTCCACTGCATTCGCGAAATCGGGATCCGCATATACCGCAGGAGTCGGCATGCCGAGAATGCTTGCAGCCCAGCCGAAACAGCGTCCAGCCGCAACCGTTGTGGTGCGTGGATCGAGGCGCCTTTCTGGAGCGAGTGTCGGCATGGATTTGTTACGACGAAGTGCCGCAACGCGACCGAGAAGAACAGCTGGCGCGATGACCGCGAAGATCTCACCGGTCAGGACTTCTTGATCGGGATGGTAAAGCGATCGGCGCCAAAGATCGCCCGTCAGCGAAGTCGACGGACGAATCAAACCGTTTGTCGCGTACGTATCATGGACAGCGCGTTCGTCTTCGTTGGCAGCACCGAGCCACGTGAGAACATGGGCTACGCGAAACGCTAGATCCGCATCGTTTTCGCGGTTTGCCGCGCGAAACAAAGCATGAAGCGTGTGTTGATCACGTGGATCGTGACGCAAACGCTTGTGAATCGTGTCGCTGTCTTCCGTTTCATCCGCGACATGAGTGACAAACCCGGATACGTCGATTTCGACAGCAGCTTCAGAACGAGCCTCTTCGACTTCATTCTCCAACTCGACGATGCGCGCTTCGAGCGCTTTGACGCGTCGTTCGAGCGTCGCGATGTAGGCATCACGTTCGGCATCGGTGCCGCGCAACGAAGGGCGGAGTTCGTCGCCAGGCGTAATTTCTTCGCGTACGCGGATTTTATGACGCGTTTCGTACGAGACCAAAAGAGCTTGTTCGAGGCGCCGCAATCGTTCGGGATCGAGACCGAGTGCCGATGCTGCACGCTCGAGTTCAACGCGTTCGTCCGCGGTAATGACTCCGTCTTCGAGCACTTCGGCAAAAAGTTGCTCGTAATATGCCTCGAACTTATCGACTTGGACGTGACCGGACAGTTCGCCCGCCTCGAACGTCGCTGCATGCTCGAAGATCTGTTCCTCGCTCATCGAAGCTTGTGCCTCCCGCCGGTCGTGGAAACCAGCGGAGCGAGATTAGCAGGAGGTCGGGACGGCGTGTGCGTGGAATACGAACCTATGGACGTGAGGCATTTCCGCGGCAAACTTAGAATTTGGGGTCTGGTGCATGAAGCGAGCAATGCCTCTTCACGCGACGAAGGTTTCGTGCTCCCATGCGCCGCGTGAGCTACCTGTTCGTAGGATACATCTATGACAAACGCCGATTTTCGGCGGGATTCATCGCCGACTACTGGGCCAACATCGAACCGTGTGTACCTGGAGAACGAATTGTCCAGATCGCGGTGAGTCCCCGGGTCGAGGCGGTGTTTTACTTTGGAGGACAATCTTTCGGCAGATTGATCGAGTTTGGGTACGGGTGCGAAGCATTGCTTCGCGACGGGTATGCCGAAGGTCCTGCGCGAAAACAGATCGAAGTTGGAAACACGGATTTTCAATATGCGATATGGGCTGCATCGGAATCGTCTGATTTCGACGTTTCGATATGTTTTGCCGGTGATACATTCGAAGGGCGGGCGATGATTCGCGGCCAAGTCGAACGGACGACTGTTGAAAACAACGTGGTGCGTTCGCACGAATTGTTGCCACTCGCGCAAAGTCCGCAAGAGCTTGGAATGGTCATTGACGAAACCACGGGCTTCGACGAAGCAGAGTATCAGCGACGGCTGACTGAAAAAGAAGAACCATTTCGACCGGGACTGCTCGTCCACGATGAAATCGGTGTTCCACGAGGAAAAGTCATGGATGCGCACTCCAATGCGCTCTCGGGCTCAGGCACGATGTTATGGCCCGTCGGGGGTGCCGTGGATACGGCGGAATCGCGGCGATCCATTTTGGCGATGAACCCTCCGCAATTGCCGACATTGCCACTATGGGCGCATTTGGCGAGCGAGTCGCGGGCGACGCTGAGCGGCCGGAGCATTTTGCCGCGAAGACGAAAGAGCTAAACGGCTTGTTGCATGATTGAAGAGTAAATGATCCGGTACGGAGGGCGGTTGTGACCTTTCCACGTTTTAATTGAGGCCACGTAGGGCGACTTCCGCCCTCGCTTCGCCAGCGTATAACTTGGCCTCCTTGTTGAACGGGCTGTCGATTCCTGGAACGAAAGCACCTTGTCGCAAGACGGTTGGCTATGACCAGGTATGTCCTACCCATCCACTTGCCGTTGACTTGGGTCGTCCCATGCAGCACGGTGCGTGTTGGAGGGTTTTGGTATGGCCATCATTCGTTCGACGCTGTGGTTGCTTCTCCTTTTGTTAGCCTTGCCGCTCGCATGTGGAACCGACGAGGGTCCGCTGCCAGCACCAACGGGTGGTGGTGCGCAAGTTGACGACGGAGACTTGCCGACACCGACGCTTGTTTGTCCCGCCTACGCAAGCGACGCGTATCCCGAAATGGCGCCACTTGAAACGGCCAAAGCGCAAACCGTGGGCGTTATCGATGGCGGTTTTTCGATATCCTCGACAGGAGCGGCGCGGTATTCGATTCCATTGCCCGTGCCACTGTCGCGACGAGTCCCTTTGTTAGG
>JANORL010001431.1:0-1907 GCA_031415295.1 Polyangiaceae bacterium | reverse complement strand
GCAATCGGGCACGATGCCCCACGAACGCCACAATGTTGCCAGTGCGATTTCGATTGCAAAAAGAAGCGGCTGAATGACAGCGATACTCGACTGTTCGGCTTGTGAATCGTCTGCGCGCAAATGCGTGATAACCGAGAATCCAGCCTCGTTGCGAATCAAGGGTTCACAGGCCTCGATTGTTTCTCGAAATGCCGGTTCTTCTTCAAGCAGCTGTCGACCCATTCCGGTCCATTGCGACCCTTGACCCGGAAAAACGAATACAATTTTGGGAGCCGCATGCGATCTTGGCAGCGCATCTGTGTTTGTTGTCGCTGCAAGTTGCCGAGCCTGTGTTTGTAGCAGCTCTGCGAATTCTTCGTGGGTACCGCCCGTGATTGCGCACCGATACGGGTGATGCGTGCGGCGGGAACTTGCAGTATAGGCAATATCGCGTAACGAGATACGCGAGGGAGGTCTCGAAAACCATTGCTCATACGATGCAACCAATGCAATGAGCGCTTGCGGGCTTTTGGCGGAGATGGGCAATACATAAGCAGACGCGCTGCTTGTCGAAGCGTTTGATTCTTGCGCGGGGGGCTCTTCCAAAATCACATGCGCATTCGTTCCACTAATGCCGAACGCACTGACCCCCGCGCGCCGAATTTTCGCATTGCGAGGCCAGGAGATAGGCTCCGTAGGTACGACAAACGGCGTGCCGCTCAAAGTAATGCGTGGATTGAGCTGGCGAAAATGCAAATTCTTGGGAATCTGCTCATGTTCGAGCGCCAGCAATACTTTGATAAATCCGGCGACGCCAGCGGCACCTTCCAAGTGTCCAATGTTTGTCTTTACTGCACCCAAGACACACGAAGAACCATCGCGCCTTGGTGCCCCTAAGACTTCGCGCAATGCTTCGGCTTCGATAGGATCGCCCAGGGAAGTTCCGGTACCGTGCATCTCGACATACCCAATATCTTCGGGCACGAGTTGTGCGCGGGCGAGCGCCTGTCGCAGCATCGCTTGTTGCGATAGGACGTTTGGCGCCGTGAGTCCAGTTGAGCGGCCGTCTTGATTTACGGCCCATCCTCGAATGAGCCCCCGAATACGATCGCCGTCGCGAATTGCATCCGACAGACGCTTCAAAATAACGATTCCACAACCTTCGCCTCGAACGAAACCACTCGCGCGTGCATCCAGCGTTTTGCACCGTCCATCGGGAGCAAGCGCTTGCGTCTCGAGAAATATCTCCATCATGCGCGGGGAAATGATTGCGTTCACACCGCCTGCAATCGCAACGTCGCAATCGCGCGTGCGCAGACTTTGGCATGCTTGCGATATTGATACCAGGGACGACGAACACGCTGTGTCGATGGAAACCGCGGGGCCCTGAAATCCGAAGACAAACGAGATACGTCCCGCCGCAGTGCTATACATGTTTCCAGTGGCGCAATAAGCATCGTATTTCCCTTGTCGGGATTCGCCCACGAGAAGGTGATAATCATTTCCACAAATGCCGACGAAGACTCCAGTGCGGCTCTCAAATAACAAATCTGCGCGCTGCGCTCCATCTTCCAGCGCTTCCCACGTTACTTCGAGGAGGACTCGTTGCTGAGGATCAAGGCTTTCTGCTTCACGTGGCGAAATGCCAAAAAAAGCAGCGTCGAACATCGATAGGTCGTCCAAGAGCGCCGCCCATCGGGCTTCATTCCGATCTCCAGGTATTGCGGACGAGTTCCAGCGACCTGGCGGAATCTCTCGTACAGCATCGCGGCCGTTTTCGAGCACATTCCAGAATGCCTCTGGCCCTTCGCCTCCTCCCGGAAAGCGGCAACCCATACCCACAACCGCAATGGGTTCGTTCGCCGCACTTTCCACGGCGTCAAGCCGTGCTTTCATTTTTTCGAGTGCCGCAATGGCCCGCTGAAGCG
>JANORL010001430.1:0-3354 GCA_031415295.1 Polyangiaceae bacterium | reverse complement strand
CGGCGTATGCATCCAAGCCATACCCGCGTTTGCAGAGAGAACCGCTCGGGTATTGTCGTTCGAGTCGCCAATCACTCGCAACAAAGTTGGCATTGCAGCGCGTGTCTCGTCCCAATGAAGAACCGAACCGTCCTTCGTAATCGCGAAGATGTCGCGCCCGTTGTCTCCCAACGAAACCCTGGCGAGTCCAGGATGCTCGCTGTGCCACGACGGCATTGTGTTTGGTTGACCGAGAGGCCAGATCTCCAAACCTTGCGGCGTTTGAATGAGTAGTTCGTCCCCCTGCGGCACCACCACGCCCCATTCTCCGCCGCTTCGTCGCAATAGCTCGCGCCCATTGTTTAGGGATCGCGCGCTCAGGTTACCGTCCAAATCGTGCAAGAGGACCACGTCGTTGCTGTGTCGCGATAACGAGAGCCGCGCGTCGTTCCAAACGAACCGAGCTATTGGCTGTGCGAGGACCTCCTGTGCCAAGGTGGACCATTCTCGATGCTGCTGCGGTGCTTCGACTTCCGCCAGCAAAATAGCCGCCATCGTTGGATCCGTTGGCGAAAGGCGACGTGCTGCCGAAAGCAGCGCCATATCGTGATTCGAGGCTGCATTATCGACCTGCGTCGGGGGCGCGCTGGGCGTTTGCACCTGGTTCACCATTGCCCCCCCGAGTCCAACCAAGCACAGAAGCGTACCACCCATGATCGATACCCAGCGGTCCATTCTTGGCCGTTCGGCCACCACGAGCGCGTCGAGTAGCGCGCTCATTGAGGAAAAACGCCCGTTCGGTTCAGCCGAGAGACCTCGTCGCAACACGTCGATCACCCCGCGTGGCACGCGGCGGCCCGGCGCGGGCGGCGTGAGTTCCCCGCTCTGGATCTTGTGCAGCCGCTCCTCCCAAGCATTGCCTCCAAATGGGAAAACCCCACAAAGCGCGTCGTACAAGGCCACGCAAAAGCTGAATTGGTCGGCGCCAGCGTCAACTCGCGCCCCTTGAAGTTGCTCCGGCGCCATGTAGGCCGGCGTTCCGAGGACCGCGCCCGTTGCTGTGGAAAACCCGTCCGTGAAGGCGGGACTTTGCCCTTCGATGAAAGGGACTTCCCCAACAAGCCGAACGAGGCCGAAATCGGCCACCCGTGGCCGGCCGTCTTCACCCACGAGCACATTTCCCGGCTTGAAATCGCGATGAATCAAGCCAGCATCATGCGCAGCCACGAGGCCTCGGCCCGCCGCCAAAAACATGTCAAGCGTTTCGCGGGTATTGCGAGTTTGCGTCGCGAGCCATCCCTGGAGGGTTCCGCCGCGGACCAGTTCCATAACGAAGAAGAGGCCTCCTTCCCAGAGTCCCGTCTCGTACACCGTCACCACATGCGGGTGCGAAAGTTTTGCCAGGGCCCGCGCTTCGCGGAGCAACCGATTCGTATGTGCCTCGGCCTTGTTTTCGTTACGCACGAGCTTGATGGCCACCCGCCGATCGAGTTGCGCGTCAAACGCTTCGTAGACGACACCCATTGCGCCGGCGCCAATCCGTTGCTGAAGCGTAAATCGACCAATACGCGGAGCTTCGTGCGGCTCGCCGAAAAGCGCTGCAGCCAGCACGGCTTTGCGTAAGCGTTCTTCAACATTTCCCAACAGATCAGGAGTCTCCACCGCCCTCACGAACCGCGCCGACTGGCGCCCCCTTGATTGTTATTGTTTGTTGTTTGTCCCCGAGACGCGTTCGGTTTGAATCAAGGGAATCCGGGGTCGCACACGCGACGCCCATCCGTCCAGATCGTCGAGCGTGCTTTGAAGGATTTCTCGTGATACGTCGATTTTCGTAATCGCTGATTCGAGCGCTTTTCGGCCTTCCAGTAGCCGCGTCTTGGCCGTACCGAGCGGTATGCCGAGGGTGAGTCCGATTTCGGCTGCGGTGAGTTGCTCCCAATAATGCAGCTCGAGCACGACCTGGTAGCCGAGCGGGATACGGCGAAGTGCTTCGAGCAGCGCGCGTTGCTGCTGATACTCGACGATGGGTCTGTCGGGCGATTGCCCCAAATCGATGACGGACAGGAGGTTGACATCGACATCTTCGCGCCGACTTTTTCGCGACTGAGTGCGCAGATGATCGCTGAGAATGTTGTGGGCGATGCTGAAGAGGTATGTTCTGAAACTCGCCTCGCCGCGAAACCCGGCTGGGTTCTCGAGGCACGCCATAAACACCTTTTGAACCAGCTCGTCACGGGCGCCGTCGTCGACTTTGTTGTGAAAGAAACGAGCAATGGCTGGGTAATGCCGTTCGAAAAGCACGGCGCCTGAACGACGGTCACCATTGCGCCATTGGGAGATGAGGTCCGCATCCGTCGGTAACATGCGTCAAGAAGAGCCTATTTTTCTCGGTTTGTCAAGACGGCCAAATCAGTCGATCCGAAACGTTCTGCTAACGAGTTTTGCGTGACACCCGAAAGTGGTATTGCCCTTTGTCGCGGTGTCGTCCCCGGACAAAAGTGCCTGGCACCTTGTCCTGGCACCTTGTCCCGGACAAAAGTGCCTGGCACCTTTCGCAGCAGCACGAGCAACTCTCCCTGCCGTTTCCGAAGATGCGTCGCGTGTGAGAGGTGCGGCTGCGTCTTGCGTGACGTAGCGCTCGTGTTTACCGGCGCCAAGGCACAACGGCGTCCGCACGTCGAGAAAAATCGTCATTGAGGCGCACGTGCTCGGAGAAACGCAAAGTCAGCGATGCGGTGGAGTGGTCGAGGATACCGAAACGCGACGACGTCGTTCACGGGCAGCCGCGCAAAGTTCGAAAATGGTGGTTTGTTTTGACTAGGTACACCAACGATTTGGTCGATCGTGATGCCATCGACGCCCGGTGTTTCGCTGCCATCTTTGTCAGCTACCGTTACGAATGCTGTCTCCAGTACGTAGCCGATGGGGGGAAAGAAGAAAAAGAAACGAAGGAGGAGGAGCGTTGTCGCTCGTCGATGTGGACAAACCGAAGGACAAGAGATCAGGGTGACGGGATACGTTCTTTGGAGAATTGATCGCGCCAGCCGCCAGGCTCGATGTACCGCGTGGCGAGATCGCCAGCTTTTGTCAGGTCCACGGTTTCGTCATTTTCGGTGACGAACGACAATGGCAAGAGGCCCTGGTCAATGGCGCGCAAAAATGTAAAGAGCGTTTCGTCGACGCAATCGGGGATGAGGACTTCTGGGGGGACTTTGCCATTGAAATGGATGGCCGCTTTGCGCCACCGTTTGGCCATCGCTGTTTCGGAATGCGGCAATAACTGAAGGTCGCAACTTTGAATGGCGACATCGCGGACGTGCCGAACGAGGAGGATGCCCAACTCTTCAATGGCGCGACGGGGCATTTCGAGTTCGT
>JANORL010001429.1:0-6714 GCA_031415295.1 Polyangiaceae bacterium | reverse complement strand
GATCGCTAAAGGTCTGACGTTGACGACGGTCACGGTCGTAAGCTCGGCTCAAAGTATCATCTAACGTTTCCAGCGAATCGTTACTCTTCAACTGGCGATGCGCAGCACGGACGGCAGGCCACTCGCTTCCGTCGATGTTCTCACGATCGTCGTGCACTTTTGCCTGAGGCCACGGTTGTCCAGATTGAACGCGACGCAACATCTCGCGAGCATTCAGCAGGTTGACCAGAGCACGCATAGGACGTGTTTTGAAAATTTCAGCAGGAAGTTCCGCGTCGAGGGTCAATTGTGCCAAACTCATGCCAAATTCGGCACCAAACGTTTTTCGGCGCATCTCGATGTAATCCGTCGGATCCGGAATGCGGTTCTCGACGTGATTCATCAATTCCCACGCCCAACTGTTCAACATGTCCTCGATGTATACGCGAAACTGCTGTCGCGCTCCAGCCGGCAATGGACTCGCCGTTCGTCGCCACAAATCTGCCAGGCCTGCTTCGACAGGATCCTTGGGATGCGGGGTGGCTCCGCAATCGAGCGGCATGAAGGCGCTCAATCCACGAATGTACGCTCGTCCGCTCACGAAATCGCGCGAGCGGCCAAAGGCGAGCGGATACGAATCATCCGCAAACGTCGCCCAGCAAAACCATTGCGTCGTCAGGTCGAGCCCTTCAAGCGAGGCATCGGGTTGGCAAGCAGCTGCGCAAAGCGCAAAGTTGTATTCCCACAGTTCCCCTTCGTCCCAGATACTCATGCCCGCGACGCTGTGAACGATCCCCATACGTCTGGCCCATTCGAGCTCATTGCGCCGCGCCGTTTCCAAGTGCGGGTTGAAACGCAATGGGAAAGGCTGATAAAATTCGGGGCGTTGCAAATGACCCACAGACCCATGAGGCGTATGTGCAAAACTGCGGACACGTGGACCGAGCCCAAGCTTGCCTGGCGTCGGAACGACACGCATTGCGGACAAACCTACACCCGACAAACCAAGGGACAACCCCAATACCCCTTCCGACTCGGGTTCGGCCTTCATGTAGCGACTCGAACGCAGATGCCATTCGTGCCCGCCAGACTGCCAGTCCTGTAGCCCCTTCGTGTAAAGGAAGATATCCTTGCACGCGCTAGGATCGAGTCCCATTTCGGTGCAAAGGACGGGAACTTCGACAAACGCCGTGTTTTCGAATTGTTGCATTCGTGACGTCAGAATGTCGTTCGTCACATTGGCTGCCGTTTGTGCATCGAGCCCAAGAAAGCGCTGAAGAACGAGCACGCAGTTGGCGTTTTCCCCTTCGCGCTCCACTTCGCGTTGATACGAAAACAAATCATTTCGCAGGTGGACCGCGTCGGCAAACGTGTCACGCAAGACCTCCATCGGACGCATGGCTGCGACGATGTCTGGCACTTCAGCATCCACAGCATGCTCGACGAGGTTTGCCGACCAAGGCGCACCACCCACTTTTCGACGCATTTCAATGTATTCGATCGGGTTCGCGACACGCCCTTCTTGAATGTTCGCCAATTCCCAGACGCATTCTTCGAGAAGATTTTTCGTGCTCTCGGCAAAACGAATACGCCACGGACGCGAACGAAACGGAATGGTCCGATTCCACAAATCTTGCAATGCACGCTCGACGGGGTTTTTCGGTTCCGCAGGTTTCGCCGGCGGATCGATCGGCATGAAGGCACGCAGTCGGAGCAAATAATCCTTGGCTCCTTCCATGTCCTTGGTACGCTTGAAAAGTTCGAGGAAATCGTCGTCGAAAAAAAACACCCAGACGTACCAATCCGTAATCAAGTCGAGCGCCGGAGAAGTTGCATCCGGATGCGTATACGCGCAAAGAAGTGCATAATCATGCGCGTCAAAATCGCTCTCGTCCCAGACCGCGGAATTCCGGGCTTCCTTCTTGGAACCCAAAATGCCCATTTCATATGCCCACGCCTTAGAATGGACGCGCGCCGCCTCCAAGTGAGGATTGAGGCGCGCAGGGTGCGGTACGTAAAATTCAGGGAGCTTAAACGGCTTCATCCACAAACCTCATCCTCAACGAGCTCAAATACCCGATCCTGTCGTTCCGACCGGAAGCCAAGTCGATACTTGTCACGCCCACCCCTTCCTTCGATATCGAAGCGGGCTGCCACATATTCGTACTGCGTTACAAGCCCAAGTACTGGCCAACGCTTCTGCCGAACGATCGGGGCCATGTTTGACGAGAGCTTGATATTCAAACGCCTCCGGTTATGCAATAAAAAAGAATACATTGACGCGCATTCCTCGCCATGGAAGTGCCTCCGTCCTGCACGAAATGGCGGGTTTTCCACGACCGAACGACCGCATCGGCACGCGGGCGAACTCGCTGGGAGGCTCGATTGAGATCACGTCTCCCCAGAAGATCGATGACGCAGGCCAGCTCGACCAATGACGTCAAGCACAAATTTTAGAGAGCACGGTTACGGTGTACCTGGGCAGTGCTTTCGGTCGTTCTAGATTCCACGGCGACCTGCTTGATGAGCCGTCCCGTCGCTGTGAGTTTACAAACAAGCTTTTCGCGCGGCGAAAGCGTATTCCAACAGGCTCGTGCCTCGTCGCGGGCTTCACGTTCGATATCCCCTATGCGCCTCAAAAGCTCGTGCCAATCGTCGCTGCAGGCGAAGCGATGAAGAGCCGTTCGAAGGGACGCGCGCTTCTCGTTCCATCAGGACAACCTATTTCATCGATTCTGGTGCGCGCCGCGGCCGCGAGTGGCACTTGATTGGCCATGACTTGCGGCGTGCACATGGCCGGGCCCTTGGTCAACGACAAAACGCCTTCCACCGCAATGCCGAGCCAAACCCGTCCAATACCAAACGACACGCCGAGACGGGGACGAAGCACCGGCAGTACGATCGTTGCCGAACGTTCCGTCACTTCCGCAACGGACACCGGAGTGATCGTCGATGGCATTGCCGACGAGCTCGGCTTGATTTGCCCCGATACCGTTTCCGTGCTTTGCCCAATAAAAACACCTGGACCCATACTTCCTTGAATGCGGACTCGTTTTCCCAAGAAAGCATTCACGCCCAGGGCCACGTGCGCCAATCCGCCATTGAGAGCAAAAACATGCTCGAGGTCCATGCTGGCATCAGCAACTCCTTGCGCAAAAGCGAAGTCTTGAAGTGGCCATACAACGTTCACCGTCGATGTGGCATGCAGGTATTCAACACCAACACCCAAGAGAAGACCACTTCGTGTGGACACGGCTGCATCAATGCCCGCCAAAACGCTCATCGAAGGCAAACAATAGACGCCGCACGTCGTCGGCGGAGCGACTGAAAACGTATCGGTTTTTCCGAGGCCACCCAAAAACGCAACGTGTCCGCCCAGATGCCATCGCGTCTGCGATGACGTGGGTATCACCGGTTTCGGCACAGGTTTGGGCTCAATCGCTTTGGAATTGAGCGCCGGCGGAGGTTGAACGACTTTGGGAGCAGAGTCGCTCGGTTTCGTTGGCGGCATCGGTTCCGCCACGGGAGCAGGCAATGGCGGAACCTCGACCGTCAGCGTTTCTCCTTTGGTCACGACGACGTCACGCACGAATGGCTCGCCACGCTCGCGCACAATCTTCAATGAATGGGGACCTTCTTTTATTCGCAATGACGAGGCAAGTGGCAACGTGCCCGCATCTTTCCCATCCACGAACAAAGTGCCCTTTTCTTGGATCGTCATGGCAATTCGGCCAAATCCCATCTCTGCTTCGATGACTTGCCTGGCCTTTTCCGCTTTGGCCCGTGTCTGAGGGTTCATCTTTGCGCCGAATTCGGCATAAAGCGCATCGATTGCCGCCAAGGCCTCATCATTTTTATCGATTTCAAATAGCTCGCCAGCCAATGCGAGGTACGTCTGAGGCCTATGCTCGACTGCCAATGAACGGCGCAATCGTTCGACCGCCTGCTCGTGTTTTCCGGCGGCACGTAAAGCGATTCCCTCTTTGAACAATTCATGCGCATCGTCCCGAGGTTGAGCCGTTGCTGCCATGGGAACGAGCATCGATATCGAAAAGGACGCGATGACCAGCGTCCACAAGCGCTGACGTATCGCTGTTCGTGCAAAGCTCACGGCGTGTCATCCTCCTCGATATCAATCTTTGGTTTTTTGGCGGTTGACGATGTCGTCACGCTGGGCGTAGGGGTCGTGGTCGTGGTCGTGGCGGGCGTCGTGGTCAGCTGCGCACCCGTCGCTTTTTCCAATCTATCGAGCGATCCGAGCAATTCGAACAGCTTCCTTTGCGGCTCACGTTTTTCTTGCCACGTTTTCGCCGCGGCAAGTTGCTTGCGAGCTTCCTCGATTTGACGTTTCAAACTCTCGCGCTCGCGGTTTGCATTGGCCGATGCAGCCGCTGCGGCATCCGCTCCCGCATCGAGTAAAATGTCCGCGACCGCTCCGGCATCGGGGGCACCGCCATCGGCAGGTTCATTCATTACGATTGCGGCGTCCGGAACCCCCGCATCGGCCATATCGCTGTTTTCGCTGCGAAGAAATGGACTGCTTTCGGATCCAAAAACGAGTTTCGGACGTTTTGCGTCCGCTGCCGTCCCCACTTTTGGATCAGCCAAAGCCTCGTCGAACTTGCCGTCCCGTTTCATGGCTTGCAAGTCCGCTTCGGGCAAGTATGCCGCGAGGAATTTGAGGGGATCGCCCCCTTTCGCTGCAATGCTTTTTGCCAAATTCATGAGCACTTTGGGATTGGCGCGCCCGTGAATCGTGAGCTCGGTTTTCAACGCATCGTTGAGATCTGGCAGCTCCACTTCGCTTTTGATGGCCACGTGGTCGAGCTGTTCGAGAATCTTGGCGAGATCCGCTTGCAACTCCGCCTGGTCTTTGTCGTTTGCCCAGGTTTGATAGACGCACAACCCACCCGCAAAGAACACCAGAATCGTCAACGCAACCGCCTTTCCGATGGGCTTCGAATGGTCGCGTTCAATCCATATCCCAACGGCTGCCGATAACGCCGTCACCAAGATACCGAGTTCCGCAACGAACAGCGGCAAACTCATCCCGAGAATCTCAATGTCGCTCACGGCTTCTTCTCCGGTTGGGGTTGGGTCGCCTTTTGCCCCGCAGGACGCAACTGCGCTTTCCCTGTACCGAACGTTGGCGCATGTCGAATAGGCGCTTTGGTATCACCATCGAGCGCGCCAATTTTTTCATCACCGGGCGCAGTTGCAAGCTTACCCTTGGCCGCAAGACCCTGCATTTCACCATCGGCCAGATACACCCCAAGAACGCCTTTCGGGTCACCGCCTTCATCGGCGACACGTTGAGCCATTGCCGCAAGCACATCGGGGTTGTCGCGCGTTTGTTCGGCGACTTCGTTTTTCAACACTTCATTGAGCGCGGGCACATCCGCCTTGCCCTGGTTTGCAATCTTATCGACTTTCTGCAAGATTCGCGCAATGTCGCCCTTGAGTTTTTCCTGGTCCAAATAGCCCGTATACGCTTGGAATACCCCAACACCCGTGGCGAACACGACGAGCACAGTCAACCAAATCGAATAACTTAGTGGCCGCTCGGTGTCGCGATCAATCCAGATCCCAACGGCGGCCGCGATGGCCGTGAGGGCCAACCCGACCTCGGAAATGAACAGACCTTCATCGACGCCTAAGATGGTATCTGCGAACATGCGTTGCTCCTCGATATTCCCTTCCGATTCATGGTCCGACGTAAACGATGGGCAGCACAGTGCCCGCGTCTGGATAGCCAATCGGAGCGTCCCAGCCGCAATAGCCACCGCCGTTCAACGCGACGACTCGGTTGCTCATGCTGTACGTTGTGTTTCCAAGTGGCTGAAAGCCGCCTATGGCGAATGCGTTGGGAACAACGGCGAAAGGTGTTCCGGTAAGGTCGACGTTGCCTACGCCGTTCGCCGTTTGGTTACAGTTCGTGGCAACTGCGTAGGACACTGAGGTGACAGGGCTGGGGCCCTGTGAAAGAAAACCCGTACTCGTCGAAAACCGTTTGTCGGCGATGAAGATCTCGAGCTGAGCGAAGCGGAGCCGCACGCGTTGGTAGACGGTACGTACGTTTGTCCCCGGAGCCGCGCCGCCTGCTGTGTATTGAGAATAGTTCGCGTTGGTTTGGTTTGGCAGGGTCAAGTATTCGAGCGGCGTTGTGGCCATATCGGCACAATAAATCGTGACCGGTTTCGCGATATCCGCTCCAACGTACAGCGTATAGTTGCCGTCGGCAGCCATTGGATTGGTTGCGTTGATATCTGCGCAGGAATCTGGCGGAACCGCGCAAGTCGCTCCACCAAAACCATTCGTGCATTGGCACGTATAGCTTGCGACGCCATCGACACACGTTCCGCCGTATTGGCAGGGGTTGGGCGAACAGTCATCGATGTTCGTGCACGAAAACCCGTCGCCGGTGTAGCCATTGTTGCACGCGCACATGTACGACCCGGCGCTGTTCCCACACGTTGCATTCGTATCGCAAGGGTTCGTCGCGCATTCATCGACATCCGAACATGTCACGCCATCCCCTGAATACCCCATGTTGCACGTGCACGTATACGACCCCGGCGAATTCGCACATCCGGCATTGGGATCACACGGGTTCGTCAGGCATTCATCGACGTCCACACACGTCACGCCATCGCCTGAATATCCCGCATTACACGTACACGTATACGACCCCGGCGAATTCGCACATCCGGCATTGGGATCACATGGGTTCGTCAG
>JANORL010001428.1:0-1704 GCA_031415295.1 Polyangiaceae bacterium | reverse complement strand
GTTACATCGTGCGGCGGATTGTTCAACTCCAGAAGCTCAGCACATTTATCCTTTGCGTCTCGCCATTCTTGCAGGCATTCCGCCGACATCGTCGCCACCGCCGCGACTGCCACGACAACCACAACAGCCACGACGATCGTAATGCCACCAGGTGCAGCGATGACAATGGGAACGAACCGGATAAGCTCGGGCAGCACCGATGCGTTGCCGATGAGGCTGCGTCCAGCCGGCGAAATGCTTTGAGAAGTCGCTGGTGCCAATTCATCCCGCAAGGAATCGTCTGGCTTCAACAGATCGCGCACCGGCATCGCTTTCACGGCCTGGATCAAACACGTTTCGAGCGCTGCGTCGTCCAGTTTTCCCTTCCTTTTAACGTCCTGAACCACACCTTCTGGCGTCGCCTCGACCTCCAACGATATGTCGTAGGCGTGCCGAGACAGCCGCGAAACCCCTCCTTTTACGCATGCACGAAACGCAATCACGACGCCTGGATCGAGCGAGCGTTCCAATGGCTGCGCCTGCGCTGATGGCTGCGGAGGCGTCTCGGCGTATTCGTCACTCGCCCCGCATCCAGTCGGTACAAAACACATCGCCAACGTTGTCGCAAACAATGTCGCCGATGCAGATTGGCGCCAGCGGCTCAATATCGTGGGATGCTGGTCGCGTGTGTTTGTCCGGATCGTCATAGGTTTGTCGTTGTGTATCATGGTTGATGCTGCCTGCGCCTCACCCCCCCCAACCCCCCTCTCCAACTCCGCATCACTGCGTGATGCTGCGTGTAGAGGGGGAGCCGGAAAAAACGAGGCTCTTTTCCCCCTGTTATGAAAGCCGGGCACGTTCTCGCTTACGCTCGAACGGCCCTAGTCAGTGCATTCGTCGGGCTCGCTTCGCGACCCGACTCTTGCACTCTACCCAGTTTACAATGGGGCTGCCGCCCCAAACCCCGCCGGATTACCCCCGTTTCACCCCTCCTCATCCCCGTCATCCTCCACCTTCGCCCGTTTCGCCACCGCCACGCCCCGCTGGCGTTCTTCGTCCGCGCGTACCCGATTCAGCTCGATCAGCCGCGCCAGCACGTCATCGCGCACATCGTCCGGCCAACGGTACCGGTAGGGCTTTTTCTTTTTCTTCTTGCCCCCTTCGTCCTCGTCGTCGTCCTCGGCCCCGTGATCCAGCAAAAATTCGCAATCGGTCGGGACGTCCTTCCAACCATACGCATCGAGCACCGCGCGATCCATCGCCGCGTGCAGACGCCGTAATTCGAGAATGTCCGCCGATCGTTCGTCGGGGTCGTGGAATCGATTGTAGGTTTTTGTCAGGCCCTCGTCGTTCTTGACCATCAGCGCCGCGCGGAATTCGTAATAGGTTTTCCCTGCCGCTTCCAGCGCCGCATTCGCTTGCCATTGGGGCGGGAAGGGGAAGGTCTCGAAACAGTCGGAAGGGGTGTAGACCGGATCGTCCTTCATTGTTGAGCCAAAGAAGAGCGCCCATATTTCGTGAATGCGCGAACTCAGTGAGGCGAATGAAGCTTGGTCCGCAAAAGCAAAGACGATGAGTTTTTGATCGAACACCATCGGCCCTGTCAAGAATGTGAATGTTCGATACTTGCTCGTTTGTGAACACGCCAGCACGCGCTTCATGCCGCGAATGGCCTCATAAAGTGTCGATGCGCTACTCCCATAACGCCACCAGTACTTTGCGCGA
>JANORL010001427.1:0-33299 GCA_031415295.1 Polyangiaceae bacterium | reverse complement strand
GCGCGCATCGATCGGTTGCTCGAGCGCTTTGTCATTTTGCCATTAGATGAAGGTGCCGCCCGTACGTTTGCCGAGCATAAAGCAGGTTTGCGTGCGAACGGGCTAGCCAAATCCGATTTCGATTTGGCCATTGCCAGCATTGCAATCGCCTACGGAACGACGTTGATCACGCACGATGCGGCACTTCTCGATGGCTCAATTCCAGGGATTCTGGTCGAGGATTGGCTTGCAAAAACCTCGACCTAGGTCGAGCGGTTCAAATTGCAAGTCGCGTTTTTATGGTGAGTCTTCCTATTCGACGGAGTGAAACATGGAGAAGAAGCAAAGTATTGGAGCGCGAATCGAGGTGGGAGGCAACATCCTCTCCTTGGTTGATCCAAGCATGGGCAGTGTCGTATCCACCGTGGGGAGTGTTCTCGGGAAGGGGTTCCTGTCTGCGGATCGGCGCAGACAGACATGGTGGCGCTACGTCGTCGAAAACAAGACGGATGAGGAATTCGAACGTACGCTCGAATATGAACTCAACGAAGAGCACGGTGATGTCATCTTGGAAGGTTTGCGGGCCGCAATTTCAACGGTCGACAACGCTGCGCTTCCAGCTCTTGGTCGACTTACGCGAATGTACTTGCGAACGAGCACGGGCAAGCGCGATCGATTCTTTCGTTGCTGTACGCGCATGCTTTGCGATATCGATGGGGAAGAAATTGAGCAAATTAGGAAAATCGTTGTATGGTCATTAAATGTCGTCGCTCGTGACGAATTTCAGCTGACGCAGCGTGGAAGTTCTGTCCTTGTCGTAAAGGACGAGCATCAACACGAGCAGAGCGATAAAGTGGGTATTCATGCCACCATCGAACTGGATGCGTCGCACGTATTTGATTTGCTTGCAGATTATTCATTGTTGCGACCAACGAGTGCGGCATACTTTGGTGGCACTCCGCCAAACATTGTTGCAACTCGCACGGTCTTTACCAATCTGAGATATCTTATTACAGGAAACGATGAATTCTGACATCATCCTCGACATGCAGTCGGACAATGCGCAGGCTTGAATTCGTTTTACATCGATCCAGATTCTTCCGCCGATGCCGCGCGAATGGATCGGTCAAGTGCCGCGAGCGATTCCGGCGTTCCTTCTCGTGGCAATCGAATCTCGAAGCGCGCGCCACCCAAAGGTGACCCCAATGCGTCGATGGTCCCACCATGATCGACGATGATTTTCTTCACAATTGTCAATCCAAGCCCAGTGCCGTCGTGTTTGGTCGTCACATACGGGTCGAAAATCTGATCGCGTACGGAGTCTGAAATGCCCGGACCGTCGTCGTCGATGTCGACGATAAACGTCGTTGCGTCGGAATGTACGGAAACTTCAATCGTTCCTAGGTTTCCCTTGTGGTTTTTCCCCTTTGCATCACGCAAAGATTGGGCCGCATTTTGCACGATGTTTACCAATACCCGGTGCAACATTTCGCGATCCAGAACCGTCGGCAAAGGTTTGTCCGGAATAGCGAAGCGTAACGTGACCCGTCCAAGCAGCGTCGCTTCTTCGTCACGACCGTGAGCACTCGCCTTGAAATGCTCGTTCTGTTCGCGCAAAAAATCGCCTAAATCCGCGCGAGCGAGTTCCGCTTGCGGTAGGCGCGCGAAACTCGAGAATTCACCGACGAGCCTACGCAATGTGCCCACTTCTTCTTCGACCACTTCCAACGTCGTTTGCAAAATACGCCGGTATTCAGCATTTTCCCCGGAATAACGCCGGTGGCATTCTTGCACGGAAAGTTGAATGGGCATCAGCGGATTTTTGATTTCGTGCGCCAAGTGTCGGGCAATTTTTTGCCATTCACCCACGCGCCGCAGAAATTCGATTCGCGCACGACTCCGGTCGAGTTCTTCGAGCATACGATTAAATGCACGGCCCAAATCTGCGACTTCGTCTTCGCCGGTGATCCTCACGCGAACGGTCAAGTCTCCCGCAGATACGGGCCGCATGGCCGCTCCAAGGGCTGCGATTTTCCGCGCCACCGGCCGAGCCACCACGAGTCCCGCACCGACCGCTAGCAAAATGAGCATTACAAAAAGTAACCCGAACGCATGCGTGTACGAGCGATCTACGTATTCTTCGCGATGGTCCCGTTCAATTTGATGATACGCCTGAACAAATGATTGCGCACTTTCCATTTCGGCAAACCTAGCGTTTGGCGCGGCATACGTAGCCACGAGCGACAAACCATGGCCATCGTCGCCATCGCCAAGCGGCTTACGTACCGTAAACGTTCGCTCTATTGCGGGATCCACCGGCTTGGCACGTTCTTTCTTGCTGAGGAGACGACCTTCGGACGTTTCGACGCCGACGGACAACAACGTCGTATGTTCGGCCATCACCGCATTAAATTCTATTTCGAGATCCCGTGGATCATTCGTTTTGGTGGCTCGTTCGAGGCCCGGACGTAAAGCGATGGCGTCCGTTTCATGCCGCATCGACTGCTTCGTCACGCGCGCCAGGTCCGCATACACTTCGAGCGCTCGGTCGAGGTGCATCCCGAATTCAGGTTGAAACGCAACGGCACTCACGCGCGCCACCATCGCGCGCGCCATGAACAACGCGGCCACCAGCGGAATGAGCGCCGTCACGAGTACCGCGAAAACAACGCGCCGCTCGGTGCGACCCATCGTTAATGCGACACGTTTGTCCGTTGGTAAAGACGAGGTGTGTTTGGCAGGAGGAACACCCACCTTGACGGACGCAGTTTGTCCGGGCGACTGTTGATCATCGATACGTTTTGCTGGTTTGTCGGGACCCGTCACGCCCCGATTCTAATTCGCGCCGTTCGCGATTGCGCGCTCGACCGACGTGCCAGGCATCGAGTCATCCGGGCAAAGGTCCACGGGGTCCGAATTGCTTGCAGTTCCCGGTGTGCTGCCTCGCGGCGACCACGCTTCCGCACTTCGCCGAGCGTTTTCGTTCTTGCGCAGCGGCAGAATACGTCCGTCAGGCATGAACCGTTCGAGTTCTTCCGTCGCGCGTCGCAAATAAGACTGCTTGATATGAAACGGCATGAACGCGCTCTTGAAGCCCGAAACGATGATCGTCTTGATGTCCGGAAGCGACAACCCCATCTCCGCGTGACAAATCCACAATTCGTTCGAAACCGTCGTATCCGTCACGAGACGATTGTCGGTGTTGACTGTCACGCGCAAACCAAGGTCGTAATAAAACTTGAGCGGATGCGAAGCGAGATCGCGGACCGCTCCCGTTTGCACGTTCGACGACGGACACGCTTCGAGCGGAATCCGGTGATCGTTGACGTAATGCAAAAGGTCGCCATTTTCCCGCAAGCGACAACCATGCCCAATGCGATGCGCTCCGCAGACGTGAATCGCTTGGGCAATCGATTCGGGGCCATACGCTTCGCCCGCATGAATCGTGCAGTTGATGTTGTTGTCGCGTACGAGCTGAAACGCAGCTTTATGGTGTTTGGCAGGATTGTCGTATTCAGCGCCGGCGAGGTCGAATCCAACAACGCCGCGGTTCTTGTAGGCCACCGCGAGCTCCGCCATTTCCAGCGACGAATGCGGCGAAATGTTCCGAATCCCGCACAAAATGACGGCACTTTCGACCCCCAATGAATCATGCGCCGCACGTAGACCCGCAAGCACCGCCTCCACGACGCTCGTGAGCTTCAGCCCGTGTTGCGTGTGAAGCATCGGCGAATACCGCACTTCCATGTACCGCACGTTCTCGCGGGCCGCGTCTTCCGCGAGCTCGTACGCGCAGCGATACAACGATTCTTCGGTCTGCAGAACGCGCAACGTAACGTCGAAAGCCTTCAGGTATTCGACGAGTGACCCGGTGTTTTGCCCGAGCCGCATGGCTTTGCGCAGTTCGACCGGATCTCGCGAGGGAAGTTCGACCCTGTCTTTCCGGGCAAGATCGATGATTGTTTCGAGCCGTAGGGACCCGTCGAGATGAACGTGCAGGTCCGTTTTCGGTAGTTGCTGGAAGAATTCCAAGGGCAGCGTGTGCGAGCTGCCTGCTTCCGACGTTTGCTTTTCCATGTTGGAGTGTTGCACGTTCGAGCGTCGTGCGGGAGTCCGATCTTGGAGTCGAAAAAAGGCTCAGATCACGCCGCCGACGTTTTGGTTGCCGGCGAATCGCCGTTCGCCCTCGTCGCTCCGATCGTGAGTCCAATCGCTGTCGCAACGGCCGCCCCCATGAGGACAAACATCGCCCACACGGGCAAACTCAGGTGCGGGCCACTTTGTTCACTTGCGATCGCCGCTTGGATGCGGTCCGGGTTGAAGCCCAGCACCACGCGTTTTCCTACGAACGTGAACGGTAATCCGCGACCACCAAGTTCATCGAAAAGTTTCTTGTCGGCGTCGAGTTTCGCCAGGGTTTCGGGCGACTTCACGCACAAGCTCAACGCTGCCGCATCGGCTCCAGCGGTTGCGGCGAGCACGATGGTTCCTTCCGGCGTAAGTTTGTCCGAGGGTGCCGTGTAGAGTTTGTCCGCTACAGCTTCGCGTAGATTTTCCGGCGTGCACAAGTACACCAGGGCCGCAGGCTCTGCTCCGGGATGTCCCGAAAGGGGCATCATTTTTCGAACAAGATTCACTCGTTTGCCTTGTTCCTCCATGATTCGATGGAGCGCCGGATGCATCCTGCGGCAGAACGGGCATTCGAAATCCGTGAAGGCGACGATGGTGAGTTTGTCAGGGACTTGTTCGGCTTGGATAGGGGCGGGAAGCGTCGCGTCAGCGGGAAATTGTCCCCAGACAAACGGAGTGACGAGTGCGATGATGGCCGCGCCAATCCAAGACCAAGTCACCCGAGGTGCCGCGGGCAAACGCACGGATGCTGCGTCTTTGCGTGCGCTGAGCCAAACCCAGATCGAGGAAATCGCTGCGACGATCGCCGCCGTATCGACAGCAACGCACCACGGACACATCGCTCCGATGACCGATTTTTGTAGATAAAGCAGGTACAGCGCGAAGATGCCGCCAAGACCAGCAGCGACGGCAACCATCGCGTGCTGGATACGAATTCTGGCGACAAACGCGGTGCCAAACAGTGATGTAAACGCGGAAAGTCCGACGAGCGGCAGCGGAATGTAACCGAACAGGTACGCATAACCGGACGTTCGTACGGCAAAACATCCCGAGGTCACGCCGCAAAAAGCAGGATCACCCGCATTGGCATAGTCGACGACGAGCATTGCGGACGCCGACATCGCCACAAGCAGGGCCAACCGGAGCAAGAGAACGGGGAGCAGACGCATCACGACTCATCTTTCGCACAACCGCGGGCCTTTCGCAGCCTACTTGGTGCAAGACGTGCTAGGAGCCCGAGGTTGTTCCGCAGGCTGCTGCGCGTTGTAAATCGTCGGTCGGGCTTGCTCAGCGTACGATGTACGCTTCCGCCGCCCTTCCTAGCTTTACAACGCTCGCGACGCCCGCAAAACCCCCTCTCGAGGCGTTGAGCCCTAGCCCATGACCCAGCTCGGCCGTGCAGCCGTCGCCGACGTGCTTGCTGATCAAAATCAACCCCTTCATATCCACGAGATCGCTACTCGTCTCGGTTTGACCGAAGGAGCCTACGAGGCTCTTCGTCGCGTGCTCGATGATTTGTGTTGGGACGGGACCGTCATCGCGCTCGCGGGACAACGTTTTCGACTTGGGAAAACCGATCGTCCGACGTCACGACACACCGAACATATTGGCATTCTGAGCGCAAATCCGCGCGGTTTTGCGTTTGTTTCCGGGGCTGGTTTGTCCGAGGATGTCTTCATTCCGCCTGACGCCATCGGTGGAGCGATGCATGGAGACACCGTCGCGATTCGCATTGCTACGAGGTCCCGTCGAGGTGCCGAAGGCGAAGTGCTGCGCATCGTCAAACGTAAGAACGTGCGTGTGGCAGGTGTCGTACGTAAACGTGGTCGAAGTTTGTGGCTGGAGCCTGACGACACGCGCGTGCGCGGACCGATCGTGCTCGCCAAAGAATCGATGCAGCGCGTGGAAGATGGCAGCGCAGCCGTCGTAACAATCACGCGATTTCCCGAACAAAAGGACGAAAATCCCGAAGGCGTACTCGAAGTCGTACTTGGACGTCCCGGTGATCCCAACGTCGAAGTTGCGAAGATTTTGGCGCGTGAAGGGATTGAAGAAGAGCATCCGGCAAAATGCATCGCCGAAGCAGAATCGTACGGAACTGAAGTATCTCCCGAAGCTCTGGTGGGTCGTGAAGATCTGACGCACTTGCCGCTGCCGACGATCGATCCCGAAGACGCTCGCGATCATGACGATGCTTGTTGGGTCGTTCGTAACGACGACGGGACGTACCGCGTGTGGATCGCGATCGCCGATGTCTCGCATTACGTTCGTCCAGGTACGGCACTCGATGAAAACGCGCTGCAACGAGCGAACTCGATATACTTCCCCGATCGAGCGATTCCGATGCTTCCGCGGGCGTTGTCGTCGAACTTGTGTTCACTTTTGCCCGATGTTGTGCGGTTGTGTTTGTGTGCCGAGATCGACCTCGACGCGACGGCGCATGTGATGAAGTCGCGTCTCTTTGAAGGCTTCATGCGTTCACGCGCGAAGCTCACGTATGGCACGGTTGCGCGTGCGCTGGGCCTCGTGAAGGAAGGTCCGCAAAGCGAAGCAGCCGAAGCGATGCGTGAGGATCTGCAGGTGATGTACGAGCTGACGCGTCTGCTCCGTGCACAAAGGTTACGCCGCGGAGCGCTCGATTTCGATTTGCCGGAAGCGAAAGTGGTACTCGATCCGGCGACGGGAGAACCGACGGACGTCGTCAAGCGAGCGCAGGATCCTGGGATCAAGAAAGCGTATCAGATCGTCGAAGAGTTGATGTTGCTGGCCAACGAGACGGTGGCGCAGCAGCTGACGGCACGAACGTTACCAGCGATTTTCCGGTGTCACGCCCCGCCCGATCCGGCGCGTTTGGAACGGTTTGTCGCGATGTGCACGGTGCTCGATGTTCAGTTCGAACTGGAAGATGCTACGGATCCAAAACGTCTCGCGGCCTTCCTGAAACGCATCAGCATTCATCCACGTAAACAAGTGCTGCATTCGCTTTTGCTGCGGGCGATGAAACAAGCGATCTACGACGTGACGAACGTGGGTCATTTCGGTCTCGCCTCGACCGCGTACCTGCACTTCACGTCGCCGATTCGTCGTTACCCGGACCTCATCGTGCATCGCGCTGTGCGGGCGATGTTGCGTCGTGAGCCTGTTGATAAGAGCGAGGACGCAGCCGAGCGATTGCGTCTTGCGGCGACGACGGCGTCCGATTGCGAACGCCGAGGGATGGAAGTCGAACGCGAGGTCGTGGATTTGTACCGCGCGCTCTACATGCGTGGGTTTTTGGGTTCGATTTACGAGGGCGTTGTTACGGGTCTCGTCGGTTCTGGTGTGTTTGTCACATTGGAACACCCATTCGTCGATGTGTTGGTGCGTCTCGAATCATTAGGAAGCGACAGTTACGCGCTCGATGAAGCGGGTCTGTACATCGTGGCCGCTCGCAGCGGAGAGCGGATCACGTTTGGCGATACGATGATGGTGCAGATCGAAGACGCGGCCATTATGCGTCGGTTGGTCACGGCGAAACGTGTGCCTCGGGAAGACGAGGAAGGTGACGCGGGCGAAGCTGGCTCAGACAAACCAGTTTCCGGCGACAAACCATTTACGAGTGACAAACCAAAACGTCGTACCAAGAAAACCAAATCGACCGTCCCAGAAAAACCTTCGCATAAAGGCAAGGACGCCAAGAAGACCGTGACGACTCGGACGAAGAAGACTGATAAGCCGAAGGCGAAAAAGAAGAAGCGGTAGAGCTGGGCGCCCTGGTCGCGTGGCACCAAGGGCGCGAAGTCCCACGGACAAAGCATTCATGCTCGTCGAAGCGATTCAAAAGCATAACGATCGCGCCGAAGCCCAGAGTAATGCAGAAATATCCAGGGTGGTATTTCACTGTCGGCTCAACCGAACCCAGAAGCTCGGCATCATAGCCTCCCACCTATTCTACGCGGGATATACCGCCTCGCGGCGGCTCCATCACTTTTGAAAGTGGAAAGGTGCAAGTGGAAAGGTGCCAGGCACTTTTGAAAGTGGGCAGATACACAGGAAAATAGTCCGGTGGTCCCCCCGGCTCCGTCACCATTCGCCGTGGATTTGAACCACTCCGTATCGCTGCCGAAGTCGTGAAGCTCTTGAGATCCAGCGAAAAAAGATGTGACGAATGGCCAGGCTCATAATGCTCTCCTATTCAACAACGCAATCGATTACACCGGCGCTCGCGCCTGCCGCAAAATCATCGGCGTGATAGTCGATTTCTTTGAGCATTTTCGGAAAACGACCAATACCTTGGCTCGACGTACGCGTGAGTGCCTGTGGTCCTCGATGAACGGCTTCATGAAGTACGAGTTGCCGCAGCGCGCGCCGACGCTCGTTTTCATTGGGCGTACGTCGGTTTTATGTTGGCACCAGTGACAAACCGAGCAGGCGACAAACTTGCCACGGACAAACGTTGACACCATCTCGTTTCGACGAATATGGTTTGACCATGCCGACTCTCGAGCACGACGGAGTGGTGGAGTTATTTCGGGACAACCCGCGGTTGGCCGTGCAAATTCTGGAGCGGATTTTCCGACAGCCCGCGCCAGTGCATACGACCGTACGCGTGGCGGATTCGTCGCTTGGTCAACTGATTCCAATCGAGTTTCGAGCAGATTTGGTGCTGGAGGTGGTGGATGCGAATGGAAAGTGCGTTTTGGCGATTGTGCTCGAGTCACAACGGGAGGTGACGCCGCGCAAGAAGTACACGTGGCCGGTGTACGGCACGGTTTCTCGTGCCGAACGCGAGTGTGACGCGGTCGTGATGGTTGTCGCGGTCGATGAGGAGGTGGCAGAGTGGGCGGCGGCGCCGATTAAAATGGGTCCTGGAACGGGTGAATTTGGTTTGGCCGTGCTCGGGCCGGCGACCATCCCGAGAATCACGGACAAACAGGTCGCTCGGGAAAACCTCGAACTAGCGGTGCTGTCGGCAATGACGCACGCGAAGGACGCGGCGAAGGATGTGCAAGTCGTATCTGCAGCATTGGAGGCACTCCGCGGGATCGACCGCGAACATGCGATGGTGTATTATCAGATCATCTGGAACGTGCTGCGAGGATCTATGCAGAGCATTCTACAGCAGTTGGTGGTGGCGAGTGAAACCGGCAAGGTCGACGAACTTCCCGAGTTCATGCAGGAGTTGATCTCGTTGGGCTTCCACGATGGGGAAGTCAAGGGTTTCCTCAAAGGGGAAGTCAAGGGCGAATTCAAGGGCGAAGTCAAGGCAGTGCGCGAGAACATCTTGCGCGGAGTGCAACGTCGCGGGCTCACGTTGACCGCCGAGCAGGATACGCTCATCCGAGGGTGTAGCGAGCGGACGTTGCTGGACCGATGGTTCGACAACATGTTCGACGCCAAGACGGCCGACGACGTGTTTCGCTGAGAATCGTGCGGGTCGTGACGTTCAGATCAGCCGTACGTTTGAGTTCAAACGACGGACCGGCGACGCCGCACGCATCAAGTTGGGCGCACCAGCAATTCCCGGACGAACAGATCTACGACGAGCGCACCTCGCCCGTTTCAACGACAAAACCCACGAGCACTGGCTTCGTAACGCTTCGTGCTGCCCTGCAAAGTGGAAAGGTGCCAGGCACTTTTGAAAGTGGAAAGGTGCCAAAGTGGAAAGGTGCCAGGCACTTTTGAAAGTGGAAAGGAGCCAAAGAGGAATGGTGACATGCACTTTTGAAAGTGGTAAGGTGCCAGTAAGTTTTGAAAGTGGAAAGGTGCCAGTCACTTTTGAAAGTGGAAAGGTGCCAGGCACTTTTGAAAGTGGAAAGGTGCCAGGCACTTTTGAAAGTGGAAAGGTGCCAGGCACTTTTGAAAGTGGCTCACCGGTCGCCCTTGCGGACCTCGTCGACGTGTTTGTCGCGGACAACAGGTCTTTGCTTTTCGGTGAAACAGATCGTACGAACGTGAAGGGAAAGGGCGCCGCCTGACCGCGATCACTGCTCGCGCGTCAGAAGGCGCCTGAGCAAGTCCAGCGGATGAAACCCGAGCAGTTCTTCGAAGCGGGCCATCTCGGGACGTTCCGACGCACGTTCCCACCAACGCTCGATCTTGCCACTCAGAACGCCACCTGAGTCGAGCCGTTCGACGATGTTGCGCACGGCCATGAACGCGGCGAGTCCTGCGTCAATGCCGAGAGGAATCGCCATCGGCGCAGGCAGTGGCGAAAGAATGATGTCACGGACAAACGAAGCGCGTGCCCACGCTCCAACGTTCGGATCGACTTCAAGCGCTCGAAACGTGGAGTATTCAGCGAAGCAACCAAACGCAAGTGGTCCGACGCGTCCTTCGATCGTACGTGCCAAGTGACGATGATCTCGCCGCCAGTCACCCGAAAGCAGACCCATCTCGTCGCGAATTTCTTCCGGTCCGATGATGTGACTGATGCCGTCATCCGACCGTCGCAACGCGATGCTCGTCCACAACTCACCACGCTCGAACAAGCCGAGAACCATCGATTTTCCGACAGGACAAACCGCCTCGAAACTCGCGCGAACCATGCCAGGTTTGGGGACGGGAACGCCGCGCAAACGTAGCGGCCATGCAGCGATATTGCCTTGTGTGAGCTCCAATTGCGCGAGCGAGATGATCGTCAACGACTGAGCCGTGAGGTCGTCGTTCGGCCGAGTTCGTGCGGCAAAACCCTCCATGATTCGGTCGAGCACACGACGTTCGAGCACGATGGCGTACGCGACACCGTGTTTACGTGCGAGGTCCTCGACTGACTGAGGCCACTCGATGAATCGTGGCGACAACCGCCCCGCATTCGTGTGCAGGACCTTCACCAAACGACCACGATCGTGAACGGCGATGATGCCGCCTTTCGGGCGATTGGGATCGCGCGATTCACGGGTTGTGGGGCGTGGTCGAAAGAGCGACAGGATGCGAAGCCAGTCGGTCGTCGTAAACCCCTCGAAACGTACGTGCGGGGAAAACACCGCGCAACGCTACCTTGGCTCGTGATGCTTGGCGAGAATTCAACCACCCGCGTCGGCGGTCTTGCTCTTCTTTTTTTTCTTTTTCTTTTTGGTCTTGGGATCGTCGGGTTTTTTTGCTTTGTCGTCGACAGGTGTCTCCGTTGGTGCCGGAACGATTGCGGGTGCTTCGGATGACGCATCTGGATCGGCGCTGTCATTGACTCGATAGTGCGACAAACCCAATTTTTCGTAATATCCGCGCTCGCCAGTTCGACCCGGTTCGCGACTTTCAATCGTACCACCGCCAGGTTCGACACCTGAAACGCCGGGCGTATGAATATCGGGACCTTGTGTGACGACGAGGTATTCGTCGACGATGTATTCGGGATGCTCGTCGTCTTTCGCCTGCGCGGTCGATTCTTTGGGACCCGTTCCGACATTGAAGATTTGAGCGGTCGGCGGATACGAATCGCTCCATTTTTTGCGAACGGCGTACGCTCCATCGCGAACGAGGCGTGAACTTGTGGTTTTGAATCCGGGAATACCGCGTTGCGCCAAAATTCGCATACCTTCGGGTAATTTTGGTGATTTGCGCTCGACTTCTTCGAATGGAATGACTTCATCGATACGGCGGAAATAAGTCACCGTATGGCGTCGTTCGGGTCCAAGAATTTCCGCACGAACAATGCCGTTCGATACGGTTTCATGAAGAACGATCGGAAAATTGAACGGATTACGAAATCGGAAGTTGATGGTCGGATAAACGACCGTCGCATCGAGACCGAGTTTGATGTAATAACTGGGACGCGAATGCGGGTATCGCTCAACGATATCAAGACCCGCGAAAAAGACCGCTCCGTGTAACGTTCCGGAAATCTGACACGTGCCGCCTCCCAAACCGTCGACGAGTTCTCCTTGCGCAATCACGGGTGCAACACGATATCCATGGGCTTCGTCGCGAGGACCAACGATATCGTTGAAATCGAAAATCTCGCCAGGAAGCACGACGGCACCATCGAGGCGCGAAGCGGCTTGGCGCAAGTTATACGTACGATCGCGCATACGCTCGCCTTGGTTGTAACGCGTTTCGAAGGAACCAAGGACATGCGAAAATTCGACATTGCCGAGTTCTGCGGCGCGACGTTTCGGAGCTACAGTTTCGACCATGGCCGGAACTTCGGCAAGACCTTGACGAAACGCGGCTTCAATTCGAGCAATGGTGCCGTAGACGTCGAGACGATGTCCATCCTTTTCGGGCACGAGCTTTTTCTGCGCGAGATCCACATACGCATCGGTCGCGGCAGCATCGAGTTCCGATTTGAGCGCGAGGAGTTTGTCGAGGGCCGTATCGGCGTCAAGGATGAGAGGCAACGGGACATCGAGCGGTGTACCAAGTGGCGTCGCGTCATGTGCCTTGCGCAAAGGACTGTCAGCGCGAACGGCTTCGCGAACAAAACCGGCAAGACGCACGCGGTCGATTTCAGCGCCGAGTGAACCACGGCGCACTTTGCGACCCGTTCCGTCGGGAAGCTTGATGGTGATCTCACCAGCTGCGTAACGTCTGACGAGATCGAGAGCGTTTGCAACCGGATCCCCGTTCAACGGCACAGGCATGCCGGCGACGCGAAGTTCGGGCGTTGGACGTATGACAGGCGCCTCGGCGGCAGGTGGCAAAAGAAGCCAAGTGATGCCTAAACCCGCGGCAACAGCGACGATCGTCATCGCCGCGTATCGTTTGACCTCGAAGGATCTTGCGAGTCGCATCGAGGCACATATTGGAAAGAGAGGCGCGGGGCGTCAAGTTGCCAGCGACGAAAGATCATGCGTCATGGATCTCGACTTGGGGTTTGGGGCAAAAGGCACCGAAGACGTGCCGAAGCTCTACAGGGTCAAAAAAGGCGGTCGGCAGGATAGGACATTCTGTGTCCGATCATGGCCAACGCGGGATTGAAATGGTCCGTCTCATCGATTATGATGGGAGACGTCGCTGCGATTCGATTGGAATTCGGCGTGAAGGCTGGGTGGTCAGTGCTTCGCGTGCCATCGTTGCGGCGTGCCTAAAAATCAACGAGGTTTGATATGCACCTGGTCGGCCCTGTTCTTGGCCCCGTGTCTTACGTGTCGTCGCGCACAGCCGACGTGCGTTTCATTTCGGATGAATTTTCGAGTTTACAAGGTCGTTTCGTCCGATGGGAGCTTGGCGCGTGGTGTTCGGCAATAACTCAGGCGTTGCCACGAGCGCAAACGCTAAATGAGGGGCGGCTGGGGGCGATTGCTTCGTGCTTTCGGGAAACCACCCTGGTGGCCGAGCAACTCGAGCGGTACGACGACGCACGAGCCATTGCGGAGGCGGCGCTTCGGTATTTCTCGTTGGTGGCCACGCGTGAGCGGCGAGCCGACGCGGTCGCACACGCGGTGTCAGCATTGGTTTGGCTTGGACGAACCGAGCGATTGGCAGGTCGAACTGACGAGGCACTTTTGCATTTGGGTCGAGTTCGCTCGTTGGGGTTTGGCGCGGAAATCAGCACGGGACCGTTACGCGTGACACGGGCACAATGGGATAGTGTTCTAGCGCTCGAGGCAGAAATGGCGCGCGTTGTCGCTTTCGACTCTGGGGTGGAACTTTTCTCGACGCTGCTGGATGCAGGTCAATTCGAGGAAGTAGTTTCTTTGGCGTTGGTGGCACGACGGGGACCGAATGATCCGCCTGCGCTCGAAAACATTCGTAAAGAAGCGGCGCTTTCTGCATTGTGTCGATTGGGATGTCCGGACGAAGCGTTGTCGCTCGCATCACGCTACACGATGGAGGCGCGTGAGCCCGACAAATTGGTATTCGAATTGCGTAGGGCCGAGGTGCTGGCATGTTTTGGGGAATTGCCGCGCGCACGAAGAATGTTGGAATCGGTGTGTACGGTGTTGGAACAACGTTGGCGAGCGCATCCGGCAAACGTCGAAGAAATATGGATTGTGACTCGAGCAACGCGCGTATACGCGCTGATTTCCGAAGCGCTTTCGATTGAGTTTCATTGGACAGCGTTGGCAGAAGCTCTTTTCGTGGGCGATGTACCGCTCGCTGTGGAATTGCTCGAGCGAATTGCCAAGCATGAATGGGACGAAGAGCGTCGTGCGGACGCGGCTGAATTGCTGCGCGCCGTGGGCCTCGGTTCGGGATATCGTTTGTCGTCGGCACAGGAGTTACTGTTGCCCGATGAAGCACCGTTATCGGGACGAACGGCGGAGGAGCGGGCGCCTGGATTTGGAGCGCTCGTCGCTATGCTCGAGCAGCTTACGCAGCCCAATTAGTTCTTGCTTGAACGAGCACGAGGGCTCCCCGCCCTCGACCCGGCAAGGGCAATGCCCCTTTGACCCACGTATTGGTTCGTCCGCTACGCGGTCGACCCAACAACGCTCTAAGGACCGCCGTCCGATCCGCCCATTCCTACTTGAACAATTCCACCAGATCCACCCATTCCGCCTTGTCCGGCAGATCCACCCATTCCACCCATTCCACCAGAACCGCCTGACCCGGACGAACTTGATACATCCACGACAATCGCAGCCGGTTTGGGGGCCGGAATTGCACTGCGATCGACGGAAGTAATAAGTTCACAACCGAACGCCATTATCGAAAATGCCCCGCCGATGACGAACAACGTACCAATTCGTAAGTCCCGCATGCCCTAAGAAGGCCTGAAATATCAGTGAAGTCAATTACAATTTCTAAAGACAGCACGAATACTTCATTTTTGTCCTGGTCGATGCATTCGTGTGTGTCGTGCAACCTGGTTCAGCAATCGCGCGCTTGCCTGAACGATTTTTTCTTCTGCACGGACAACGCAGATTCGTGTATCATGGACAAATCATCATGATGCCCCTGCCAACCGATTTGATTACCCAAGGAACGATGCGGACGACGAGTGGCCTTGTGCTGCCACTCGAACACACGGAAATCGATGCTGTCACCAACGGACCGATCGCGACCGTAACGGTGAAGCAGCGGTTTCGAAACGCCAGTGAATCACCAATCGAAGCGGAATACATGTTTCCTCTTCCGCATGGGGCGTCGGTGCACACGATGCGATTTCGCATCGGGGAGCGGACGGTCGAAGCTGTCGTCAAGGAAAAAGAAGAAGCAAAGCGGGCCTATGAAGCGGCGCGGCGCGAGGGACGAAGTGCAACGCTTCTCGAACAGGACCGGCCGAATTTATTCACGTTGAGTGTCGCGAACATTGCGCCGGGTGACATGATCGAAGTTACATTGGTTTATCAAGAAAAACTTGCGTTCGACGACGGCGAATGGCGATTTGTGTTTCCCATGGTGACGACGGAACGGCATCATGCAGGCCTGCCGGCTGCTGGGCCGCGCGGTAAAGGCGGTGCCATAACGACGACGGAAGTGCCGGATGCGGCGAAAATTCGTCCCCCCGCGGCAGCGACGGGACAACGCCCGGCAAATGTGCGGGCGACTGTGGAAATTCGCGCGGGTGAATTGCTCGAACCACCGCGATCACCTTCGCATCGAATTGAAGTCGAGAATCTCGCCCAAGGTGCATACCGCGTTCGATTGCACGAATCCGAGACGATTCCGAATCGTGACTTGGTCATTGCATTTAGATCGGTCAAGGAAGGAATTCGACCGCGCGCGTATTTCGAGCGGCAAGCGGACAAGATGGGCACGTTTTTGCTCGTGGTCACGCCACCCATTGCGCCGATTGAAGACCTTCCGATTGCTGAAATTGGGCCGGCTGGGGATCATCGGACGTATCGCTGCAACAATTGTGGTGGCGCGCTGCGTGATGCCTCGACCGTAAAAGAATGGCCGGGAATGGGTCCGGCGTGGAAATGCGATTATTGTGGCGTCGTCGTTGCCGTCACTGGGGCGAAGGCCAAGATTGGTTTGCCCAGGGATGTCGTGTTTCTCGTGGATAGGTCGTGTTCCATGCGTGGGGGGAGCGTCGCGCAAGCGCGGCGTTCGGTGCGTATGATTCTGGAGCACCTCGGCCCTGACGATCGCGCCCAAGTGTTCGTTTTTGATCACGATCGTATTGCGGCCGATGGTCGTGGCGATTCATTCGTTCCTGTGTCCAAAGAATGGATTTTGCAAATTGACGGGTTTCTGCAAAACATTCAGGCGCGGGGTGGCACGGAACTCGAAGAAGCATTCGAGCATGCAGCAAAATTACCGACGAAAAAAGGGCGAACCCGGGTTATCGTGCTTTTGACGGATGGAGCCATCGGCAATGAAGGGCGACTGTTCCGCCGTGTGCCGGCATTACTTGGAAAAGAAACGCGTCTGTTCGTTTTGGGCATTGGACCGGCGGTGAATCGATATCTCGTCGAACGGTTGGCGCGCGCGGGGGGCGGGACGAGTGATGTGTTATTGCCCGGTGAAGACGTGGAAACGGTGGTGCCCAAATTCGCTCGGCGCGTGCGACAAGCCGGTCCAGTATTGACGAACATTCGTTTGTCTTGGGACGATGCCATGCCCGTCGATGTTTATCCGAATCCGGCGCCGGAATTGTTTGGTGGTCAAACGGTTGAGCTCTTTGGTCGATTCGCGGGTTCCGGAAAGAGTCGCTTGGTTTTGACGGGTACGCGCGCGACGGGGGAATCGTTTCGCCAAGAAGTGGACGTCGAATTACCTGAAGAATCGAAAGAAATGCCGGGACTCGAACGTCTTTGGGCGCGGCTACGCATTGATGCCCGTATGGAACGGCTCGTCGAAGCACCCCATGAAACGGCCGAAGTGCGTATGGAGGTGTTGGCGCTGGCTTTGAAGCACAAGCTTTTGAGTCCGTACACGTCATTGGTTGCTGAAGACAGCGAAAAACGTGTGAATGAGCCGGCGAAAAAAGTTCAAATGGCCGCTGTCGCCGAAATCGACGACGAACAAACGGACGAAGAATTGGATGTGATGACGTCCGTCCTCGTCGAGGGGTTTTCTGGACCAACGACAGGCGCTCCTCCTCCTCCTCCAGGAGACTTCGAAGGTGACGCATTCGATATGCCGCTCGGGGGCGTTATGCGCACGGTCATGGCCGCGCCTGCCCCAGCACGTGAACGCAAGTTTGCTTCGCCGAAAGCGGAGAGTACCGATCCGGAAATGTCCGCAAGTGCTCCACCAGCTTATGGTCCTCCTGGAGCGCGTACTGCATTGGGTCCGCCGCCGTCCCCTCCCGCGTTTGGCGCGGCACCGCCTCCGGTGATGGCGTCGGTGTTTGCCCCCATTGCGGCAAAACCAATGGCTGCCCGTGGTGGTGGTGGTGATGGTGGTGGTGGTGGATTTTTCGCGAAGGTGAAGGATGCGTTGGGGTTTGGCGAAGAAAAGGAAAAAGATCGATCCGTTGGGCATGGTGGAGTTGCGGAGGAAGACGAACCGCCGACATCGCGAGATCCGGCACGATTCGCGCCCGATCCGCACGTCCGGCCAAAGGCGCGTCGCACCGCCCCGAAAGTCACGACACCGCCGCCTATATCTCCGATACCAATGGGATCGATGGATCGCCAGCAGATTTCTGTAAATCAAGGCGCTGCGCCCATAACTTCTTCGCATTCGGACGCCTATTCGGCGGAAATCTTGTCGTATGTGTCGCGACAAGGAATCGGCGAAATCGATCTCGTTTTCCTCGTTGACGAAACCGGGAGCATGGGCGAATACATCGAAGAAGTAAAGCGCCGGCTTTTGGCACTCATCGAAGATATTCGTGTCGCACCGTTGTGCCGAAGTTTGCGCTTGGGTCTGGTGAGTTATCGCGATCATCCACCACAAGATCATTCATTCGCAAGTCGAGTCGTGCCATTGACTGACGATATTGCGTCGATCAAAAAGGGTGTCGAGCGAATGCAAGCTTCCGGTGGTGGAGATGGTCCAGAATCAGTAACGGACGGCCTTTACGATATCGTGCGCCTCGATTGGCGTCCCCGTGCTGCACGGGTGGTGGTTTGGGTCGGCGATGCTCCGCCACACGGCGTGGAACCGGAAGGAGACGCATTTCCGCAAGGATGTCCGTGCGGTCATCATTGGTATGCTCAAGCCGAAAATGCGCGCGAGATGGGAATCGTCATTCATGCGATTGGCTGTTTGCCCACGCTGCGCGAATATCGCGGTGCCGAAGACGTATTCAAGACGGTCGCAACAACGTCGCGCGGGCTCTACTTGCCGCTCAGCGAGGCAAGTCGACTAATTCCCATCATTACGGGTGTGGCCGAATCGGAACTCGACAAGCAGCGCATCGAAGCCCACATTTCCGAGGTATTGAAGGCGTTCGAGAAAGAGCTGGAACCGGCCGATCACGACGAACGTGTACGGTTTGTCGCGGATACGCTTCGCGCGCGAAACGTGCGACCGCGCAGTTTGGTATACAATGCCGACGCGTCGGGGCCTTTGCCCCAAAAATTCCGGGACATCGCATCCGCGGACGTCGAAGAAGGCATCGAACGATTACGGCGTACATTGCGTACATCTTTGTGACGCAATCAGTTTTTGACGTCTTGGGCACCCTGTCGAGAATCTGCGCCAGAGACGAGACCGGGAACGATTTCGTCGTCGACGAATTAAGCCATGTGTAGTCGATGCTCGATATGCAAACGAGTGGCCGTTGCGCGAATACGTGCGTGCGCGCCCCAATCCGCACCAGCCGCCTAGAACGAGCGAACGATGCTCGGCAATACGACTCGTCATCGCCAGATGCCTCGAGCGCCGAACGACCCCGCGGAATGATTGCGCGGGTGTACACACCAATTCCAGAACGGCCAAAATCCGTTCCACCAAGAGTCAATGCTAGTCGCATCACAGAATGCACTATTTCGTCATACGCAGGGATTTGCTGTATTTGCGCCATGTGACGATTGACCCGATGCACCAGCAGGTGACAGATCGTGTGCACCGGATAACCAACTGTGCTCAACCGTACCGCATTATGTCAATAGGGACGAATTGTCCATGTTTTCACTGGTTCCGCAACTTGGCGTGAACTTTGATTAACGCGTCAGTCGGTTGATTGCGGAACACCGCAGGTCGATGAAAAGCGGGGATGCGGAACATGAACGGATGAGACGGGACGGAAACGACGGGAACGTTTCGACGTCAAAGAAATTCGGATGCATTCAGTTGGGCATAAGCGCTAACTTTGACATCCATCGCCCTCAATTCTCTATTCTCGCGGGGTTTGGGGCGGCAGCCCCATTGTCAACTGGGTAGAGGGAAAATGCCGAAAGCGCGCAGCGCTTGTCGGAATTTTTCCTGACTAGGGTTGAGCGCGAAGCGTTCAACCGGTCGCAAAATCAGAGTAATTTAGCGCTTATCGTTCAGATGGGAGGAGTCGTGTACGCCGTCATTCACGAAATCGAATCTACTTCGACACATGGGTTGGTACCCATTGCCGGTCGCCCTCTCGTCGCGCGACAAATTCAATGGTTACGTTCGGCGCGCTGTCAAGGTATTGCAGTACAAATTGGTTCGTCCGCGGAAAGCATTGCTCTCGGTCAATGGCTCACGCGAGGCGACGTGATAGGTACGAATGTGCGTCTTGTAATGAGTGGTAAAGAGCTGACCCCGCGTGAAATTGCGCGGCGAGCGGGATTTCCTGATGACGCGCCGCTGTTGGCAATACCCGCAGATGTATTGTGTGGTGGTGATCTTGAAGCAATTGGTACTCATGCCAGCCCCGAGGGCACATTGGTGTCATTACCCGCCCCGGCGGCACTTGCTGACGTACTCGATGGTAGTACCGTGCGAATGATTGGAGCCCCGCGTGAATCGACGGTGAAGACCGCTGACGCGTGGGGCGTTCGTGTGCGATCTCTGGGAGACGCATTCGTCATTGGAGTCGCGGTCCTCGAAGGTAGATTGTCGCGACCGTCGGAGAATGGGGCTTTACTTCATGCATCCGAGCGTGAGCGTGGAGTGTGGGTCAGCCGTGGAGCGTTTATAGACCCGACGGCAACCATCATTGCGCCTGTGCTCCTCGGCGTTGATACCATTATTTGTGCTGGGGCATGTGTTGGACCGAGTGTTTTTCTTGGTGATCGAAGCGTGATCGAACGCGGCACGCGCATTCATGACTCAATGGTTGCCCCGGGAACAATCGTCGGGAAACGCCTGGTTCTTTCAGGCATGTCCATTGATTCGCGGAATACGCAAGATTTGTTCACGGGTGAGCATGCAACGATTGATGAAACGCTGTTGCTTGCACCGCGGGGCAAGCTGCACATAAGCAATTGGCCAGGACGAATCTTGGCAATCGTGCTCCTCGTATTCTTTCTGCCTATTGGGTTCGGGATGTACGCGACGGCGAGGCTACGGCGCGAAGAATCAATTGACGAGCGCCGCCGCTGGTTCAATCGTTTTACGGCGCTGATTGAAGTGTTCTGCGGCAGACGGACGCTCATTGGTTTGTCTGATTGGACAGACGAACTTCCGGCGGAGATATCGCCGGCGCTGTGGTGGAAATCATTGGCGGCTCCCGTGGGATTTATAAAGATCGACGCAGGAATCGCGCCCGACAAAGCTGACGTGGGCACGAAATTGCGAGCGCGGGTTTATTATATGTACGAAAAAGACTTCCTTCTCGACAGTTTGCTCGTGCTCCGTTGTTTGGGTCGAGCGATTCTGCGGTATACACAGCAATCTGGTAAACGCGGTAAAGAAATAGGACGACCAGAACTGACGGCATTGTCATGAGTGATGTCACCCGCCGAATTTTGGTCGTTTTCGTCGAAGCGTTGGGACCCGCGCAGCTCGAACGTTTAGGCGACGAACTTGCGTTTTTACCTCATCGTCGAACATTACGGGGCATCCTGGGATATTCCTCCGGCACATTGCCAACGATTCTCACCGGCGTCCCACCGTCGATTCATGGGAGAATGTGTCTGTTTTCACGCCATAACGATGACGAAGACGCGGGGGTGCTTTCACCGTTATCAATTCTTGGGATACTCCCACGCGTCATTCACGAGCGGAATTTGATTCGTCGCACGGCCGCATCGTTGTTCGCAAAACATGCGGGGTTGTCGGGGTATCTGGCTTTGCACCGAGTGCCACCCGAAGCATTCCGTTGGCTCGATATTCCCGAGCGTGAAGATCTCTTTCATACCGAAACGATTGGTCGGGCGAGTACGTTTCTTGCGGATGCGCGGGCCGCGGGGTTAGAAGTATTTACCGCGAATTGGAAATTGCCTGAAACCGAGAGATGGCGGGCGGCTTTCTCGGGAATCGAATCGCGGCAACCCGATCTGACGTTCCTGAACGTGACCGAACTCGATGCCCATTTGCACAAATTCGGCAATGATACCAAAAAATCGCGTCCTGTTTTGTCGCGAATCGCGCGACGGATAACGCGCGCGCGCGACATTTTGGCAAAGGATCCGCGCTCGCTGCTCACGATCGTGGTGGGTGATCATGGAATGGCAGATGTGACCCGAATCGTGGATCCACGGCCTTTGATACCTCGATTGGGCGTCGAGCAGGCCATTTTGGACAGCACCATGTGGCGTTTCTGGGGTGATGACTTGACGTTATCGCGTGCCCGCAAGGAACTCGAATTCTCGAACGTGCCGGGAACGTGGCTCGACCTGCGCGCATTACGAGCGCGCGGCGTCCCTGTGGTGGGCGCTCCGTTTGGGCAAGCGTTATGGCTATTGCCGGAGGGAGTGATTTTCGCACCGAGCTGGGTTGGAAACAAGGTCCGAGGGATGCACGGTTATGATATTGGTACGCAATCGTCACTTGCTGCGTTCGCATCTGATGACCCCACGATATCTAATTGCAATGCGCTGACCGACGTTGCATCCATCATTCGCAAACGCCTGGGACTAGGCGTGCCAAAGGCGGTGCACGGGTGAGCACGCGGCATGAGGGACCTCGATATACATTGCGCATTTTCTCCTGGTGACGACGTTCGGTGCGCCCCAGCATATCGGCTGCGTTGTGCGCGCATCTTTCCGTTCCTTCGGTCACCGGGAAATTGCGGTAATCACAGTGGCTGTGGCTAGAATGGGGGTGAGCCTTGTAATGACCTCGGTGGTTGTGGCGAACCAGTGCTCGGTGACAAAGATGACGTCGCCCGGAGCGAGGACGACGTCGATTGTTTGTCCCGTCATGACGTCGTTGAGGTTGGCGCGATAAACCTTGGCGCGCGAAAGTGGTCCACGAACGATACGAACATCTGCGGTTTCCGCCGTGCGCGAGGGACCTCCCGCAGCAGCGAGGGCTTCGGTCAATCGCAAACCATCATGAAAGGATATATTGCACGCGGTACGAACATCGCCAAGGACCGGAATTTGGCGTCCGATCATCCATGGAATGAAAATGGTATCGCCGGGACGAACATATACGTTGTGCTTGGGTTCTCCCCAAAGTGCTCGCTTGACGCTCACGGGCAGTGCCTTGCCATCGCGTACGATACGGGCGCCATCCACATCGGCAGCGTCGATGGATTCGCTATCTCCTATCAACACGTGCGTTCCGCCGGCGGCTGCGACGATGTCCGTAATACGTGCACCTGGTCGAGCCTCGAAAGCGCCAGGTTTGGCCACTGCACCAGTCACGGACACGCGATGACCTGAGAACGCGCGAATGGCGAGGGTGACCCGGGCAAACCGATCGTATCGCCTGACGACTTGTTCGACACGTCCTTCGGCATCGCTAATTTCAAGCCCGGAAACAATGACGTCGCCACCGAAGGGAATATGCAGTCGACCCGTCGAATCGACCAACATTTCAATGGGTTCGTGCGACTCGGCGGACATGATTTGGACGTGGAGCAAATCGCCTGGATGAATGGTTTGGGGCGGGGGAGCATCGTCGGGCAAACCTTCGGGTTCCTCGGCCGTGGACGTTATAAAACTGTCCGCAGTCGATGGGAACGTGAGTGGGGCTGCCAATGCGGGGCCACACGCGGTCGCTGCACAGACCAAGAAAATCAGTAGCATTCGTCTTGTGCGTTCTCGCCATGCGTTCGATTCATCGATCTTCGGCGTGGGCGAAGAGGTCCACAATATGGAGGGAAAAGCTAAATTTTCTTGCATCATTCGTCGATCCTGGTTGGGATAAAGGTTGTACTCTACAATCAATTCGCATGCTGCCTATATTTCCAAAATCAGGGTGAGATTGTATGAATGCGTGCTGGACGAACGTCGAAAATGGTCATATTTGGCGATTAAATATCGAAGGTCCGTGTCTCGATTCTGTCCGGGTCGAACGGATACGTGATACAATTCGGTTCGCCATTTCGGCCGGTGCTCGTGGGGTCGTCATTGATATCCAGCGCGTCGACCGACTCGATCCTTTGGGGCTCGCCGGACTTGCATTGTTGCCACGGGAATTCGCCTCTCTTGTTCGCATTGCATTGGCAGGGCTGAGGCCCGAGGTGCAGGAAGCTGCATTGCTCGTACACCTTCATGACATTCTGGACATCTACGAAGACGCACGGGCGGCAGTCTTCGATCTGTCGGCGCAGATTGATCCACCTCACACAATTTGAATCACTGCTTGTGCCACGAAAACTGGATTCCCTCGAATGTACCTACACGCCGTTCTTTTTGGCTAGAGAGTGAATATGTCGCTCGTTTGGAAAAGAAAGCAGAGAAATTCCACCAACCACAATACGTCGTCCAGTACGAATTGTTGATGCAATGGTCGTACCAGAAGAATTGATTGTCACTGAATGCAATGACAGAACGAAGCCGCGAGTCACGCTGAGAACGGACGTTCGTCGTTCCGTTCCAATTGACGAAACACGCGCATCCAGATAAATCTCACTGCATGCGTAAACGATTCTTGGATTCAACCATAGGAAATGGGGCGCTGCTTCTCGCAGTTCTGACCACCGCACTCATCGCGACGCAAAACGCGTCGGGCGAACCTACGGACGACGGCGTTCCGTCGGGCATGGTTGCGTACATATCGGGGAGCACCTGTCCTGTTGGATGGGCTGCGGCAAGCAATGTGGAAGGCAGAATCATCGTGGCGGTTTCCGATGGCAAAGACGTCGGTGTGCAGGTCGGAATGCCCTTGAGCGATCAAGAGGATCGCCAACACGCCCATACGTTCATAGGCGACCTCGCTTTGCCTGCAAAATCGATTGCCGCTTCCAATGGGGCGAATCTAGAAGGAGCCCAAGCACAATCGTATTCGATTTCAGGAACCACCAATGCCGGCCCTTCGGGTCTTCCGTTCGTACAGGTGACGACATGCGTGAAACAATGAAATGCGTATCTTTGCTCGTTGCCGGATTCGTTTTCGTATCTTGTGCTACCGGCGATACCATTGAAGGACAAACGACCGGAAAAGGATCCAGCAGCGGAGGAATTGGCGGCAATGGCGGCAATGGTGGATCGGGTGGTGATGCCGGATCGGGCACCGCGCGAACCGATGCCATCCCGCAAAACAGCATTGGGTTTTTCCAAGCGCCCGCTTGTCCCATGGGCTGGGAACCCTTCAAAGCCGCATCGGGACGTGCCATTTTGCCCACCATTGGCACAGCAGCCGGTGGCGCCACCGTGGGCGAACCACTCACCAGCGGCGAAGAGCGCCTGCACTCGCACGAAGTCAAAGCAACGCTCGATTTGATCGACATCTCGTATGCTGGAATCGCGAGCGGTGGCAATAGTGGCGTAGCCAAATCCGGCTCCGTATCATTCGCCACGACGTCCGATCCAGCCTCTGCCGCATTACCTTACGTGCAGCTTTTGGCCTGCAAAAAAGTGGCCAGCCCCGAAGCCGGCGTCAAACCATTACCAACGGGAATGCAGCTCTACTTCGACACGGCAACGTGTCCGAGCGGCTGGAAACAAGCTCCGGCAACCCAAGGCCGATTCATCATCGGCCTGCCTCAAGGCGCCCCCGCCGACATATCATTCGGTGGCGAATCCATTTCCAGCGTCACACCACGCACCCACACGCATGGCAATGAAGTCACGCTCGAAACGATACCCCACGGCATTGCGCTCGCCGCCGGGTGTTGCGGATCAGGTTATGCAAAAAACACGAAGTATTCGAATACCGAAGACACCAGCGCGACCGAAGCAGCTTTGCCGTGGATCGAGCTGTTACATTGCGAAAAACTCTAGGTAGCGGTGTCAAACTGCTGCGCCCCCGAAATCGTCGGTCGACATCGCTCGAAATCCTAAAGGATTCCTCGCTCCGTCGCCCTAGCTTTCGGGCGCTCGCGACGTTTGACACCGCCACCTAGCCACCTAGCCGCGTAACCGCTTATTGAGCTATCCGCTCAATTCTTGATCGCGCCACGATCCCACGCACCTGCGGCTGGACGTGGCGATTGATTCAAATCAGTCGTCACAAACCCATACGAAGCGATGTTGTACACATTTTTCCCCGTCTCATCGGCTTGTCCTGCGACGTCAATGCGGAAATCTCCTCCGACAGCATTCAGAAAAACCGATGTCGCCGTCGGCGTATTCGTCGTATCGTTGCTCGAGTTCACCGTTGGAACCGGATTGGCGAGCACATTCGTAGAGAATCCAAAAATGAGATTGTTCTCCGCCGTATCGAACGACACGCCCACGCCCGATCCAAGCGATACACCCGTCGCCGTACCATTGACGCTAAACAAGATGTTGTTCGCAAGCCGCCAACGCATTTTCCCGCTGCTCGCCGCCGTGCCACCGACCCCGGAGTCCCATCCAAGCAACGTATTGTTTGTCAAATTGGTCGGAAAATCCACGCCACCAGCCGCACCGGCCAAAAACACGACGTGTCCACCGCTATTGGCCGTTTCGAGCAAATTATTGCGCAGTAAGACACTTGCGACATCCGCAGCGTTTGGTCCGAATCCTCTGATGGCGTACGACTCGCCGCTCGCCTTGCCTTGCGCGCACATGCGATTCGAATCCAAAACCAATGCCCCTCGTTGGTAACCAAAACCAACCGCACGCAACGGCGTCGCATTCGACGCACCTGTATATATGTCATTACCCATCATGGTGATTGAAGCGCCGACACATGCCGTCGTGTCGATTGCCGTCGATTGCGTCGTCACCGCCGCAGCAAACACCGCTTCGACGTAGTTTCGTACGAATGTACCCGCCTTGAGCGCATGTTGACTTTGAGCCGCAGTGATGGGATTGCTAATCATGCGGAATCCGCCCCACACCGCAGAAGCATGGTCGAGCGTCAAACGACCATAAAAAATGCTCGGAAACGCTTCGGGATTCCATTGCGTAAACGCTGTATTGTAGCCACCCTTGACGGTAATGCCTTTGGCCACGATGGCCGACGATGACAAATACGACCCCTGAGCAACTTGAATGGTATTTCCCGGACGCACCATCGCCAACGCTTTGCACAACGTATTCCAAGCTTTGGCTGGCGTCGTGCCGTCGTTGTTATCGCTTCCCGTCGGAGAAACGTAATATTGCGTGCCCGGATTCGTTATCGTGATTGGAATGCTCGTATTCAATGGAGCCGGGAAAACTTGCTTGCACGTCTCCGACAGCGTCACCACGGGTGGCGTCGGTACACTCACGCAATTACCACTGGGAATCACGGCCGTTTGACACGTTCCGCAGTTCAGCGCCGGACCTTCGTCGACGTCGCCATCACAATCGTTATCGACGCCATCGCAGTTTTCCGTTGAGGGCAGGACCGTCTGCGTACACGTGAGAATTCCCGTTTGGCACGTCATCGTACCTACCGCACACGCACCTTTGAGCCCCACCAACGTGCACGTCGCCCCACCGTTGGGATTTCCCTCGTCGACCATCCCGTCGCAATCGTTATCCTTGTTGTCGCAAACTTCCGTCGCGGGAATTTTGGATGGAGGGCACTTCAGCATACCCATGTCGCAATCGGTAAATCCCGTCGAACATTCGCCAGGAATCCCCGTCATGCATGGCTCGCCAACACCGACACCATGATTGTCTATCGCCCCGTCGCAATCGTTGTCGAGACCATCACAGATGTCTTCGTTGGGCATCGGCGCAAGACAACTGACCGCGCCACCCAAGCAGCTTGTCATTCCGGTCGCGCATTCGCCAAGCTGACCCGTGGTACACATGGCCCCACTTCCGGGATTGCCATTGTCAATCGTGCCGTTGCAATCATCATCGATATTATTACACGCTTCGGGTGTGGCCATCACGCTCGCCTTGCACATGAGCGCGCCACCAACACATTCGGTTTTTCCGGGACTACATGGACCGGGCAATCCCGTCATACAATCCATCCCGCTTTCGGGATTGTTGTCGTCGACGATTCCATCACAATCGTCGTCGATATCGTTACATATTTCGCTTGTCGGATCCTTCGGCGTACATACCGGCGGCATCCCGCCAGGATTGCAATTCTGCACCGTCGCTTGACACGCGCCTATACCACACGTCGTTTCGCCAAACCCATCATCAACGAATCCATTACAATCGTCGTCGATGCCATTACATATTTCGAGCACAGGCAAGACGTCGCCAACGCACGGTCCCCATTCATTGGTATCGGTACACGTCTGCGCCCCGTCTTTGCACGCCCCGACTTTCCGTGTTTCCGGCGCCCCCGAATAACACGAGTCGACGGACCCCTTCACACACGGACATCCCTCGTCAATCTGACCATTGCAGTTGTCGTCTATGCCGTCATTATTTCCGTCGCACAATTCGTCCGGTGTCGGAGGTCCAGGCGTGCATTCGGAAAGCGTGCCATTGATACAGGCCGGCACCGTCATTTGGCAAACGCCCATTCCACACGTGAGTAACGCGAGGTCGTCGATTTGCCCGTTGCAATCGTCGTCGACGCCATCACACAACGTTTCCTTGGGCAAACAATTGCCGCCGCCCGCGCCCGACGTGCCACTGCTGCTCGATTCGCCCCCAGCCCCACCTTTTCCACCCAAACCGCCCGCGCCCCCTGCATTGCTTGCGCCACTGCCACTCGTAATCGATGGATCGGAAACGGGTTCGTCGACCCCCAGCACCGAATTACAACCAAATGGCGCGACCGCCACAACCACGACGAGACTCTTGACCAGTGCATGACGCATGACGCTGTTCCTCTCGGGCGTCAGAATCGCCCAATGCAATGAATACTCGACGGACCCAGCACGACTGTTGCCTTTACAGGCACCTTGCTCTTCGGCGCAGTCAAGAACAGCGCGACACCAGCAGCAAGCGCCACGCCTCCACCAATCAACAACCCCGTTGATACATTGCCAGCATTGTAAGACGCTTGTCGCAATGGCAGGCCTATTTCATCGCACCGATTGCCCACGCAATGACCACCCACTTCGCTCTCATCCCGCTTCTGTAGCGCACGCGCACCAAAGGCCGCTCCAGCCACAGCAGCCCCAATTCCCACGGCCCCGAGGGTCACCCCAAACACTCGTTGTTGCGAGAAAAACTCGCCCCTCGTATCCATGACCGGCGGTTTGTCGCCTCCCACCGGAAGCTTCGAGCCCACGTGCGGATTGGTTTCTGTGCCTTTGTTGGGCGGCGTTTCAATCGGCACCACTTTCACCGGAGGCACATCGTCCTCGAGAGGCTCGATCGTCACTGACAAATCGGAACCTTCCACGAACGCCACAGTCTTGCCCCACGTTTTTTTGCCCGCTGCCGATACGTCGACCACGTGATCGCCACGGTCCACTGGCAACCGAATACCAATCTTCGCCTGGTCGACAACGACGCCATCCAAGTGAATGACGAGATCCTTCAACCCGCGCACGGCGTCCGGAACCACGAGCATGACCCAGCCCAAACGTGGCTCCATTTCTTTGATTCGTGCCTGCGCTTCGTCCCCGCGTTTTCGAACCTTGGATTGCTCCGTAAAACCTTTCGCCCGCTTGATGAGTTCCGGAACGTCGTTGACGACGCCCTTGTACACTTCCCACGCCTTGGCCCGGCGCGTCTGCGCACGATAACAATCCCCAAGACCAATACGCGCGCCAAGCCCTGGTTTTTGCCGGACGACTTCTTCGAACTTGGGACACGCCGTCCCATAATCACCAGCGACGAATGCATCACGCGCTTCAGCAAACAACGCATTGATTTTTTGTTCGTCGACAGGTTCGTCGGCTCGTGCTGGAACCGTACCAAGACAAACGCTCATGAGAACGATGGCGCGTAAACCAAAAATGGAGACCCAGTTGCGGGGAAAATGCATGACCAAAATCTCCTAATCGATGCTCCCCGGTGGAACGTATTTGGTTGGCGGCTTAGTGCCCACTTTCGTCGTTGCCGTCGTTTTTCCCGTCGGTGTGGGATTCGCCGCCCCCGTTTGCGTTGGAGCCCCCAGCAACGTCGCTGGCTTCGGTGCTTCCGCCTGAAACTCGAGCGGCTCTTCCCCCGCTGCTGCAGACGCCACAGGCGCTGTTGCCACAGGCTTTGCCACAGGCCCAAGAGGCAACCCTGCCGAAAACGCGCGTTCTGCCGTGAGAAGCGGAGGTGAACTACCAAGAAGAATCTTGGCGGCCAAACCAATCGCGACTGTCGACATCAGAAACGTCATACCGACCATCGCCGGAACCCATGGTGAACGACGAACTGTACGCAACGACGGCGGAGGCCTCTCCATCTCGACAGGCTGACGCGTCGTCGAACTGACTTCCGACGGTTGGTCTGTTGGCGGAACCATCGTGATGTCGGACGAACTGCCCATCTCACGCCGCGGACGAGGACCCATGCGAAACGATTCCGGCCCCGATTCGGCGAACTGCTCCCGGAAGTCAGCCATCGCCTCTGTTGCACGCTGAAAACGATCATCTGGATGATTCGCCGTGGCCCGGGCAAACCACGCGTCAAACCAATCCGGAATCGTCATGCCGCGACGACGCAAAGCGCGTTTGGTTGGATATTCCTCGGGACCTGCAACGACGTTCTGAATCAGTGCGTACACGCCGATTTTTTTCGCTTCTTCGTGCCAGTACGATTCGCCCGTCAGCATCGTGTACGTGATGTGCGCGAGCGACAGAACATCCGTTGGTGCACCAATGAGTGCACTCTTGCCGATGATCTGCTCGGGCGCCATGTACATCGGCGTTCCGACCGTTTGCGTCGCGTGCGTTTGTCCTTCGCTCATCAGTTTTGCGATGCCGAAGTCGAGAATCTTCACGCAAGGACTGCCGTCGTCGCGCTTCGTGAGAAACAAGTTTCCAGGCTTCAAATCACGATGAACGATGCTCGCGGCGTGGGCCTTGTCGAGCGCTAGAGCAACCTGCGTGAGGTACAAAAGAGTTTCGTTGATCGGGAAGTGACCACGCTTCTTGAGCAGCGATCCGAGCTCTTCACCCTCCAAGAGTTCCATCACGAGAAACGGCTTGCCGGTCGGTTCATCGACACCCGCATCCGTCACTCGAACGATGTGATCGCTTCGAATTTCGCCGGTGATTTTTGCTTCCTGCTCGAACCGCGTACGTGCGGTGTCATCGTCCAGCACACCGGGCAACATGGTCTTGAGAGCGCACGGAGAATTTGTGCGTTCGTCACGCGCTTCATGCACCGCACCCATGGCCCCCGCCTTGATGCCGCGCAAGATTCGATACCGCTCATGAAAGAGCGAGTTGGTTGGTAGGAAAAGCCCGCTTCGGACCGCCATTCAGTGTCCTCGCCAAAACCGAGTATGACAGAAATTCGGCGAAAGGAACCAGCTTCGTGGGTTGACACCGTCAAACCTATCCAGCCGGTCAGCCGTCAGACTTTCTTGCGCGGACGCGGGATATTGTAAGCCGCTAGTTTTGCGACGAACGTACGTCTCGGGATGCCTAGCATCGCCGCAGCTGCCGTCTGATTCCCAGCACATTTTTCGAGTGCATCAATCATACGTTGACGCTCGAGCGATCCCAATTCCTGGCGCAAGTTCCGCAAAGGATGCGTCTGCACGTTGTCTCGACCCAGAGCCGGAGCCGTCTCATCGAGCTCCGGTGGCCGTTCAATCATCGACCGACGTGCCGACGTTACGCTCACCGCTGTTGGAGTGTGTATCCCGCCCGCCGCATGCGTATCGAGCACGAAATCTTCGGGGCATATGACGCCATCACACAGCACGACCGCTCGTTCGATCGCGTTACGCAGCTCGCGCACGTTGCCTGGCCAGTCGTGGTTCAACAGTGCCGCCATCGCTTGCTCCGAAATGACTGGAGGACTGCGCCCGATGCTCGCCGCCGCACTCGTGGCAAACGCTCGCGCAAGAGGTTCGATCTCGTCGTGACGTTCACGCAAAGGTGGAATCGAGAGCGCGATGCCGTTGAGACGAAAATAGAGATCTTGTCGAAACGATCCGCGTTGAACTTCTCCCGCCAAGTCGCGATTCGTCGCCGAAACGAAGCGAACATCGATGGGACGCGGGGACAAACCTCCGACCCGCATCACTTGCCGATCCTCGAGAACCCGCAACAACTTGACCTGGATGCCCAGAGGAAGTTCGCCGATTTCATCCAGGAAAACCGTGCCTTTTTCAGCGGTCTCGAACAAGCCTGGTTTCGATCGTACCGCGCTCGTGAACGATCCTTTTTCGTGACCGAACAATTCGCTCTCGAGAAGCGATTCGCTGAGCGCTCCGCAGTTGAGACGCAAAAATGGACCACCTGAGCGTTGTGATTTGCGATGGATCATTTCGGCAAGAACTTCTTTGCCGACGCCCGTCTCGCCCAACAAAAGCACGCTGATCGGACCTTCGGCAATACGCTCGACCATCGCGTAGAGCCGCTTCATCGCTTCGTCACGAACGATGTACGCACCTCGGACCCCAGCACCGTTCGACACCGGAATTTCGTCGATACGCCGCACGACGATCATCGCGGATCCAAGACTTATCGCATCACCAATCGCGAACTCGACCAGAGCACCCAACGTCACGGACGAATCCTCGAGACGCACTGTCCCGACCGCGTCTTTTTCACGCCGCAACTTCGTCCCATTTGCACTACCGAGGTCTTCGATGCAGAGCGTCGGACCGATGTGCAAGATCGCATGATGTCGCGAAACCGAGCTGTCTTCGATGCGAATGTCGTTCCCTTCGGTACGGCCGAGAGACACACGTCCGCTGTTTGGCAAGGCATGACGCGTGGTGCCACCTGCTGCAAACACTGCAAGCTCGAGCTGCTTCGTCAAATCTGCATCTCCACGACCATCATCACGAACCGGGAAAATTTTTTAGCGTAAGATGGGATTGTCCTGGAACGCAAGTGAGCAGGGCGAGGGTACTCTTGGTAACGCGGTCACGTCAAACCGAACGTGGGAACGAGTCGGGCTGGGTGTGCGTTGCCCCAGACGATGCGTGTCCGTCTTGATAAGTCGGCATGCCCCTACGATCAACGAGGCGGGGCATAGGGGTTGTTTATGTCGCCCACTTCAATGCGTGAATCTTTTGGTTTGTCAGGCCGTGATGGTTCGCTGAGGGAGGAAATGCGGCTTGATGAGAATAAACGAAATGAGTACGCCACACTTGAGCAGATTCACCCCAATTCGCACGAGATCGACAATTCGAATATCCATTGAGTCGAAGGGTGAATTGTCGCTGGCGATCGTGTAGATCGTCGACAACAATAGCGCTACGGCCAGAGACCTCCCGTGGGTGCCGAGGAAACTACGAGGGCCGATGAAATCGACAAATAGTTTGAAACCAATGGCGCCGGTCAAAAGCGTCACGAATGCGAGTATCGGCGACGATACGTATGGTTTCCACATCGAAGCAGCATCGGACGGATCAAAGATTCCAATGTGTAGGTTCGTCAGATCCCAGGTTATCCACAAGGCATGAAGGACGGCAAACACCAGGCCGAAGATATTTGTGACGCGGCGAAATTCGGCGCCTCCTGTCGTTTTGTTCTGACGAAGGCCTCGTGCGCCAGGAAAAACAAAGATGGCCATTTCCACCATGACGGCGGCCATGATCCAAGGCATGATGCCCACGGCGACGATATTGTCGGAGTCGGACCAATCGCGCATTCCTTTGGCTTCGGTGACATGGTAGGTCGGCAAGGGGATATGTAACGCGATGAGGTAGACGATAAATGGTAAAATGGTAAACGCAAGGCGTTTCCATTGCGTGGGTGGGTTGATGGTCGGCGTCGTGGGCTGTTGTGCGGTTACGTATTGGGTGGGTTCTGTCGGGGGCGTCGAGGTGAACATTTTGGGGTTTTCCGTGAATGAAAAGAATTGGATTCAAGCGCCGGGGTATTTCTTTTCGAGATCCCTCAAGAAACATGCGTGGTCACCCATGTTTTCCGCTTTCAAATTCTCAAGCCGCTCCGGCCAAGTTTGCTTGGTCCGCTCCAATTCCGCTTCGATGACGCCTGGCGA
>JANORL010001426.1:0-51782 GCA_031415295.1 Polyangiaceae bacterium | reverse complement strand
CGAAGCCCATTGCCAAAAGTTCGGTGCACATTTGGCGACCATGAAAAACTCGGCCTTGTCCAATTCATTACGCAACGCCTTGCTGGGACCTACGGGTGTCGAACGATTTTGGATTGGTTTGGCCGAACCTTCTGAAGGTCGCTGGATTTGGTCCAATGGCGCAGCCATGAGGTTCGCCGCATTTCGCCAAGGAGAACCGAGCAACGGCGGTCGCGGTGAGGATTGTGGCGAATGGCTTGTCGAAGACGGCCGTTGGAATGACGTCGATTGTTTTGCACCCCGACATTTTTTGTGTGAAGGACCGACGCCTCCTCGGGGCAGCCGCGCCAAAAGTATTACCTGCAATGGAAAGCGGTTTACCGTCGACAAAACAGATTATTGTTTACAGGGTCCGGCCACGTGGGAAGTTGCGCAGAAGACGTGTTTGCGCGACGGCGGGGAACTCGTTAGGCTCGACACGGAAGCCGAAAATTCATCGCTCTTCCTTGCCCTCGGCGCGAAGGTGAACGTGAAAAATATATGGATTGGTTTGTCCGATGAAGCCATCGAAGGACAGTTCCGCTGGATTACTGGAGATCCTTTGGAAACTCCGCTTTGGCGCTCCGGCGAACCAAATGACGTAGGCGGCGAGGATTGTGCCGAATGGGGCACGTCCGACGGTCGCTGGAACGATCTCGCTTGTCGCTCGCCGCTACCGAGCTTGTGTGAAAAACCTCAATCGGTCGTTGCCAAGTAATGACGTCACAGCGTCGAGGTATCTTCCGATTCTAGTGAATTCGTTTTACCTCGAAACGCCGCATAACGCAAAACATCGGCAAATTGTGCCGCAATAGCCCGACGATGGTAACGATCGATATCGCGTGGCTGCGCTGGCCCGATTCCCCCCTCGTCGAAGGCACGCACGTAATGTGTGATTGCCTCGGCAATCGCAACCGGATCGCGAGGACTCACGACGGTCCCGAGGTTATGCCTTCTGATGAGACGGCTCAGAGCACCAGGAGGCGCCAGGGCCAAAACAGGGCGACGCAAGTGCATTATTTCGAATATTTTCGCGGGACACATCGATTCCGCATGCGAAACCTCGTCCAGAATCAAAAGCGCAACGTGACTTTGCTCCAGCATTCGCAACGCCTGCTCGCGAGGAACGCACGGCAATCGATGCACGCACGGCAGATGCGGTTGTTCGAATGTCTCGGACTCTGTCGACACGATACGCCCAACAAAACGCACCTCGATTCGCGACAGAATCGATGGATCTCGTTCCTGCAAGAGACGCAATGCCGCAAAAAAACCCTTGGGCGAAGTGTGTCGGAATGTCGTACCCGCATACGTCATGACCATTGTTTTTCCAGACGCACCATTCGACAGAGGCGATACGTTGGCCAACAATTGAAAGTCGTCTGGGTCATACCCGTTCGTAATGGTGACGACTCGTGCCGGATCCAATTTCGGTATTCTGCGGAGGAGATTTTCGCGAAATTCTTCCGTAGCCGTGACAATCATCGCCGCTCGGCACGCCACTGCCGGTTCCAAACGATCAATGACCCGAGTCGCCCACGGGCTGGCATGTATTTCATACGACGACGCCATTCGCCATTCATCTCGATAGTCCAAGACAAACGGCACGCGTGCAAGCGGCCCCAATAAAAACTGGGAAAACGGCGGCGCAGTCACGAGCACGACGTCAGCCCTGGTCGAAAGACGGGCCACTTGTAAAGCCGCCGCCGGTAGCCACAAGATTTGTGGATCGGGAATGAAAATTTGACTTGCAAAATGAGCAAGTGCTCGACGAAGTGGATTCGGCTTTACTGCGTCGTGCCAAACCGTTGTTTTGGTGCGATACCCAGGCCCGAGCGATCGGGTGCGTACGATTTCAATATTTTCCGGAATATCGCGAAGTGTTGTTTCGTCTTCGATTGGCACGGACGGATATTTCGCCGTGAGTACCATCGGCTCGATGCCAAAGTCTGGTAGATACTTGACGAGTTTTGAAACACGCTGCACACCCATCCCACCGGCACGCGGAAACGAATAGGACACCACGAGCACCCTCACGACGGAATCCCCCTTTCCGCACGATGGCGAACGGCAACGATTACACGAGGACGGTGATGATGCAAATCCGGTGTGATCTCGGGTGCATGCCGTCCAGGTCGGCATGTTTCCCTTTCATTTGTGATCGATTTGGAATACAACACCGCTCGCCGTGGATCTCCTCTACTTCGCTCTGCTCTGTTCCGTGCTCATCTTCGTGCACGAACTTGGGCATTTCGTATGGGCCAAGATCTTTGGCGTGAAAGTTCTCACGTTCTCGATCGGGTTTGGCCCCAAAGTGTTTCGGTTTCGGGGACGTGAAACGGAATATTGCGTGGGCCTCTTGCCACTCGGTGGCTTCGTAAAGATGCTCGAGGAGAATCGGCAAGAGCCGGTTTTGCCTGAGGATCGTGCACGCACATTCGAGTCCCAGGCGTTATGGAAACGGGTCATCATCGTCCTGGCTGGGCCGGCGATGAACGTACTTTTCCCGGTTCTTTTGTACTTTTCTGTGTTCGTGGGCGAAACACGGTTTTCGCCACCAACGGTGGGTTTTGTTTTACCGGGCCATCCTGCCGAAGGCAAACTGCTTCCAGGCGATCGCGTGCTTGCCGTGGATGGTGAACACATATCGACTTTTGCGGAACTCGCTCGTATCATTGGTCAAAATCCGGGGCGGGAACTACGATTAACCGTTTTTAGAAATACCGAACACATTGAAGTTGTCGTCGTTCCGGAAGAAAAGGTCATTCACAAGCCGCTCGATATTGTCGACCGCGTGGGTGAAATCGGCATCAAGCCGAATCGTCCGGCGGCGGTCGTTGGTATATCGCGACCTGACTCGCCGGCATATCGCGCAGGTTTGCGGACGTTCGATTTGGTCACCGAAGTGCGCGGCAAGTCCGTAAAAACGTTTGCTGATCTCGAAATTGCGCTGCTCGACAACCACGGAGAAACCGTCCCTGTTACGTATTTGCGACCCGTGAAAGTGCCCCGTGCGCTCGGAGGCATGGCCGATATGGCCGTGTATGAATCCGGTGTCGCGGCATTGTCACCAGAATCGACTCCGGGTGATCTCGCCAGCCGCACCGGCCTTGAACCAGCGGATCTTTATTTGTTCGACGTGACCGAAGGTTCGGCGGAATGGAATGCCGATATGCGTCCCGGCGATCGCATTGTGGACGTGGACCAGACAGAAGTAACGGCGTGGGCTACATTTTTGGAGAAATTGTTTGCGGCGCCGGACAAACCGCATTTCGTCACGTGGCTGCGTAATGGTCAGAAAAAGAGCGGAACGATTCATTTGCGCCGCGAGATCTGGATTGACGAGTATGGCCAAGAGCGCCCTCGGCATTACGTTCGAGCAACCAATTGGTCCCCGGTGGTCCCCGAACCCACGGTGGAACACGCGTCGCTCATCACGTTCGCCTTCAAAAGCGCGATTGCGGAAACCTACGATGTCATGCGGTTCATTGTCGTGGGTATCGTACGTATTGCCGAAGGTCGCGTGAGCATATCCACACTCGGTGGGCCTATTACGGTCTACGATTTGGTTGGTGAAGAAGGGTCGAAAGGGGCATCGTATTTCGTTTGGGCGATGGCCGTTATTTCGATCAATCTTGGCCTCGTCAACTTGCTGCCGATTCCCGTGCTCGATGGCGGGCATCTTCTATTTTTCCTGTTCGAGGCGATATCGCGGCGGCCTTTGCCGTTGCGCGTGCGTGAAATTGCCAGCCTGGTTGGGCTGTGCGTATTGGTTGCCCTCATGGGCGTCGCGTTCAAAAATGATGTCGAGCGACGCTGGGATGTGATCCAGGGTCAAGTGCGGGAGCTGGTCGATGAGTAATGCGCGGCTTATAGCCGAACGAGTCCTCATCCGCGTATGGAGCGCGGATGCATTCGCAGCAGCGGTGCTCGATGCCGAAATTGAGCGTTTGACGGACGTCGATCCGCGTGACGTAGCACTCGCCACCGAACTCGTGTATGGCGTTTTGCGCACGCAGCAGGCACTCGAAACACGTCTGCAAGCATTGACGAGCAAAGGAAAACTCGAAATATCGGTACACGCGCGAGCACACGTGCTCATGGCCGCGTATTCGATTTGTTTCTTGGACCGAATACCCGTGTTTGCCGCAGTGAATGAAGCCGTCGCGAGCATTACCTCCACCGGCGACCCTCGAACCGCATCTTTTGCGAATGCCATTTTGCGCAGATTGGCTGCCTCACTGGAAACCGACGGACGCCCAGCCTTGGTGGACGCTATCTCGTCTTCGGCTCCCGGTTGGTTACGAGGCGCATTACGTCGGTCGCTCGGCCGAAAAGACGCCGAAGCATACCTATCAGCAGGTCCCGTACCACCTCCGATTGGTTTGTCTTTACGGCATAATGAAGATCGGGAAGAATGGATCGAGGCATTGAAGCAGGCCGCCCCGAATGCCGTCATTGAAACGGGAAATGCTTCACCACGAGCGATTTTGGTGCGCGGCGCGGGAGACGTGCGACGTCTACCCGGCGTGGGCACAGCATGGATCGTGCAAGAAGAAGGCGCGCAGGTCGTCGCACTGGCGCTCGGTGCACAATCTGGCGATCGAGTGCTCGATGCGTGCGCGGGGCGCGGAAACAAGACATGGATTCTGGCGGATGCAGTAGGACAAACAGGCACGATCGATGCCGCCGATTTGTATGCATCAAAGCTCGAACGATTACGCGAAGCGCCTTTTGGAAGTGCCGTCGGACAAACGTTTGTCATGGATTGGGCCGCTGACGCGGAAACGAATCTAGGCCCATTCCCTCCACACGATTATGATCGCGTGCTCGTGGATGCTCCATGCTCGGGAACAGGAACGTTACGCAGGCGGCCGGAAATTGCCCTCCATCGCGATGATGACGACGTCAAACGTTTGTCGGAACTGCAAACGACGATCTTACGGAATGCGGCAATCCACGTAAAACTCGGCGGGCGATTGGTTTATGCGGTATGCAGCGTACTTCGCGACGAATGTGAAGCGGTCGTCGAGATGGCCGTGGCCAAACCCTTGCCTAATGGAATGACGCTGTCGGCCATTTCATTTGATACCTATGTGTTACGGTCACTGGCGCCAAACGACGCGACGACGCTGCGTATCTTGCCGCATGTGCACGGTACGGACGGGTATTTCATGGCCAGTTTCATCGTGAAAGGTTGAGGACGCGCTCGATGACGACGACCTACGATTTCGATCTGTTTACGATTGGCGCGGGTTCCGGTGGTGTCGCGGGAAGTCGGCGCGCCGCATCCTACGGGGCACGCGTGGCGATTTGCGAATCGCGACGCGTGGGCGGCACGTGCGTATTACGCGGATGCGTGCCGAAAAAACTTCTCGTTTATGCATCGCATATTGCCGAAGAATTGGAAGACGCTCGAGGGTTTGGCTGGACAATTGGTGAACATCACGTCGATTGGGCCAAACTCATTGAGACAAAAAATCGCGAATTGGACCGACTCAATGGCATTTATATTCGCATGTTGCGGGACGTCAAGGTGCACATCATCGAGGGCCATGCAAAAATCATTGATGCGCACACGGTCGAAGTCAATGGCACGAGGTCCACGGCGAAGCATATTTTGATCGCGACAGGTAGCCGACCCATGAGGCCCGGAATTCCGGGGGGCGAATTGGGCATTTCGTCCGACGAAGCGCTGGATTTGCCCTACATCCCGAAACGAGCATTGGTCGTCGGCGGCGGATACATTGCCGTCGAATTCGCGGGAATTTGGCGCGCTGCAGGGTCGGATGTGACGCTCGCCGTGCGTGGGGACAATGTTCTGCGGGGATTCGATTGTGACGTTCGGGAAAGTGTCACCGAAGGCATGACGAAGCGAGGTGTTCGTATTTTGCGCGAAACGGTCGTGCGCAGCATTGAACGCGTTGGCGAATCGTTGTCCGTGCTGCTTGCGGGCGGCGAAATCCTCGAGACGGATGTGGTGCTTTTCGCGACGGGACGAACGCCAAATTCGGAAAACCTGGGCCTTGACAACTGCGGCGTACGCGTCGATGCGGCAGGAGCCATTGAAGTGAATTCATTTTCGCAAACGAACGTCGACAGCATTTACGCCGTGGGTGACGTAACGAATCGCATCAATTTGACGCCCGTAGCGATTGCGGAAGCTCGCGCGGTTGCTGAAACTTTGTTCCACGACAATCCCATGGAAATAATGCACGAGAACGTGCCTTCGGCAGTTTTTTCGCAACCTCCTGTGGGAAGCGTGGGTTTGACGGAGGAACAGGCCCGTGCCAAATTCGGCAAAATCGATGTGTACCGCTCGCGTTTTCGACCCATGAAACACACGTTATCAGGCCGCGACGAACGGACCATGATGAAACTCGTCGTAGAACGTGCAACGGGAAAAGTGCTCGGCGCGTTTATGGTCGGCAGTGACGCCGCGGAAATCATCCAAGGAGTGGCCATTGCCATTCAATGCGGGGCCACAAAAGCGCAATTCGATCGCACGGTGGGCATTCACCCGACAACGGCCGAAGAATTCGTCACGATGCGCGAACCGCTGCCGGATGTGGATGTCGCCGCGGAAGATTGATCTGCTCGATTACCTTGTCGCAAAAAACGCCGCTACAGCCACAGCCACCGCCGCAATCACCGCAAAAACATACGTGAGATTGTTTGCCGCCGGCTGCGCCTTCGTCGCCTTTTTCTTTTTTTTCTTTGTCGTCACCACCGTCGATTTGACCGGCGCCGAAATCGCCGCTTGTTCCGACTCCTTCGCCGCGGATGGCGGAGCCACTGATGACGGAGCCATAAGCGGCGGTGGTTTTATCGATTTCGGTTTTTCCTCGGACTCATGGCCAAATGGCAATGCTTCCAGAGCATCGACCAGCTCCTTCGCCGTCTGATATCGGTCGTAAGGATCCTTTTCGAGCAACTTGCGCACGATCACATCGAGTTCCGGGGGAACCGTCACCCCAGGCGCATACACCGCAAATGGCGGCGGCGGCGTCATTCGATGATGATTGAATACTTCAATGGGGTCTTTCGATGCGAATGGGTGTTTGCCGGCGAGCATTTCATACATGATGACCCCGAGCGCATACAAATCAGCTCGCTCGTCCACAGCATCCATTCCGTGTGCAGATTCGGGTGCGAGATAATTGATCGTCCCGAGAATGACCCCCACGCCCGTGAGCCGCGATGCCGGACGACCTTCCCCACGCGACGCAGTGAGCGGAAGTTTGTCCGCAGACATCTTGGCAAACCCGAAGTCGATGAGTTTCGGGACCATGTGGGCATCGAGCATAATGTTGCGGGGCTTCACATCGCGATGAACGATCCCGAGTTCATGCGCTGCCGCGAGCCCTCCCGCGATCTGTTTCGCAATACGTACGACTCGCGCCGCAGGCATGGGACCATCACGAATCACTTCGCCGAGATTTCGCCCCTCGATGTAGTCGAGCACCAAAAAGTACGCGCCATCGTCGAGCTTTCCGAAGTCGGTCGCTGACGCGACGTTCGGATGACGCACGTGCGCACCAACGACGGCTTCACGTTCGAAGCGCGCAACGATCTCCGGCTGGTCGTCGACTTCGGGATGCAAAATCTTCACGGCGATACGCTTGTGCATGTGCACGTGTTCGCCGAGATAAACCGCACCCATGCCGCCGGTGGCGATGAGATCGACGATGCGATAACGACCGGATACGACAGTGCCGATGAACGCACGAGCACGATCTCGAGCATCGTCCGCAACCTTCGCATTGGCCTGATCTACGTCGACATTCGACGCGCCCCCTTCGCCAACGGAGATGTTCGTGCTTTCGATGCTCTCAGACATGAGGTGATTCAGCCGGGCAAATGAAATGTTTGTCGTACACGTTCCGCGCTGGGACCGCGAGCGTTCCGCAAGACGCGAATGAGTTCGTTCCACAACGTAGGGACGTAGGGGTAGCGTTTGTCTCGGTCGATGGCCAACGCGTGCTCGACCCACACGTCAATCTCTACTGGAAGCTCTGGACGATACGTCGAAATTTTCGGGCGCGGTCCCGTCGTTACGGCGATGAACAATTCTTCGTTCGATGGCGACCGAAACGGAGTGCGGCCGGCAAGAGCGCGGTACACGACGGCCCCGAAAGAATACACATCAGCGCGGTGATCGAAGCCGTTCGCGTGCCACATCTCTGGGGCGATGTACGAAGGCGATCCGGCAATCATGCCTGCCGCGGTGAGCGCTTCTGCTCCGTTGATTTTGGCGAGCCCAAAGTCCATCAGCCGCACACCACCGCCGTGATCAGGCGATACGAGAAAAATGTTCGCGGGTTTTACGTCGCGATGAATGATGCCCATTCCATGTCCCGCATGAAGCGCACGCGCCACGGGATCCAGCGTCTGGAGAATGGTAAAAACGTTGAGTTTGTCCCCGAATGTCTCGATGTCCCGCAAATGCACCTCGAAGTTCTCGCCTTCGAGAAACTCCATCACCATGTAGACGGTACCTTCGGGATCGGCGCCAAAGTCATGCACACGCACGACACTCGACCCCCAAAGCGCCGCAAGCGATTGCGCTTCACGCCGAAGTCGCTCGGCGTATTGAGGATCATCTGCAATCTGCGTACGCAGCAGTTTGATAGCTACTTGCGTGCCATTCGTGAGGTCGGTGGCTCGATGGACGACACCATGACCTCCACGGCCTAGCTCTTCATGGAGCTCGTAACGGCCATCGAGCGTTTCGCCTTCCATAAAATCGCGTCGGTCAATGTACCTTGGTCGTCGCGACCGGCATACCCCCTCGTAGCTACCGCGTGGACTGCCGTCTCTTTGCCCGATGCATGGGGGCGATGCTACGCAAGGTGCGGTGAAAAGCTCGACTCAGACAACCGCCCAGTCATGCGCGGGGCTCGAGAACGCGACGACGCGTTTCGTGCGGTACTTGAGTGAAGAGCGTCAGGCTTCGCCACACACGGTGTCGGCGTATCGGCGGGATCTCGCGCAGCTCGTGGCATTCGTACGAGACAAACGCCCACATGTGCAGAGCGCTGTGGACATCGACATCTTGGTCTTGCGCAGTTTCTTGGGACAACTTGCACGAACGCACGCGCCGCCTTCCATCGGTCGAAAAATCGCCGCGATTCGATCGTTTTTGCACTTCTTGGAAGTACGTGGCGAGATCACGATGAACGCCGCCGCAACACTCGAATTGCCCAAGGTGCGCCGACCATTGCCCACGTTCGTGAACGTCGATGCAGCCGCGGAAGTCGTCGAAGCGCCGGATAACGATGCCGCCGACGGTGCACGCGATCGCGCGATGCTCGAGGTTCTGTATGGCTCGGGGTTACGCGTGTCGGAATTGGTGGGCCTCGACATCGATGATGTCGACTTCGACGCCGACGGTGGTCGAACAAGGGTGATCGGCAAGGGACGCAAAGAACGCATCGTTCCGTTCGGGTCTCACGCGAAGAACGCCTTGACAGAGTGGCTGGTACGTCGAGACGAACTGCGACACTCCAAGACGGGCGCTCTCGATGATCGAGCGTTGTTCGTTTCGCGTCTGGGCAAACGTATTGGCGTGCGCCAAGTGCAACATTTGGTACGGCGTTACGGTGCGTTGGGAGCTGGCCGCGCCGACCTGCATCCACACGCCTTGCGACACACATTCGCTACGCATTTGCTCGACGGCGGAGCGGATCTTCGCGCCATTCAACGCATGCTTGGCCACGCAAGTTTGTCCACGACCCAACGGTACACACACGTTTCGACGGAGCACTTGATGAAGGTGTACGACTCGGCGCATCCGCTCGCGCGACGTGAGGCTTCCGCGCCGAAGCGCACGAGAAGTGGTGGATGAAGCCAGGACAAGTTTTGCGAGCATGGTCGGGTCGGATCGTCCGTGGAGCGATGGGCGCATCGCTTGCAGGCCTGTTCGCAGCACTGGTGGAAACCGCTTGGGCTCGTGGACATGGCGATGGTGCATCGTTGGAGGTCAAATCATTTGCCTTGTTCTTGGCCGATGCAGGTCTGCTCTCGCCCGTGGCACTCGCTGTTGGTTTGGCGGTGAGTATCGGTTCGGTCGTCGTTTTTCCCGAACGAGCCCCCTCCCCCTCGAGTCTCACCGATTGGCTACGGAACATGGCGAAGGGACGTCCTGCAGATGTTGCCGCGTTCGTTCCACTCATGGTCTTGGCCGCGTTTGTCTGGACCACACTTTCGGCACAACTCGCACGAGCCTTGTTGGCACTCGAAGTACCAACACCCCACGTCGGATTTGCCATTGCCACAGGCTCACTCGTCATCGGCCTGCTTTCCGCTCTCTTCGCGCTTGCGTTGACACCTGCCCTGCGCCAAGCGCTCGCACACGCAAGTGACACGCGCAAAGGGTTTGTCGATCCGGTACGCACGGGCCTCGCTGCAATCGTTGTCGTTGCTGCGCTCTTCTGGGTAGGCGTCACGACGGGCAGTGTGAGTGGTGAAGGTGGACCGCTTGGCATTTACGGCATCTTCAAGCGCACGGAACTCGACTTGCGTGCGCCAGCATTACTCATGCTCGTCGCGGCATTTTCATTGGTTTTTGCGGCAGTGAGTTCATTTCGACGAACCATCTTTTTCGTCGTCGTGGCGCTCGCGCCGTTGCTGCTTTTGGCGCGAACTGCGGCGAGTCTCAACGGGAATGGTCTGCCTGTGGCGCAGGTCATCGAACGCGGTGCACCTCTTGGCAAGATCGCGCTGGCGACGTTACGACGATTCAGCGATCGCGATCATGATGGTGCGAGTGGATGGTTTGGCGGAGGCGATTGTCGTGAAGGCGATGCGCAGGTTGGCCCGCTTGGCGTGGAAATCGCGGACAACGGCATAGACGAAGACTGCTCGGGGTCGGATTTACGTGCGGCAGCATTGGCTGTGTTCAACCAAGACAAACCTGCGGCGGATCCAGTTGTCAAAGCAGCGGCGTACGATATTTTGCCGAAGGACCTCAACGTCCTGCTGATCACGATCGACACGCTTCGCGCTGACTTGGGATACGCCGGATATGCGCAGCCGGTGTCTCCGAACTTGGATGCGCTTGCGAGTCGCAGCACGGTGTTCACAACCGCGTATTCGCTCGCTTCGTACACGGGCAAGAGTCTCGGGCCGATGTTGCTTGGAAAGTACGGCAGCGAAACGCAGCGTAATTGGGGGCATTTCAACAAGTTCAACGACGACGAGACATTTATGGCGCAGCGCATTTCGCGCGCCGGAATTCGCACGATGGGCGTGCATGCGCATCGTTACTTTGGAAAGTTTGGCGGACTCGATCGTGGTTTCGACGTCGTCGACATGTCGGCTGCTCCGCCGGAGAGCGCAGCGTGGGACGTTGCGGATCAGTCCTCGAGTGTTGCGTTGTCCGACGCCGCGATTGGTTTGCTCGAGCGTCCTGAAAACACATCGGGACGGTTCTTCATGTGGATCCATTACCTCGATCCGCATGCAGACTATTTGCGTCACGACGACGTGCCGAACTTCGGTAGTGGACAACGAGCGTTGTACGACGGCGAAGTCGCGTTTACGGACAAACACATCGGTCGCGTAATCGATGCGGTGCAGAAGACGCCGTGGGGACAACGCACTGCGATCATCGTGACGAGTGATCACGGCGAAGCGTTTGGTGAACACAAGATGGTTCGCCACGGTTTTGAATTGTGGGAGCCGCTCGTGCGAGTGCCGCTCATCGTGCACGTGCCCAATGTGAAGCCGTCACGCATAGAAACGCGGCGAAGTGCGATCGACATCGTCCCAACCGTGCTGGAGCTGCTGCACATCGATCCACCGAAAACGACGGAAGGCAGCGTAGACAGTTTGTCTGGAACATCGTTGCTGCCAGATGTGTTGTTGCGCTCGGACAAACCCGCAGAAGCGCGCGACATCATCATCGACATGCCCGCAGGTCCTTACAACGACGCGCGACGATCGTTCATCCATGGGGATCTCAAATTGACGATCTCGAACAACACTTCGTACGAACTGTATGACTTGGCGAAGGATCCGACCGAAGCGGTGAGCCTCTGGCAGAAGCCGGAAGCGCGTGGCGACATGGCGGATCGTTACGCAGCGGCCAAGGCACGGCTGCACGAGATACGCGTCGTTGGTCCTCGAAAATGACGCACATCATCAACGTGTTCGTTTGGCTCTGCACGGCATTTGTCACGAACGATTGGCGTTGAACGCGTGATCGGGTGTCCATAGGATGAGCGACGTGCTCCCTCCCAAGGCGGTCGTATTCGATCTCGACGGCACCTTGATCGACAGTCGTGGCGACATCGTGGCAGCGATGAACCATGCATTGATTTCGACCAAGCGTTCCCCCAAACCCGCGTCGACGATCGTGCGGCTGGTGGGCAACGGCGCTCGTTCACTGTGCGCACAAGCGGCATTGTTGCCAGACGATGATCCGGAAACGGACGAACTCGTGCAGTATTTTTTGGACTATTACAGCGCGCATCCGCTCGATTTTACGCGTTGGTCACCTGGTGCTTTGCAAGCGCTGGAAGACTTGGCGTCGATGGACGACATGCTGATTGGTTTGTGCACAAACAAACATCGTTCGACGACGGACGCGGTGCTGGCGACATTGGGGATCACGGATCGCTTTCACGCGGTGGTCGCCGGTGGGGATTTGCCGGAACGTAAGCCGGATCCGGCTCCACTTCATTTGGCGTCAAAGCTTTTGGGTGTCGATCCGCGGGCGGTGGTGATGGTGGGTGATGGTGTGCAAGACATCGCTTGCGCGAAAAATGCTGGCGCTTGGTCGATTGCGGTCGAGTCGGGCTTTACGCCTGCCGACGATTTGATGATGGCGCATCCGAATGTGGCGGTGAAAGACTTGTCCCTGGTCGCCGGAATCGTGCAACGTTGGCGCGAACCCACGACGAAACTGAAGCTGCGTTGATGTTTTGAGGAGGTCGGTTTGTCTATGCGTGTGCTCGAGAACTTCATCAATGGCGCCTGGGTAGCCTCTTCGGGCACCACGCTGCTCGACGTAAAAAACCCGGCAACGGGCGAAGTGCTCGCGAAGGTTCCGCTATCGACGACGGAAGATGTCGATCGTGCGGTCAAAGCGGCTCAAGCCGCGTTTCCTGCGTGGCGTGCAGTTCCGCCGGCGCAACGGGCGCGCTATTTGTTCAAAATGCGCAACGTGCTCGATGCGCATCGCGAAGAAGTGGCGAGCATTTGCACGAGCGAACATGGCAAGACGCTGACGGAATCACTGAATGATTTCGGTCGGGGCATCGAAAACATCGAGCATGCAGCGGGCATTCCAACGCTGATGATGGGTCAATCGCTCGAGGACGTGGCGACGAACATCGATTGCCACACGGTACGCCAGCCGCTCGGCGTTTTTGCGGCGATCACGCCATTCAATTTCCCGCCGATGGTCCCGCTCTGGTTTTTGCCTTATGCGATTGCGACGGGTAATACGTTCGTGCTCAAACCGAGCGAACAAGTGCCGCTGACGCAGAAACGCATATTCGAGTTGATCCAGGAAGTGGGTTTGCCCCCGGGCGTACTGAATCTCGTCAATGGCGGGAAAGAAGTCGTTGAGTCCATTTGTGCGCATCCGACGATCAAGGGCGTGTCGTTCGTCGGTTCGTCGTCCGTGGCGAAAATCGTGTATCGCAAGTGCGGCGAAACGGGCAAACGCGTGCAATCGCTTGGCGGCGCGAAAAACTTCATCGTGATCACGTCGGATGCAGACATGGAGCGGGCCGTGCAAAACGCGGTCGAATCGTGTTATGGCTGCGCGGGACAGCGGTGTTTGGCGGGAAGCGTCATTGTGCCTGTGGGCGATGCGTACAACCGCGTGCGTGACCTGTTTGTCGAACATGCGAAAGCGCTCGTGCTTGGCGATGGCAAAAATGCGAAAACGACGCTGGGCCCGGTCATTTCCAGGACGCATCGCGAGAAGGTCTTGGCGTACATCGAAAAAGGCCTCGCGGAAGGGGCGACATTGACGCTTGACGGGCGAAATGCCACGGTCGAAGGGCTCGCGGACGGAAACTGGATTGGCGCGACCATTTTCGAAGGGGTCACGCCGGACATGGTCATTGCCAAAGAAGAAATCTTTGGGCCAGTCGTTTCGTTCATGCGCGCCAAAACGCTCGACGATGCCATTGCCATGGCAAATGCGAGCGAATACGGCAATGCGGCAAGCATTTACACTTCGAATGGCAAATCAGCGCGGACGTTCGCTTCACGCGTGGAAGCGGGCATGGTGGGTGTGAACATTGGTGTTGCGGCACCGATGGCATTTTTCCCATTTGGTGGACAAAAAGGTAGCTTGTTCGGCGATACGAAAGCACACGGCGCGACGGGGATCGATTTCTACACCGAGCGCAAAGTCGTCATTGAAAGGTGGTTCTAATGGCCAGAAAAGTCCTCGGAGGTTTGATTCAGTGCAGCAACGCACTGAATGACCCAAACGCATCGGTGCTCTCAATTCGCGATGCGATGTACGACAAGCATATTCCGCTGATCGAAGAAGCCGGCAAAAAAGGCGTGCAGATTCTCTGTTTGCAAGAGGTCTTTAATACGCCTTATTTTTGTCCGTCGCAGGACGCCCGTTGGTGTGATACGGCGGAAGCCGTGCCCGGACCGACGGTCGCAAAGCTGAGTGAATACGCCAAGAAATACCAAATGGCGATGATCATCCCGGTGTACGAGCGCGAGATTGCCGGCGTATATTACAATACTGCCGCGGTTGTCGACGCCGACGGGACGTACCTCGGTAAGTACCGGAAAAACCACATTCCGCAAACGAATGGTTTCTGGGAGAAATACTTTTTCAAGCCCGGGAATCTCGGATACCCGACGTTCCAAACACGTTACGCCAAGATTGGCGTATACATCTGTTACGATCGGCATTTTCCCGAGGGCGCACGTCTTCTTGGATTGAATGGCGCGGAGATCGTCTTCAATCCGTCAGCGACGGTGGCGGGGCTATCGCAATACTTGTGGAAGCTCGAACAACCCGCACACGCCGTAGCCAATGGGTATTACATGGCGGCGTCGAATCGAGTGGGTACCGAAGCGCCGTGGAACATTGGCAAGTTTTACGGGACAAGCTACTTCTGCGATCCACGCGGGAAAATGTTGGCTGTGGGCAGCGAAGACAAAGACGAACTCGTCGTTGCGGAAATGGACCTCGATTTGATCGAGGAAGTGCGGCGCACGTGGCAATTCTACCGCGATCGGCGACCGGAAACCTATGGCGACATGGTAAAACTTCTCCCGTGATGGGTTTTGCTGTCTGAACGTGAGGGCAATATGGGCATCTTGATCAAGAACGGCACGATCGTCTCGGCTTCGGACAAATATGTGGGCGATGTGTATTGCGATGGCGATAAAATCGTCGCTGTCGGCACGGGACTCGTGAAACAGAATGCTTCCGACGTGGTTATCGACGCGTCTGGGCAGCTCATTTTTCCGGGCGGCATCGATGCCCACGTGCACATGGAATTGCCTTTCATGGGCACGGAAAGCTCGGACGATTTCGAGACGGGAACCGCCGCAGGTGTAGCGGGAGGAACGACATCGATCATCGATTTCGTCATTCCCGCTCGTGGTCAAGATTTGCTCGATGGCCTTGCCATGTGGAAGGAAAAGGCGCGTAAATCAGTTGCTGATTATGCCTTCCACATGGCGGTCACGTGGTGGGGCGACAAGACGCGCTCCGAAATGCAGCAATGCTTGCGTGAAGAAGGAATTCCTTCGTTCAAGACGTTTATGGCCTATCGCGGCGCCATTGGCGTCGACGATTACGAGCTCGTGCAAGTCATGGAGACTGCCCATGAATTGGGTGGACTCGTGACGGTGCATGCCGAACATGGCGATGTCGTCGTAGCCTTGCAGAAACGGCTCGTGGCCGAAGGAAAACTCGCACCGAAATACCATGCGTTATCGAGGCCTTCGCCGGTCGAAGGTGAAGCGACGGGACGGGCGATCATGATGGCGCGACTGCTCGGCCAACCTATCTACGTTGTGCATGTGACGTGTCAAGAATCAATTGATGCGATTGCGGAAGCGCGGCGGCGAGGACAAGTGGTGCTCGGAGAAACGTGCCCGCAATACATGCTTTTGGATGATTCGGTGTACGAGAAGCCGGATTTTGAGGGCGCAGCGTACGTGATGAGTCCGCCGATTCGTCCGAAGGGCCATCAAGACGCGCTTTGGGCAGCCATTGCGTCCGGGGTGCTTCAGGTTGTCGCGACAGACCATTGCCCATTTAACCAAGTGGGGCAGAAGGACCGTGGACTTCACGACTTTACGAAGATACCGAATGGTGCGGCGGGTATCGAGAATCGATTGGGTCTTTTGTGGACCTATGGCGTGCTTGCGGGACGTATCGACGAAAACCGATTCGTCGATATTTTCGCGACGCAACCCGCGAAAATTTTCGGTCTCTATCCGCGTAAGGGCGCGATTTTGCCGGGCGCCGATGCGGACATCGTCATTTTCGATCCCCAAGGTAGCTCGACGATTTCCGCCAAGACGCACCATCATCGTTGCGATCGAAATATCTTCGAAGGATTCGAAGTCAAAGGCAAAGTCAGTCATACGATCGTGGCTGGGCGAATTCAATTCAAGAATGGTTCGCTCGACGTGCAACGTGGTGCTGGGCGATTCTTGCCCCGGAAACTCGACAAATTTACCATTCCGGTGAGGAGTGCCTGATGTCGACCGAGATGGCTCGTTTTCCGAGCTTGCCTGGTAATCGACTCGAAGAACGTTTCGAGGACAAGAAGCCGCCGTACAATGAGGCCGAAGCGATAGCGGAAGCCAATCGTTGTTTGTATTGTGTAGACGCCCCGTGCATCAAGGCGTGCCCTACGGAAATCGACATTCCCACGTTCATCCGCAAGATTGCCACGGGCAATATAAAAGGTGCGGCGCGGACGATCTTGTCGCAAAATTTGCTTGGCAAATCTTGCGGACAGGTTTGTCCGGTTGAAGTACTTTGCGCGGGTGCTTGCGTATACAACGAATGGGAACGGGAGCCGATTCGGATTGGCCGGCTACAACGTCACGCCGTCGAAACCGCAATCGCCGCGGATCCGCGATTGTATACGAAAAAGCCGGCGACGGGAAAACGCGTCGCGTTGATTGGCGCCGGACCTGCATCGATTGCTGCGGCCGGATGGCTCGCGCTCGAAGGGCACAAGGCGGTTATTTTCGAGCGAAAAGCCATGCCAGGTGGCCTCAATACGCTGGGCATTGCGCCGTATAAGATGAAAGCAAACGACGCGCTCGCCGAAATCGAATGGATCCTTTCGCTGGGAGACATCGAGATTCGACAAGGTGTTGAAGTGGTAAACGAAGCAAAAGAGCCGCACCAAGTATCGGTAGCTTCGCTGTGCACGGAATACGACGCCGTGTATTTAGGCCTGGGACTGGGACCGGATTCGCGGTTGTCGATCGAAGGGGAAGATGGTGGTGGCGTCGAAGGCGCCACGGCACTCATTGAACGATTAAAAGCGGATCCCAGTTTGCAGCTGGATGGAATTCGTAAAGCGGTCATCGTGGGCGGCGGCAATACGGCGATCGACATTACGCACGAGCTGGCATTGCTTGGCGTATTTTCGACAATGGTTTACCGCGGAACAGAAGCGGAGATGTCGGCATACGAGCACGAAATCTCGGGCGGGCGTATCGATGGCGTGAACGTCGTGTGTTCGCGAATTCCAACGAAGGTCGTACGTAATGAAAGCGGGCGTGTCGTGGCATTACGCGTAGCGCGTACGGAAAACAAGCGTGCAGTGGCGGGTACGGAGGAAGATTTGCCCGCGGACGTTGTGGTCGTGGCCACGGGACAAAGTCGATTGACCGATTTGGCCAAGGCATTTGCTGGCGTCGAATTGGATGCGCGTGGGCGCGTGGTCGTCGACGTCGCAACCTACCGAACGGGCAATCCGAAGGTATGGAGCGGCGGAGATTGTGTCAATGGTGGCAAAGAAGTCGTCAATGCCGTCGCCGAAGCGCGGGTTGCCGCTCGCAACATTCACGCATTTCTCGTTGGCGGAGGGTAGCCGTGGCAGATCTTTCGATCGATTTTGCGGGCATCAAGAGCCCGAATCCATTTTGGCTCGCGTCGGCACCGCCGACGAATACGGGCGACCAAGTCATGCGCGCATTCGACGCGGGGTGGGGCGGGGCCGTTTGGAAGACGCTCGGCAATCCAATCGTGAACGTATCGAGTCGCTTCGGCGGTATCGATTACGGCAATATGCGCATGATGGGGCTCAACAACATCGAGCTCATTACCGATCGGCCTCTCGACGTGAATTTGCGCGAAATTCGCGAGGTAAAACGTCGTTATCCGAATCATGCGGTGATTTCATCGCTGATGGTCGAGACCAAAGAAGAGTGGAAAGAAATCATCGGGCGCGCAGAAGAAGCCGGCGCCGATGGCCACGAGCTCAATTTCGGTTGTCCCCACGGTATGTGCGAGCGCGGAATGGGCTCGGCCGTGAGTTCCGAACCGAAGGTATTGCTCGAGATTGCCCGCTGGGCCGTGGAATTCGCCACGAAACCAGTCATCATCAAATTGAGCCCGAACGTGACGGATATCGTGGAGCCTGGCGAAGCGGTACTCGAGTCGGGTGCGCATGCGATATCACTGATCAATACCGTAAAATCGATCATGGGAATCGACCTCGACCGTATGGTCCCGATGCCACGCGTCGGTTCCGGTTCGACAAACGGTGGATATTGCGGCCCCGCGGTGAAACCCATTGCGCTTCACATGGTGGGGGAATTGACGCGTCATCCGGGCATTTCGAAGCTGCCGATTTCGGGTATTGGTGGTATCTCGAATTGGCGTGATGCGGCGGAATTCATTGCGCTTGGTTGCACGAGCGTGCAGGTGTGCACGGCGGTTATGCATTATGGTTACCGCATCGTGGACGACATGATCGAGGGCTTGAATGATTTCCTCGATTCCCGCGGAATGAAGTCCATCTTGGATCTGCGTGGAAACGCGGCGTCGGCGTACAAGAACTGGGGTGAATTGGACCTGGCGTATCGGGTCGTTGCCGACATCGATACCGACAAGTGTATTGGGTGCCAGTTGTGTTACGTTGCGTGTATGGACGGAGCGCACCAATGCATTCATTTGCCCGGACGAACCGAAGCAGAATCGCGCAAAGCTGGCCATATACACATGCCGAAGTTCGTCCCGGAACGTGCTGTGACGGCAAAAGGTGGCGCGCCAGGCGCACGCGTTCCGTACGTGGACGAAGACGAATGCATTGGTTGCAACTTGTGCCAGCTGGTATGTCCGGTTTCGGGTTGCATTACAATGAAGGAGCTTTCTTCGGGCAAACCGCATGAAAGCTGGAACGATCGAGTGCAAAATGGCACGGATTTCGTTCCTGGAGGATTACGCGTGACGGAAGCGGCGCGCGCGAAGCGGAGCACGTAGCATGTCGCTGACGAATGAAGATCTCGCGCCAACATCGGCAGACAAACGAACGTGGGGCCTGATTCATTATGCCGCGTTGTGGGTTGGAATGGCCGTATGCATTCCGACCTATACGATGGCATCTGGGCTCATCGATCAAGGAATGAGTTGGTCCGAAGCGCTTATTTGCGTGGCGCTCGGTAATATGATTGTGCTCGTGCCGATGGTGCTCAATGCCCACGCCGGCACGAAGTATGGCATTCCGTTTCCGGTGTTTGCGCGAGCTTCGTTCGGAGTTCTCGGGGCCAACGTGGCGGCCCTTTTGCGAGCGCTCGTCGCGTGTGGATGGTTTGGCATTCAAACCTGGTTCGGCGGACTGGCGCTCTGGCAGTTGCTGGCATCCATGTCGCCGGGTATCGAGCACGCCCTCACATCAGACGCGATGAAGGCGTCGTTTATTGGCATTCATCCTGGAGAACTGCTGGGTTTCGTCGTTTTCTGGTTCATCAATTTGTTTTTTATTCTTCGAGGGACCGAATCGATAAAATTCCTCGAAACTTGGGCAGCGCCGTTCTTGATCGCCATGGGGCTGCTGCTCCTCGGGTGGGCGTATGTTCGAGCGGGTGGATTTGGGCCGATTCTGTCGACGCCTTCAAAGCTCGAGGGGCCGGCGTTCTGGAGTGTATTTGCTCCGAGTTTGACCGCCATGGTCGGTTTTTGGGCGACGTTATCGCTGAACATTCCTGATTTCACGCGGTACGCGAAGAGCCAGCGCGACCAAGCATTGGGGCAAGCGCTTGGTCTGCCAGCTACGATGATTTTGTTTTCGTTCATCGGCGTAGCCGTGACATCCGCGACAAAAGTGATTTTCGGCGAATTGATTTGGGACCCAGTGAAACTACTGACGCGTGTCGGGGGTTCGTTCGTGCTGGTCTTGGCGATGCTGGGACTGTCGATTGCAACGCTTTCGACGAATCTCGCCGCAAACGTTGTATCACCGGCGAATGATTTCTCGAATTTGTCGCCGTCGCGCATTTCTTACAAGATGGGGGGCATCATTACGGCGGTCATCGGAGCGCTGATATTCCCCTGGAAGCTCATCGAATCGTCGAAGGGTTACATTTTCACGTGGCTCGTCGGGTATTCAGCGCTGCTTGGTCCTATTGGCGGAATTATGATTGCGGATTACTTCATCGTCCGCAAAACGAAGCTCGACTTGGACGATTTGTATCGTCGCGGCGGTGCATACGAATATTCGAACGGAGTCAACTGGTTCGCCATGCTGGCATTAGCAATCGGTGTTGCGATTAATTTGCCCGGCTTTTTGGCTACGGCGATTCCATCGATTCAGGTCGCTGATTTTTGGAAGACGATCTACACCTACGCGTGGTTCGTGGGCTTCCTCGTTTCCGGCGGACTGCACATTGTTTTTCAACGCACGGTCGCGCGTCGACCAGCTGCCGCCAAAGCGTGACGTCATTCGCTGCGGAAACCGATACCTCTCTTGTGCGTAGGTCTTGCATCACGGCAGGAAACCGGCGATAGTAGCGCCTCATCGCGGGGATTGTACTTTTTCGCTTCGAATCCAACGGGAGTCATCATGCATTTTCGCGTCTTTTCTGCACTGGTAGCGTTAGCCCTGGCGGGCGTCGGCATTGCAAGTTGCACCCAGGATTTCGGTCAATTCGAGCCGAAGCCTGAGCAAGGTGATTGCATCGCTGGAGAGAAGTCATGCAATGACGTCTGCGTGGCGCCGGATGATCCGCAATTTGGGTGCGGGACCAGCTGCGACCCATGCGTGCTCGCGAATGCGGCCACGAAGTGTGTAGCCGGCGGTTGTGCAATCGATATCTGTACGACGGGGTTCGACGATTGCGATGGAATGGTGACGAACGGATGCGAGGTCCCGACTGGAACGGACGCCAACAATTGCGGCGCGTGTGACACACTCTGTTCCGCACCGAATGCAATGGGACAATGCCAAGCTGGCGCGTGTAGCGTCGGTCAATGCGACCCTGGGTTTGCCAATTGCGACGCGAGCGCCAACAACGGGTGCGAAGCGATTCTTTTGACGGATCCCAACAACTGCGGCGCATGCAGCAACAAATGCCAGAGTTTTCAAACGTGTGCCAATGGCACTTGCAAGAACAATCCCTGCGGCGCCGGGACGGCCGATTGCAATAGCAATCCGGCAGATGGATGCGAAACGTCTATTGAAACCGTCAAAAATTGCGGCTTTTGCAAGAATGACTGCAATTTGGCCAATACCAACGAAGCCTGCGTGACAGGCGTGTGCGCCATTGAGTCGTGCGTCCAGGGTTTTGCGGATTGCGACATGATGCCCGGCACCGGATGCGAAGTCGACGTTACGAAAGTCGCCAATTGCGGCACGTGTGGAAACGTTTGCCCAAGTGGCCCCAATTCGACATCGAGCTGCACCAACGGTACCTGCGGCTTGATGTGTGCAGCTAATTTCGCTGATTGTGACAACAATCCGACGAACGGATGCGAAGTCGACCTGCGCACATCGATTGCGAATTGCGGCGTTTGCGGTCACGTATGCTCCGGTGCGAATTCGGTGAGCACTGCCTGTACGAATGGGGTCTGCGCTCCAACGTGTGTCGACGGATTTGGTGATTGTATCAAACCCGCAGCCCCCATGGCTGACGACGGATGCGAAACGGTCACGCTCGACAATGTTTTCAATTGCGGGGCTTGTGGACGCACATGTTTGGGAACGAATACGGCATCACGCGTGTGCACCGGTTCGATATGTACGTCGACGTGCGATTTGGGTTTCGCCAATTGCACGACGCCTGCCGTTGGAACCAATGATGACGGCTGCGAGCTCGCCGTAAATACGAATGGGTTCAATTGCGGCGGTTGCGGCAATGATTGCAGTGGGGCCTTATCGTGTGGCGCCGGGCCATTGACGCAAAAAATGTGCGGTTGCACGACGAATCCGACATGTGGGACCATGGGCACATGCTCCACAGGCATATGCTCGTGTAGTGGCACGGCGTGTGGAATGGGTGAAAACTGTGTCGCGGGCGCGTGTTCCTGTAACAATGGCGCGTCTTGCGGTGCAGGAACGCTCTGTTGCCAGTCGCCCGCTGGCTGCATCGATCCTTATACCGATGCCGCGAACTGTGGCGGTTGCGGACGCGCGTGCCCCGCCGGATTCGTTTGCACCGGAGCCGCTCCCACCGCACCTCAATGCCGTTGCGACGACAATATGGACTGCAATGGTGGCTCGAATGGCACTTGTCTGGCCACGGGGCAATGCATGTGCGGGGCAATGCAATGCGCCATCGGCGAGCGATGCTTGTCGAATGGAACCTGCGGATAATCTGCGATTTCCTGCAGCGAGTGCCCGTCGAGAATCACCTTGGCGCGGCCGCTGGGTCGCGCTACCATTGCAAGATGCTGCCGCCTTGGGAACATCCGGATTGGTATGATCTGCACGATACAACCTGGACGGCAGGTCCAGAGCGCGAACCCGAACATTACCGTGAACTGATTCTTGCCCTTCCACCGCTCGATGCCGACGACCACCTCGCCGATATTGGCACCGGCACGGGAAAACTCGCCCGGATGATCGTCAAGGCATATCCGGAACTCGGCCGCGTGACGCTCGTGGAACCCAATGCGCAAAAAGTGGTCCGTGCCGAACGGTCGCTTGCCGAAGCATTGCCTCGGGCGACGACACGCATTCGTTCAATGGCCGAAGGGCTGGGCACATGCCGCATTCAGCTATCTCCAGCGCCGACGGTCGTGACAGTAGCCAGCGTGCTCATGCCCGCACTCGAAATGCACGGTGGTACATTACGCAATGGTATAACATGGCTGGATGCGGCATTGACGGAACTAGCCGCAATGGTCGCACCTGGTGGACATTTGTTGCTTTTGGAAACGCTCGGCGCGCCATGGGCACAGGGAGGACTCGACGAACCCACGCGCCGCCTGAGTTTGTCGGAGCTTGGCGAACGATTGGCTCACGCGGGGTTACGCCGTATTGAATGCACGTACAGATTTCGCGACCGCGTCGTGCTCGTGATTCGGCCCGACGCACCATAAGCCATTTCCGAGGCTGTTCAAAGACAAACACCGTCCTAGCGCATCATTTACCGTGGCCAGGACCGAGAACGAGTTCCATTTTGCTGACGGGGTCGAAGCTTTCCACGTGCGGCGGGTGATGGCATTGCGCCACGCACGATTGGGGATCGGGTTTCAGAACGATGAGACCCTTCTTGTCAGGATTCTTCGCGTGTAACGACCCTGGACCGTGGCATTCTTCGCATTGCACGTCCTTGAGCTTTTCGACATGCGTAACGGTCGCGCCGCCGGGTTTGTCGTAGCCGGTCACGTGGCAATTGACACACTCGAGGTTGTATTCTTTGAAATCGTCTTGCAGCGTCTTGTATGCATGTGAATGCGGCGTTCCATCCCAAACCTTGCGCTCTTCATCGTGGCAGTTCGTACATTCTTCGACGCCAATGAAGCTGGCCTGTTTTGCGCCCGCCGGAACGGGCTTTCTATCGGCAAACGCGGTCTTGTTGTAATCATTGACGCGTTTATAATAGTCGGCGAGCTGCGTTTTCATCGTCGGTTCGTTGCCGAGTTTTTCCCGGACTTCGACGAGACGATATCGGAAAAAATTCCCTGACGGCGCCGGGGGTTGTTCTTCGAGTTTGCCTTTCTCGATGCGAAGTTTTGCCAAATCCGCTTTTCGGGCCGCGAGATCTTCGGGTTTTACCGTGCCACCTTTTTCCCAAGATTGAATGCGCATCTCGAGTTCCCGAATACGCCCCGACAAACTGACGAGTTCTTCTGCACGGGCAATACCGCTGGCATCGGCGAAAATAATCGGCGAATCGTCGGCAGGCACGCCGCGAGCAAACAGGTCGACCATCGCGACGGATTGCAAATGATTCGATGTTTCGACGACGAGCGTATTTCCCAAATGCATGGGAGCCTTTGGAGCATCGTTGGTATGTCCATCTTCGACAGGTTTGCCAATGACGAGTACCGAAAGCTCAGGCAAAGCATCCGCGAGCCGCAACGCTTCGCCCCGCGGAATCGCGGCAACGCCGACAAACACGCGCGCACCTTGACGTTTCGCCTCGGCAATGCCCGCGCGCATCGCATCGATCGCGGGTTTCGTCGTCACGCCAACAGGCAGCTTTCCCTCGCGATCGCGCGGATCCGCAACACCGATGAGCGCAATCTTGATGCCGCTCGCTTCGCGCATGATTACGGGCGACGCTTTCGGGACACTTTCGATGTTGCCCGCGAGAAGCGCAGCGTTGGCCGTCGCAAGCGCTTTTCCGAGAAATTCGCCTCCAGCAGCCCAGTCGTTCACGCCAGGGGCCCACGCCGTAAGACCTAGGTGCTTAAACGCGGCCGCAAGCGTGTCGGCTTTCCATGACTGCTGCGTCTGGTCCGTCGTGCCAAGGACCGGATCACCGAACAACATAGGACCCGCACCAATCACGATGCTCGAAGGCGCCGAGGTACGCTCTGCATTGAGAAACGCTGCGAGATGGTCAACGCCACCCAGTTGATCCTTGGTGCATCCGCAAGGCTCGAGCGCACCAGCGATGTTGCTGAGTACGTAAAGACGAACCGTTGGATGTGTCGGGACAGCGTCCACACTGCCGTCGACCATGACCGCTGGCGGCGTACGGCAGCCCTGACACGCGGCAACCGTTGCGCCAAGCAGCATCGAGAGTGTAAGTGCAAGCCCCGGAAAAACACGCGACATCACTGCGTTTGTAGCACACCGATTGGGGGCTGGGCACGCGGAGCGAGGACGAATCAACGAGCAAGGGCGAGGTTCCCGAAGTCGCCTCAGGTGGGCCCCTGGGTCGAGAGCTAGCCGTAATTAAAGACGAGTTCGGCGAGGATACGACCGAGGGCGTCACGCAAGGAAAAACGCCAGCGGAGGTCCGTCGGAGGGGATGACGACCCGAGTAACGATTTTGGAAAGCGGACGCGGGTTTTTCCTTTTTGCAAGGGGTTCTTCGCGACAATCTCGGTTGCGGCGGTACCCAGGACCCGGCCGTCCACGCTCTCGAGGGCGTAGTGCAACGTGGTCTTTACGTTGGCGCGGCCTTCAAGCATCCAACTGACTGATGCGGACAACGCCGAGCCTGGAACGATGGTTTGCAGCGAAGCAGTGCCAACAGGCGACGAAGCTTGGGACCGCGCGAGCGGCATGTCACCAAATTTTCCAAGCTCAAACGGGAAGTTCGTCATTCCCCAACGCTCCTCGAGCGCGAGACGAGCGTGTTCCATGGCCCGTTTGTCGGAAACGAAGCGGCTACGCTCGATGCGCAGATCACCCGGGGATGTTTCGAGCGCAGCGACAAACGCCGCGGTAAAACGCCCCAGCCCTGCGCCGTCGACGCCAGTTCCGATACGCGTGGCGCGGGAAACGGCGGCCCGCGCACCTGGTCGGGCAGCGACGAGATGCCGGAGCCAGGGCGGAAGCAACGCTTGATCGGGCTCGGCACCAACCGCGAGGTCCAGGATGAGAAGGGCCGCGTGCGCACGGGCGTGTGCAAGATGCCGATGAAGCATTTCTGCGGAGATCGTGCCGTTCGACACTTCGAGTCCGACGGATGTACCGCGGCCCGAGAAGTAGACGACGAGATTGGTGGCGCCACGATCCGCAGCAGACTCGAGAGCGTTCTCGACGTCAGACGTGGTCACGCATGGGCCCGCTAGACACGTGGAAATGGCGCGCGGGGGGCCAAGGCCACCCGTGAACAGGTTGTGCACGGTTCTCGCGTTGGCCGCGTGAAATTCGTGTTGATGCGGTTCGTGAGAACCAACGCAGACGATGTCGTGGGTGAGGTGAGTCGCGAGCATGGGGACGGTCGTCATGATGGTAGAGCGGGGATCCGCCTGTTCAGGTGTTTATACTGAACAATCTATCAGATGCCGTCAGCTTGGATCAAGTTTCTGATTGCGTAAAATTCGTTGGGGTTGCTACCAAAAATCGGACCTGGGGCGCCTTTTTTGGTATACAGAGACGCAAACATCGGACCGGCGTGCAATTTAATGCGTGCCGTGGACTACGACCACGTTCGTCCCTGGGACGTCGTGTCGCATCTCGAGTCCGCGACTCGTTCAGTGCTCACCTGTTCAGCGAAACGTCACAGCCCACGCGGAACGAACGGCAGCACGGACTTCAAGTCTTTGTCGTTGAACCGGAGTTGCAAACCAACAAAGTAGTCGCGGCGATCGGCGTTCAGGATGTCGTCGACACCACCCAACAGCCACAGCTTCCGGACAAACTCGTACGCCAACGCCACCCGCCAACGCGGAGAAATCTGTTCGCCAAATCCGAACAGGTCTTGGCGCAACTCGAACCGGTCATCGAGCAGATGCAAATCGAGGCCGATGCCCCCGGACGACTCACGAATACCGAAGCGACCCGTGAACGGACCTACCCGTTTGGCAAACTGGAACGAAAAACGAAATGCATTCGTCGTAACGGTGCGAAATTCACTGTAATGAGGGGGCAAACTTGGATTCGACGTATCGACGTTGATCTGCTCGAACGTGGTCAGTCCGCGTGGATCATTGACGAGTTCGAATAAATAATATTTGTCCTCGGATGGCGCAATCCGCAGCTCGACGTAACTTTTGACCGTATTCGCAAGGAAGTTGTATTCCGTGCGTAGACCAACGATCGTTTGCAGCCGCCCAATACCACCGACGAATTCGCCAACGTCGCCGACCACGTTCTCGACTTCGTTGATCAGCGTCTCGTCTTTCGTCAGTTTTCCAAGGGTGCCTTCACCTTTGTCGATACGAGCAGCAACGTTGTCCGCATGCGCCAACGCCGATTCCAGCGATCCCGTCGCTCGCTCCAAACGATTCGCGCTGCTGCGTAGATCACCCGGACGCCCACCTTCGCCCGTCTGCGCACCCGTCATTTTACGAATATCGCTCGTCACTTGACGAACGTTGTCGAGAATCAAATTGATATTCGGTTGCGATTGCGTCGTGATATTGTTGATATTCGTAATCGTGTCTTTGACCGCCGTGCGATTTTCCCTCACCGTCTCGTTTAACGCTACGGTCACTTCCGCAAGATTCTTCAATATCGTATCGAGCTGATCCTTGCCCCGATCACTCCCGACAGTCGTTTTTAACGTCTCCGTCACCGTCTTGACGTCCCGCAAAATCGCGGCAATTTGCCCCTGCAACGATTCAATTGTCGGTTCGTCGATATAACGGACAATCTGGCCCTGATCGGGTATCTGGGGATTCCCTTCGGTACCCGGCGTCAGCATGACGTAATATTCGCCAATCAAACTTGTCGCACGACGCCCAATCGCCGCATCGAGATACAATGGCGCAGTCGGAAACATCTTGATGTCGAGGCGTGCTTTGCCGCCTTCGAGCCATATTCGATCCACCGTGCCCACTTGAATGCCAGAGACCATCACGCGCGAAAGTGGCGCGATTCCCGTAACATCAGGCAAATACGCCCATACCCGATATCCGCCCGCCGTGCCGGCATCCCGAGAGATAAAACGGTATCCCCCGTAAGCCGCGGCTGCGAGCGCCACAGTCATGATTCCGACTTTCGCCGCTCTATTGACCTCGATACCCAAGCGTGGCGAGCCTAGCACGAAGCACGAACGACGATGTCGCCCTTTTTCAGCTTCGTTCGGAATGATCCGCTGCGCGAAAACACGCGCAACGCCAAAACTTTGCTACCTCGTCACAATGCGTCGCGTTGATCCCTCCACGCCCCCTTCGACCCATTTCCAGGTCGATCACACACCAACGCAAAGCGCTTTGCATCAGGATCGACGCCGCACCGTCGAACGACCAACGCGCGGCGAATCTCTCGTCGACAACCTCCGGCGGAACCGTCCTATGCCCTCGAGCTGCTCCGAGTTCGGCACGTCCCTCAAGATCCGCACAACGCGCAGATACGAACGAATCGCCACGGCTTGCATCTCAGCATTCGTCGCATCGTCGCTGTCCATCGCCGCCACGGGCGACACCGGACCGCTACGCGTTCAGTGGAAATCCGAACTCTCGTCACCCAAAGCAACCGCTTCGACAAACCCCTCCGAAGCCGCACTCATCGCCCTCTGTGGCCCCGCCGATTCAGCACTCATGGACGTCGCTAGCCTCGTTGCCAAACGACAACTCGATGGGGCTCACAGCCTCACCGCTGACGAACTCGCCTTCGCCCTTCGCGCAGCAGGCGATCCACATGTCTGGCCCAAAGCCTGGTCGCTCTCCGGTGAGAACCTCGACGATGCTGACATCGCAACTCGTTTCAAATCGTTCATGACCAGCACAAGAACACTCGGCACTCGCCGCTGTGGCGTCGCTCGACAACACGGAAACGGCACCGCTGCTGCTGCCACGATCATCACCGTAGATGCGCTCGCCGATCTATCACCCGTCCCCACGTCCGCTCGCGTGGGTCAATGGATCAACCTCGAAGGCGCCATGCTCGTCCCCGCATCCGGCGTCCAAGTCGTCTTGCTCGGCCCACGTGCAGCGCCCAAAACCGTGCCGAGTTCGCTCTCCGGCGGACGCATTCGCTCCACGTTTTCCGTCGACCAACCCGGCGTGTGGCTTGTCCAAGTCCTCGCCACCGTTTCAACCGGCCCTAGACCTGTCCTCGAAGCCACGATTTACGCTGGACAGAAGCCTCCCAATGAGTTTGTCCGGGCGCCTGTACCGGGTGAAGAAGCCGGCCAGGGTGTCAAGGACACGGCCGACGCGATGCTCCGCATGATCAATGCTGCGCGTGTGGCCGAAGGTCGACGACCGTTGACGCGCGACCCGGCGCTCGACGCCGTCGCCCGAGCCCACTCCGAAGAAATGAAAAAAGCTCGTTTGGTCGGGCACGACGTCGGTGGCGGCGATCCCCGCGCTCGACTCGAAGCCGCTGGAATCAACGCCACCGTCGCCGGCGAAAATGTCGCCAGCGCGAGTTCACTCGAAAATGCTCACCGCGCACTCTGGGCCAGCCCATCGCACCGTGGAAACTTGCTCTTGGAACGGTTCACCCGCGTAGGAGTTGCCGTCGTGCAAAGTGCCGATGGAGCCTTCTGGGTCACCGAAATGTTTTCCGGCTGATTCCTTAGGCTGGTTCGCTCTCCTGATTCGTCGTTTGTCCCAACGAAACAGTCGATGGTTGCTGCACCAAGTTCTTCGTGGTCGGCGGCTTGCGTCGCAACGTCACGAGTTCCGGTGCGCTCGATGGTTCCGGCTGAATCGTGCAGTGTTCGAGCTGATGCACTTCACGGATGCGAACAGCGACGGCTTGCACAACGTCTGTCCCGTGAAACCCGCGTGCGATCACGATGTGCACGGTGAGCACATCGAACCCTTCCGAAATCGACCACACGTGCAAGTCGTGAAAGTCGACGACTCCCGGAACACAACGAATCGTCTTCTCGATGTCCGCGATGTCGACTTCGATAGGACTGCCTTCCATCAAGACGTGCGACGTGTCGCGCACGAGCTTAAAACCGCCCCACAAAATGAGGACGCCAATCACGACGCTGATCACTGGATCTGCGCGATACCAACCCAGCGTCAACACGAGAACGCCGCCAACGATCGCGCCAACTGAACCAAGCGCGTCGGAGAGCACATGAGCCAGAGCCGCGCGCGTGTTCACGTTGTGTCCTTTTGATCCAACGGACAACACCGCTGCGGCAACAAGGTTGATGACGAGGCCCATGATCGCCGTCGCAATCATCGCCCGTGCATCGATGACGCGCGGCTCACGAAATCGCTGCGCCGCTTCGCCAAAAATCCACACCGCCGTCAGTGCGAGCGCCACACCGTTGGCAAAAGCCGCGAGCACCTCGGCGCGACGATGTCCGTACGTTCGTGCCCGCGTTCGCTGCTGCGCTGCGATTCTTTGCGCGGTGATGGCGAGAGCCAACGCTGCTGCATCCGCCAGCATGTGCCCCGCGTCGGCAACCAACGCGAGACTGCCCGAGACAAACCCAACGATCGCCTCGACAAACATGAAGCCGGCAGTGATCGAAAAAGCAAAAAGCAGCCGTTGATACGGCGTGCGACGTAGCTCGCTCAACCCGTGGGCGTGATCATGATGGGCGTGATCGTCGTGGGCATGCTCGTGCTTGGCGTGAACATGCGCGTCGCCATGCTCGGGATGATCATGATGGTGATCGTGATCATGCGCGTGATCATGCGCGTGTCGTTCGCGCTTCACTTCCGATTCGACTGGCATCACGCCTTAGCGTAATCGATCCGGGACTAGACAACGGTACCGATCCCATGACCCGCGGATGGCGGACGGCCATGCGCCGTGAAGCGCATGGAAAACGCGACGAGAAGCCAAGGTTCGTCGATCTGTCCGACAGGAATTCGGAACGAAGCGCGTCGTTGATTATGCTCTGCCACATGGCGGAAGTTTCACCGGACCGGCTGGTCTGGATCGACCTCGAGATGACTGGGCTCGATCCGAAAAAGTGCACGATCGTGGAGATTGCTACGATCGTCACCAACTCGAACTTGGACCTCATCGAAGAAGGGCCAAGCCTGGTCATCCACCAACCCGAAGAAGCTCTCGCGACGATGAACGACTACGTTCGATCGCTGCACACAAAATCGGGATTGCTCGACCAGATCCGTGCATCTTCTGTGACGCTGCAAGACGCCACGGAACAAACATTCGCTTTCATCAAGAAACACGTCCCCGCCGGAGTCGTGCCTTTATGCGGCAATTCTGTGTGGAAAGATCGCGAGTTCCTGGACGCGTATATGCCCGAAGTCGCCGCGCAACTGCACTACCGGATGATCGATGTTTCGACGTTGAAGGAGTTGGTTCGCCGATGGTGTCCACATCGTGAAGCGCCGAAGAAAAAAGAAACCCACCGAGCACTCGACGACATCCGCGAGTCGATCCAGGAATTGGCGCATTATCGGGTTCTGTTTGTCCAGCCAATCGATTGACGGGACAACTATTTCACGCTCGAAATAGTGCCACGACCCATAACGTCATGCCTGCAAGCGCCACGAGGATGCTCGGTCTTGCTCGAGCAAACGCTCGTCCTTCGGGCGCTCGGTTGGCCCGACGTACGGCCCACGCAGCACCACCGGCCCACGCAACAAACGCCGCGACGAGCGCGACGACCCATGGAACTCGCGGGGCTTCGTCACGAAGAAGCGCGGTGATTTGTCGCTGCTCGATACGTTGTGGCGAGTCGGTACGCGTTCCCGGAGGCCTTGGCGCAGCGGCTTCGATACGCGCAATCGCGCGATTTGCACGGTCGAGATCGCTTTCGTGTGGCGTGATGATCCACCGCGTTTCGATGGCTGCGGTGCGAATGCCGCGCCACGCAAGAAGCGCCAGGTCACGATCGCCATGCCCTTCGGCCGCGGTCGCAATCGCCACGAGACGTTCATACGCCACGCGCACATGAGGCGCACCGGGCGCGTACCAACCCGCAGCTCTACGGGCTCGCGTGGCTGCTTCGCGCAAATCCGCCTGCAGCAGCGCCGTCGTGCTCGCCGCAATCTCCGACTCGCCCGCCCAAAGAACACGTGCCGTGATCGCTCCCACGACACAACCCACGATCCCCAAAATCGAAAATACGCGCAGGAAAGTGCGTAAATTTCGAGCACGTGCGGGCGACAATTCAGCGGCGGTTTCGTTCGGCTTCGAACCGATTTCCGTCACAAGAAATCACGCTCGTTAAAAACCAAGACGGCCACGGTGAGCAAACCAAGAGCCCAACCGATGGACGTAAGACACGCCATGCCGAGGTACGCGGACAGGTCTACGGAAGCAACTTCGCCAAGCAACAACGAACGTGGCGGAACGTAGATTTGCAGGTTGGGAACAACCTTGGAGACCGCAGCAAAAAAGTCGTGCACCGATTGGCCGAAGGTTTTGATTGGCAAACGCGCCAAGGTGTCGGCGTTGCGCCCAACGATAAAAATGCCGAGGGCAAACAGGGCCGAAAGAAATGGCGTTGAAAAGGAGGCAAAAAGCGTAACGAACGCGGCCACGATGCCAATCTCGAGCAGCGTCAGGACACAAGAAACGACCACGACTTGCCGCTCATCGGCCGCGACGCCGGAGAATCCGATCCCCAGCGCGAGCATCCCAGCAGCCCAGGGAATGGGGCCGAAGGTTCGCATGACGGGCACACGCCACGCGACAACGCCAACGACAGCCATCCATCCCAACGCACCACCGAGGATCAAACCGACAGATCGTCCAGCCAAACCCGCGCCAAGCATCAACACGACACCAGCGTCGGCCATGATGAAAACGGCGATGGTCAGGAGAGTCCCGAGGTATTTGCCGACGAGGTACTCGCCGCGACGAATCGGTCGGGCGAGAATGGGAAATAAGGTTTTTTGCTCGAGCTCGCGATGAAGTGACGTGGCGCCAATGATGACGGCGACCGCGAGACTGAAGACGGAAATGGATGCGGCTCCGAGGTCGCTGACGACACGCGGCGCGTTCTTCAACGTATATGCGCCGACGACGAGCGAGTAGATGGACACCGCCAACGCAACACCGGCGAGCCCCAACAAAATACGAGCACGTACCGATTCACGATACGTATTCAGCGCGATGGCACTTACTCGGCCAAACATGGCGGGAAACTAGCACGAAGCGCAGGCGAATGTTGCGCGTCTGTAGGATCAAACTTTCCGCACGCAGCCGTTGCCATCATCGATAAAGCGACCCCGTTGCAGCGCCAATTCCAGCGCCGCGTCGAGGCCTCCGAGAATGGCTCCACCTCGTTGGAGGCGCGAAAATGCAAGGCCCGTGTTCGATGCAGCCCAATACGCGGCAAAACGAAGCGCCGCTTCTCGCTCGGTTGGCGACTGATCCAACGCACTCGTCAAACACATGATCCAGTCGTCCGACGAGTAGTCACGAGGGTCGGGACGAATCGCTCGAAATTGTCCACGCTTCGGCTTGTCAAAACGCCCTTGCGCGACACCCGCCTCGAGTATCTGGTCGACGATCTGACGAACTGCCGATCCGCGTTTTCCAGCATCCTCGTCAGCCAGGCCGAGTAGCACCAACGCATCCACGACGCGCCGAACCGCATCTTCTTTACTGAGCGGGCCTTCGCCAAAAAGAACTTCGAATGCCCACGCCACTTGCTCCGGCAAACTCAGCTTCGCGATTGGAGAATCGCTTGCTGTTTCAGCGGACGAAGGCGCAACGGTGGATGCTTGCTGTTTGCGAGAAACTCTCATTTGGCTTTCGTTGTGGCGCGTTTGGGGCGAGGCGGACGGCCTATGTACTGCGCATTGATGTCCACGTCGAGTCCCGAAAAGATGCTCAGGGACGAAAATGCCACTTGTGATCCAAGGGGATGGATAAGGAATACCAAGGCGCACGACCAGGACGGCGACGAACATCCGCGTGATATTGACAAGATTGACAAGAAAACCGACGCGTTTGATTTCCTCGAAAAACTCTGTTGGCTCCCCGTCCGTGACGACAGATAAATTCAACGCGCCCGACAAATCAATCCTGGAAAAACCAGACTCGGACGTCGCTCATCGAGCAAGCATAAAAGCAGCGGGCATCACCTTGAATTTCATGCTATCGTGGCCGCGTATTTAGGGGGAAAACAATAATGCGAGTTCGACGATGACGGATCCAGTGCGTACGCCGCGCCCAAAGTTCGGGCATCACGTGCCCAAAATCGAAATGAAAGTACTCGAGCGCTCTCATCGAGTCTTGTCACGAATCATTAGATCGTATTTTCGCAGCGATATTCGGGGAACCGAGCGATTACCCTCGTCACAAACGATCATCGTGACGCACCATGACGGTGGCATGCTCCCCATCAACGGTATTTGTTTTGGGGTGCATTGGTATGACACCGTCGGTTTCGACCGCCCGCTTTATGTTTTGACGCACGACGCGCTGCACAGCATCTGGGATCCGTTCTCGAAACTCATGGCCGATTCGGGTCTTCTTCGAGCGGATCGGCAAGCCATGGATAAAGTTCTCGCGGCGGGCCATTCCGTGCTCGTTTTTCCTGGAGCGGCACGAGAGTCATTCCGAAGTTTCTGGCAACGTCGAAATATCGACCTAGGTGGGCGTAAAGGTTTCGTTGCACAAGCGATTCGGTGGGGATTACCCATTACGCCGGTCGTGTCTGCTGGTGCCCACGAAACGGTCATCGTCTTGAGCAGCGGTCAAAAACTTGCCCACAAACTTCGAATACCCAAAATCGTTCGTTCCGCAGACGTGTTGCCGCTGCTCGTTGGTTTTCCATGGGGAATTTGGGCAATCCCATTTATCCCTCAAATTCCAATTCCCGCAAAAATAACGACCGAAATTCTGGCCCCCATCCATCTGTCCGACGAACTCGGCCGCCGATTGGTACCCGAAGATGCGAATGACGAAAAAATCGTACAAGCCGGCTTCGATCTGGTCCTCGAACGGATGCGCCGCGCTCTGGGAAATTTGTACGACGAACGAAAATACCCATTCCTAGGGTAACGTTCGACGCCGTCGTTTCCATTCTTTCCGCAGCAGACCATAAACGCATTGATCCACGCGTTTGCCACGAATCACGAAATGCCCACGTAATGTGCCTTCGTGAACAAATCCAAGCTTCTGCACGAGGCCCCGCGAAGCGTGATTCCCGACGCTGATCAACGCAAATAACCGCATCAATTCCGTTTGCTCGAAAACGTGGTCAACAAGCTGCGTTACCGCTTGCGTGCCAATACCCTTGCCCTGATGCGCCTCGGCCAAATGATACGAAATTTCAGCATATCCTTGCCGAAAAACCGGGCGCAAGATCGAAACGATGCCCGCGCTTTCTGCACCGACCTGCACAATCCAGCGATGTTCCTGTTTTTCTTGATCCGCTAAATCCGGCGTCGATGCCAACAATCGCTGCTTCAGCGCGTGCACGGACCACGGTTCAAGAGGCATGAATCGGCGCGCCTGCGATTCGGCCCGCCACGTAGACCACATTTTCGCATGCGACCCCCGCGGCGGTATCAATGTTACCAAGCTCGAACCAATAACGGTCGATGATTTCATTGGCATTACCGGAGACAGGAATGCTGATCGATCCATCTTATGAACTTCATTCCGTCGACGCAATGGGTACAACGAAATGTCCCAAATCTACCGCTCCTCCGAGAATGCTTGCCACCATCCAATAATCAGCCAAAGGCAATCGTCTCGCAACCGCTGGAATTTCGGGATATTGCTCTTACGTATCCCTGGGCTTTCCCTCGATCCCGGAGTCGTTGCATGAAATCTCGAACCCCCCGTCATTTTAATACCGCGGTCGCCATCACTGGTAGCTCGCTCGTCCTCCTCGGCCTGATGCTGCCTGCTTGCGGTGTCGACACGGACGGCGTGTTCCAATCGTCGACGGGAGCAAATACCGGCAGCACGAGCAGTTCAGGATCATCAGGAGGCGGAGAATCCGGCGCCAGTTCCAGCAGTGGACAAGGCGGCACTTCATCATCCAGCAGCGGACAAGGCGGCGGACAAACCTCCTCGAGTTCCAGCAGTGGACAAGCCAGTTCTTCAGGCCAAACCAGCTCGAGTTCCAGCAGCGGATCGGGAATGACGGAAGATTGTCTAGACGGAGTCGACAACGACTTGGACGGCAACATCGACTGTGCCGATGCGGATTGCATGACAGGATTCATCTGCACGGATGACGCCCCAGATGGCTGGACTGCCGTCGCGCTCGAACAAGGCCCAGGCGCTCCACCCGCCCCGGTGCCGTGCGACAGTGGCGCGCTGCCCGAGTCGCTTTTTATAGGCCCTGCTGGACCCGCCGAATGTTCGGCATGCTCATGTGGATCGCTCGCGGGCAATACGTGTAACGCACCGGGACTCAGTTGTTTTGTCGGCTCGAACAATTGCGGAAACGGGCAACAGGATTGGACGGGCAACTTTGCCAACGGCAATTGCGCCAAACCCGACATCGGCTTCGCGATCAGTTTGTCGTGCCGTCTGTCGAGCGCCACGACGGTCGGACAACCTGGTAGTTGCCCACCATCGACCAGCGACTTTCCGAACAAGGAATCGTGGGTGGGTTGGGTAGAAGCGTGTGCAATCAAGACGAATACGGGTGGATGCACATCTGGAACCGTTTGCGCGCCCAAACCCACAGGGACGCAAAGTTTATGCGTCCGCCGAGATGGCCAACAGACGTGCCCCTCGGGATGGAACAGCGTCGAAGCCTACACCGACGCAACCGACGATCGATCCTGTGGTGCGTGCTCGTGCATGGCAAACCCCACGTGCACCAACGGGACCTACCAAGTGTTCGATTCGAACAATTGCGACCCGAACGGCGGCAACCCCGTCACGATCGACAACAACATGTGTCGCAACGTCTCGGGGCAAACCGACTTCGGGACATGGTCCGTCAAGAAAAACCCACCCGCAGCGGGTGGCGCGTGTGCGGCGCAAGGTGGCGGAGCGCAAGGATCCATGCAGCCGAAAGGGCCCGTCACGTTCTGCTGCAAGTGATGTGCATCGTTTGTCGCTAACATCCGCGACAAACCTATCATTCGTCCGGCCTCTTCAGCGGCCTCTTCAGAAACTCGACGTAAAACACGACGCTTCCGAGAGGTCGGACATGATGCACGACGTCGGGCTCGACGATCCCCACGACACCAGGCTGGAGTACGAAGGTTCCTCGATTGCACGTGTATTCGAGTTTCCCTTCCTCGACGACGATGTGACCCCACACGTTGGCCTTCACGTGATGGTCCTTCAGAAGTCCTGCGGGCACGGTCGTTTCGGTGAAGCGCGCCGTCCGCTTGTACGGCTTTGCATCGTCGGGAACGGTGCCCATGTTGCAAAACATGCAGTCCAAATCGGCGCCTAGTTTGTCTCGCCGACCGATCTCTGTCGTGACCCATGCGCGCTGTTGCCACGGTGGATCATGACGCACGTGTTGCGTATGTGTGCATTCGAGTTCCGCGACCCAAGCCCCGTCCGAGTCTTGGTGGAAGCCGACAATCTTACGGACCATGGATGGTTTGTCTTGGCAGGATACGTGCGATACGTGAAACTCGGGGGGCACCGTAACGACAGTGCCCCCGAGTTTCCCATTCAGTTCGCGCGACGTTGTTGACGTTGGCGACGTTGGCGACGTTGGCGACGTTGATGACATGACAAAGCAAGCGCCAAGCCAAGCGCCGCGACACCGGGCAGATCGTTGCTCGAGTTTGTCGTGGAACAAGCGCACCCGCCACCAGAAATGATGGTGCCGTCGACGTTGTTTCCGCCCATGCCGCCTGATCCGCCGGCTCCGCCTTCGCCACCCGAACCGCTACTGCTGCTGCTGCTGCTGCTGCTCGTGGAAGGATCTATGCACATGCCGATCGTCATGTCTGTCGACGTGCATTCTTCGCCCGTCGGGCAACCGTTGCCTTCGGTCCCACGGCAACCGTCGATGCATCCTCCAAGCGGTCCGCACACGCGGCCACTCGTTGGATTGCCGCAATCCACATCTTTCTCGCACGGTTGATCGTCCGTACCATCGAGCGGGTTTGTCTCTCCGGTATCGACGCGCCCGTTGCCATTCCTGTCCTCACCACCATCGGAGACGCCACCGTTGTCAGTGTCGGCATCGAGTGGCGAGGTGTGTGTGGTCGGATCGAGGTCCGGTTTGCACGTGGCTGGGTTTGTCCCAGGGCCGGTGCAGTCGTATCCAAGCTCGGTGCCGTCAAGCAACCCGTCGCCGTCGCTGTCGGAATCGAGCACGTTTTTCGTGCCATCGCCGTCCGTATCGTCCGTCGGGTTCGGCTCGAAGCCGTCCGGAACGCCATCGTCGTCCGTGTCGGCATCGTTCGGATCTGTACCAATCGACATCTCGTACACGTCAGGGAGTCCGTCTCCATCGGTGTCGGTCAACGTGCCGTCGTCGTTGCCCTTGGTCGGATCGATTTCGCCCGCGTCAACCTTGCCGTTGTGATTGATGTCCTCGGCGCCATCGGGCACGCCGCCATCGTCGGTGTCTCGATCGAGCGGTGAGGTGGTCGTCATGCCCATGTCAGCATCGGGGATACACGTGCTGTTGGTCGCATCGGTGTCGGGATTGCTGCAATCAAATCCCATCTCGGTGCCGTCGAACAGACCGTCGTTGTCGCTGTCGACGTCGAAAATGTTCGCCAATCCATCGCCGTCACTGTCGAGCGATGGGTTTGGCTCGGCACCATCGGGCACACCGTCGTCGTCCGTGTCGGCATCGTTCGGATCGGAGCCGAGCGTCATTTCCACAGCGTCCGACAAACCATCGCCATCGCTGTCGACAACGCCTGTATCGTCAGCGCCCTTGTTCGGATCCAGTTCGCCGGCATCGATCTTGCCATTCAGGTTCGAGTCTTCCGAACCATCAGAGATGCCGCCGTTGTCCGTATCCGCATCGAGTGGATCCGTCGTCGTCGCTCCGCCATCGGCATCGGGCGTACAGGTTCCTGCCGATGGGTTTGTCGCAGGATCCGAACAGTTCTTGCCTAATTCGGTGCCGTCGAAAAGCCCGTCGTTGTCACTGTCCGGATCGAGCGCATTGATGATGCCGTCGCCGTCGGAGTCGACGTTCCACATCGGTTCGTCGCCGTCACGAACGCCATCGTCATCGCTATCGGCGTCGTTGGGATCCGTGCCTGCCGCGATCTCATCCCCGTCCGACAAACCATCGCCATCCGAGTCGACGACGATGGTGGTGGGCGGCGTACCAGGACCATTGCCGTTGCCATCGGTGTTGTAGTCGATACTGGACGTTCCTTCCAAACCTGCCGCCGTGATCGTCGCCTGATTCAGGATCGTGCCAAGCGTGTCGGCCTTCACCTTCACTTTGAAACGAACGGTGGTCGATGCACCCATGCCCAGCGTGCCGCCGCTCATCGCATTGGCACCTGTGCCAAGACGAACCGTCACGCGATGGTTTCCCGCATCGAACTCACCCTGGTCGTCCCCTGAAACATCGGTCTTGTTGCCCATGTTCGGTCCTGCGCTGACGGACGTCGAACCTGGTACGTACGTCACTTGCGGGGGCAAATCGTCCACCAACACCATGTTGATCGCGGTGTCGTCGCCCGTGTTGTGGACATCTATGACGTACTCGAGTTCGTCACCTGGCTGCACGTTGCCGCCGTTCACATCGACGACACTCTTCGCCGACGTGCTCAAGTCAGGCGCCTTCGTCGTGATGGACGTGATGAGCCCGCCGAGCACATACGTGTCGACACCCAACTCCAGTGCACCCTCGATGTTGGCGGAGGTTTCTCCGGGCGTAACACTACTCGTGATGTCGATCACGTCGAGATCGATGCCGCCCATGCTGCGCGCGACGCCCGAAAGTTGGGGCAAGTCGCCGGTCGTCGATACGGCAGATCCTAGAAAAGAATGGGTACTGTTGAAGATATTATCCACGGGGTTGAGCGCGTCGGAGATTGGTTTGCCGTTCCAACGAAACCTATCGCCCGTGCTGTCATCACCGTCATAAGCGATGAGTCCGAGCTTCGCGTTGTACCCCGTCATGGGCACGGTAAAACCCGTGATCGTTGCTGTGGCTGGTTGTCCGTCTGCAACCTGATCAAGCCCGTCGTGAATCGCAATCTTGCGTATTGGCAGCGTTGGATCCTTGTAGATGACGACCATCCACCACCCAGCGGATAGCTGCGCATCGTTCAGACCCACAAGGTTCACCGAGTCTACCCCGGACAAACGATAGGCACCTTCACCGTGCATCTTCACGAGCGACGTAACATCAGCGACGGACTGATAAAGGCTTCCACCAAACACTGTCGCGCCCGACTCGATCCCCGTCACAGGTTCCGTAAAAATCCCGGGACGCTCGAGGGTAGCGGCCAAATCTGCAGGCCCACCCAACGTTGTCCGCGCCGACCAATACAAGTACGCGTGCGTAATACTTGCGCCTGCCGGAATCGAAAGAACCGCGGTCGACCGCGCAGAAGCGGCAGTGATCGTGTTGTTCGCGGCGGCTTGGCCAGCCGTCGGATCATCGGAGCGCCAAAAGACGTCGGGCGAAGTGTCGTTCGTATTCGGGCCGCACATGCCCACCGTTCCCACGATCGGTGCAGGCACACCTGGGCCGCAGTCATGACCAAGTGTATTGCCTATCAAAACGAAGTCGCCTCGCTGCGTAACTTGCACGCGCTGCAACGGGTCGGCGTTCGCTGTGGCAGCGGCGCATAAGAGCAGCGATGCCGTAACGGTCGAAATGATCGAATGATGCCTCATGCGTCCTCGATTAGGTCATGGGTAGGCGTCTAAGTTGCAATCGCACTTCCACAAAAACATGAAAGTGCGCAAAGGATCGATGCGTAGTAGAGCGTAATACTGGCGGCTACGAAAGAATCTTGCGTGCGATGTATTCACGAACCACGAATCAACCCTCACCGTATACGAAGTTGCCTAGTCGGCTCGAAAATTGATTTGGATCCGTAACAAATGGCACTTGAACTCGTCATCGTCCGTCATGGGCAGTCCCAAGGAAATCGCGATCGCGTGTTCACGGGTCACGGTCCCTCTCCATTGACCGAACGTGGTCGCGACGAAGCTCGTTGCGCCGCCGTGCGTATTGCCGCGAGGCCCGTGGATGCCTTGTTTTCAAGTGATTTGCCGCGCGCAATGCAAACGGCAGAACCGATCGCGGAACTCACCGGTGTGCCGATCATCCAAGACCCTGCGCTTCGCGAGAAACATTTCGGCGACCTCACCGGAATGAGCTTCTCCGAACTCGAAACAAGACACCCCGATGTTTGGCGCGGACTGCTCGCGCGTGATCCACGTTTTCAACCGCCTGGCGGCGAATCACACGCGTCATGTCGCGAACGCATAAATGGTTTTCTCTCGCGGCTTTTCGAAAGCCGGACGAGTGGCCGTGTCGTGCTCGTGAGTCACGGCGTGGCGATCAATCACCTGCTTTTCTGTTTGATGCGCGCTCCGATCGACGTGTCACCAGAGATGGTGTTTCAAATCGACAACTGTTCGATCCAACGTGCGGAACGACAAACCGATGGGCTCGTACGTTTTGGTTGCATCAACGACACGTCGCATCTGGCGCAGTTGAACGCGTAAACCACGCCCAAATGGCAAAAGCGCCGCCATCGAGATTCGACGCGGCGCTTTTTCTTGTGCGACTTGGATACGAGGTGGACCCAACTGGGATCGAACCAGCGACCTCTAGAGTGCGATTCTAGCGCTCTCCCAACTGAGCTATGGGCCCTTGCGAGACCCGCGGACTCTACTGACGGAGACGCGCGAGTCAAGTCGAAAAATGTGACGATCGTTCAGCCTCCCGGAGACGCCGGAACGGGCGCCATCGTTGCCCGAGTTCGAGCGGCAGGGTTGTCGAACGAAAATAATTTTTGTTTGTCGAACTTGTAGGACTCGGTCTTTCCGAACGGTGGGTTCATGTCGTGAATCCAATAGACGTCACCGGAAACAATCACGTCTTCAGGGCGACCGGTTCGTTCCGGCAAACGGAACATGTAGTCTTTCATCGCATCGCGGAAATTGGCATTGCCCGCGTCGTGCATGCGGTTGAAGTAGTCGCACCAGATCTGGTTGTACCGAAGACTCTTCGCGTGAATGAGGTCCCAATTCGGGGGCTGGCCGGTGAACGGATCGATGTTGCGACCATCGATCGTTTTGGCATCGACGACGATGGTTCCGTCGTCCGTGACGGGCCCCGGAGAAAACATGAACCAACCTTGCAAGAACCGAAACTTCTGCGCGAGCAAACGAATCGGTTCTGGGTGCGGCCATTTGTAGATGTTCTTGGTGCACCAGAGTTCGACGAGTGCTTGGTTCACGGCAGCCGTGAGCATCACGAGCACGGCCAACTCGCGCAGTACCGTAACAAACCGATGCGAACTTCGCCGAATGGGGGCGATTTCATCGGACGGCGCGCTCGAGGCAACTTTCGGCACACGCAAACCGAACAAACGCGTGGCATCGCGCTGGTTGAGGGTTTTCCATATCGCGTCGATTACGTGCGAAACACCGGGCAAGCGAGGTTTCCACGCGACGACCGGACCCAATGGCAAAGCAGCAATGATTTCACTGAGCGCTGCAGAACGAAAAACGCGAGTACCGTCGGAAGGACGCTCGACAGCCATTCCATCGACGAGACATGGTTCGCTTCGGAAGGTGAGCAGTTCATAACGGTCGAGGCGTTTCAACAGGCGACAAACCCACAAAACGCCCGGCGAGGCGTCATTTAAAAGAACGATCCGAGCTCGATGAGCGCGACGCATCGTGCGGACGGCGATGTTCCAATCGTCCGTTGTGAAAAGAAGCGTCGAAAACACGCACAGCGACCACGCAAAAGGCCCCAAAACGAACGTGCTGCCGAAACCAATGTGAAGCATACACATGAGAACGACCGTAATACGCCGCGCCCACGTTCTTCCGAGCGGTGAGGCGAGAGCGATCGGAATCCCTGCTTCACACATCAAGACGAATTTGGTCGCCACGATGAGCAAAATGGATGGCACGTGCTCTCGTACGAGTGCAACGATGGGCGTCACCATGCGGTCGACATAAAGAACGTAATGGACCGCTGTGCCGTTTTTCCACGAGGCACCCGTTTTGTGAATGACGTTGAAATAATAGATGGCGCAGACTTGCAAGAGCACGACGGCCATGCCGAGCGACACATGCGGCGTTTCGAGCCGTTTTTCGATTACACCCGTACGGTCGTTCAATTCATCGGCATTCGCTTCATTACGCCGGCGCATGGATGAAAGAAGTGCATCGACGGAGAACCGTTCCCCCATGGGCAAAAAACACGTCCACAATGCGAGCAAGTTGTAAACGACGTATCCGCCATTCTCGATTAACAGAACGCGCGAATTCATGCCCGTAACGAAGACGAGCGCCAGCACTTGCGCAATACGCGTTTTGTACCCGACGAGCACGCACAAGAACGTGCATAAAATGACAAACCATAACGCCCACAGTTCCGGCGCCGTCGAAAATGCGTTGAGAATCGAAAAAAGGCCCCAGCCGCTATGACGCCACAGCTGAACGTGACTCGGTAAAACCCCATCATCGGAGAACATGGCCAACCAATCCGACGTGCGCCGGAAAAGATCCATGACCATGAGAAAACCCAAAAGAATACGGCTGAATCCAAGCGTTCGACGATCCACCGATAAGTAGACGTCACGAATGACCAACCAATATTCGTACAAATCGTGCAATGGAAAACGCCACGTCAAAAGCCACGCGATCCGATCCGTCGGAGGTTGTGCCTCGGCTTCCGATTCTTCGGATACCTCTTCTTCGGCCCGCTTTTCGTCAAACGCGTCAAACGCGTCGATCCCGTCGTTTTTGACCTCGTCGCTCGACGCTTCGCGGTCTTCCATTGCTTCGCTCGCGGCACTCATGGTGGCCTTAACGAAGTAGCGCGTTTTCACACGCGATGCACCCTTCACGAATGCCACGTCGCGCATTATACTGGCCGCCGATCATCCCCCCATTCGATCGTCTTCGATATGCTCGACGCTACGGAACGGAAGACTCTTGCCTGGTGTATGTTCGCCACCGGCGTGCTTTGCCTGATACCCGGCGAAATCCCCAAAGGCCCTGCGCCATTGGATTACGCACGCCAAGTCTTCGGACGACTGCTCGACCACCACTCAACGCACGGCGCATGGGCGATTTGCATCCTGATGGTTGCGCACCACTCGTGGCGGTTACGAAAAGAACAACCCGAAACGCCGCTACAATCTCAGGGGTGACCGAGTTCGACTTCGCACGGCGACACGTCGGCACTTCCGGTGAGCCAATTCGTCATACACACGTCACCAGGCTCGCCCTTGTTCCACAGTAGGCCGCCCTTGTGCTTTTCACGTAATCGTGCTTTTCGCACGATCGTCAGCACGTCCGGAGACGCTTTCTTCGCAAACACCTGGGCCACGAGTTCCGGTTCGAGGGCACAAATGCTGCGGTAGTTGTCTTCGAGTTCCGCCAGGGTCGTGGACTGTTTGCCCCCGGAATAATATTCCGCGTAGTCCTCGACGTTGGGTGATCCTACGGGTTCGGGACGACGAAGACCGTATTGACCGTAAATACGCAAAGGTCGCGACGTTTGGCCATGACAATCGAGCGTTCCACAACGGCGTTCCGTGACCGCTGAAAAGGAACGGAAGACGAGCGGATCGAAAGGAGGCGTCACGACGTCTTGCACCCCGGCTTCCAAATCGCCACATGCGGTCACGAGACGAGCTAACGCCAAGACAAACCCAAGCCTTACAATGGCCTTCATTGTTTGCTCGCTCCTGGACACGTGGAGTCTTGTTGCGGAAATGGCGGATTCAAATTCGCTTCGGCACACGTGACCCACCCAGGCGAACCTTGGTTTGGCGCGCCGACATGACAACCGGCGCACGAACCATCGCGACTGATACGCGTCGACATCACCACACGCTTGGTGGTGTCGAGCGACTCGGGCACGGGATATTCGATTTCGGCACGAAGCGGAAAGGCTGGCTGCCACTCATCAGCCTTGATGAAAAAATTGCCTGCGCAGTTGGTTCCCGTTTCTTTCTGATCTCCGAATGCATCAGTGAGCCGAACGGTGACGCCTTTGACCGGTAGCGGATTGTCCCCGGCAGGAAACGCATAGATCGTGCCTGCGACAGTCATGATCGGGCCTTCGCGCAAGTACTCGCCATGGCACAACACGCACGCTTGTCCGGGACGATGAAATTCGCTCGGCGGTACGCCTGGTTTCTCATCACCCAGCCGTTCGATGCGTTCATCGACAGCTCGATTGCCACATGCCGCGACAAACAGCGCGAGCGAGGCGAGTAGGTAGCGTCCGTGGTTCATTCGACGTCGACCTCCAACCCTATTGCGCCGAAGTAACCAAAACGTTGCAGGATGTAGAGCGTGTTCAAGAACTGCGTGTAGATGACGTCGCCGTTGAACGTGAAACCCCAGTTCTTTGATTCGCCAAACGCGAAACGTGCACCAGCGCCACCGGTGACGGCAAAGAGCGGTCCGAGTTCGCGATCGCCTGAGCGGAGCGCCGGCACTTGCAAACCCGTTGCGGTACGTTCCGCGACGTACGCGAGTTGCCAAAAGTCCGCGCCGCTCTGCGCGTGAAAACGTACATGCGGCCAAACGCGAACATTCTTGCCGACATCCACCAGAAAACGCATGTCGGTCGTCGTGGCTTTGAGGCCCCAATTGTCAGAGTAAAGGCGCTCCTCGAGACGGATCGTGCTCGCGGAAAAACGTCGTGCATATCGAGCTGCGATGGCAAACCGTGCTCGAGAGAGCGGGAGCTGTTCGAGGATTCTCTCGGGATTACGAACAGCGTCGACGGTTGAGAGAGCCAAACCTGGAAGAACACGCGGCGCGACATCCTTGGCGAACATCGGGATGTATCGATACGGTTTCGAACTATCTCCGACTTCAGCCACAATCGACATGTTCGTCGTCAGCACGGAATTTTTGTTGAGCACGAAGGATGACGACAGGTCGAACGCGTGACGCATGATCCGTCGCGAGAACACGCTGTATGCAGTGCCTGAACGACCTGCGACGTCGTACGAGAAGTCGTAACTGATGCTCGGCGTGATCGTCTTCTGACGTAGGTCGAACGCTACCGACGCGCCTATCGACGACGCAAAGTAGTCAGGCTCGATGGAGAACGCGGTGTGCAGATTGACGTCGACATCGCCGAACTTCTTATGACCTCCAAGGGCCGGCACGTAACGCTGTTCGGTCCATCGTGGTGATGCCGTGGCGACGATATCGGTCGATGCTGCGGTGACGACGTCGACGAGGAATGAACCTCCGAAACCCCAACCGTTCGTGGGGTGTTCGAAGTTGAACAAGACCGCTGGAGACAAGACGTCGACCTTGTCGTTGTCGTGGTAGGCGGAGAATTCGAAGCCGAACTTGCCGTTCAGACCAAGCTTTCGATTCTTCGAAACGCAGTTGTCGAAATCGTCCTGTGTCACGGCCTCTTGCATGCACTTGACGAGGGCCTTGTCGATCGCTTTGCCTTTGGGCTTGAGCTTGATGTCGATGGTGGCGGTTCCGTTTTCTTCGAGGTTCACCTTTTGCTCGAAGGACATCTCTTCGCCCTTGATCTTGCCCGTGGCGAAGACGGTGCGTTCGCCTGGGTTGATCTGGATTTCGGCGTCAAGTTTGTCGGGCGGAACTTCGACACCACCGATGCGCACTTTGAGGTCTTGTACGTCGGCGGGTTTTTGGATCGTAACTTTGGGAAGCTTCGCGCGTAGTTCGTCCGCGCGGCTTCGCGCCATGGCGACCGTGCGGCGGATGTTCGACTTCTCCGCAGCCTCTGCCGTGGCTTCGTAATCTTCGATCGCTTCGAGCCAATTGCCGGCGCGCGATTCACACGACGCAACGAGGAACTGTGTCGATGTGCGGTACTCGGCTTCGTACGACAGTCGTCCGTAAGTGACACAATCCGCCCACTCGCGTTCCTTCTCCGCCTTGTAGGCTTCGTTGTAATAAAACGAGCCTTCTCCTGTTCGCCATCCACGGACGGGGCGTTGTCCGGCGTATTCGCGTTTCGGTTTCTTAGCGGATGATGACGAAGACGTTGGTGCCGAAGGTCCGGGCGAAGTAGGCCCGGACGAACCACCGGACTTGGCTTCCGCAAACACTTTGTCGACGGCGAGGTTGGTGAGGTTCGTGGGCGGCGAGACGGAAGGGTCTTCCTTCAGCGCGGATGCGAAGGAAGTCTTGGCGTCTTTGGTACGGCCGAGCCCCACGAGGGTCATGCCGATGGCGACATAGAGATTGGCGCGAACCTTTGAGCTGCAAGCATTTTTTTGCGCGCAAACGGGTCGCGTGACTTCGAGTGTTTCGAGCGCTTGTTTGTAGTTGCCGTCTTTGTAGTCGGTATCGAGGACGGTTTGGACGAGCGTGTCGACTTCTGCGTCGTTCGTCCCAGCAAACGCATCGGGTGCGCGTGCGGCGAGCAGCGTCACGACGACGAACAAGGAAAGCCAAACTTTTGAGATGCAACGGATCACGCGGCGGCCACCATCATCCAGCCTCTGTTCACGCGATCGTGACGAGGCGGCAAAGCGCACTTTACGAATCGGTGTCAGTTGCAGCCGCAACCGCTTCCCGTACCTCCGCTGCCTCCGATGGCGCCTTCGGTGATGGCCCGAAGGTGTGACTCGCCAAACCCGGCGAGGTCGCCAGCGGTCATTGTGGGATGGGCGAGTTTTCCTCGTTCGTACGGGGCGACGGGCGCGCAACCACTACCGCCGACAAGGCCGATGGCCAAGACAAACGCGGTGAAGTAACTGCTCCATCGCTCGGAGATGTGTGTGCGGACGAGAGACTTGATCGACGAGAGGCGGGAAGGCATCGCTCGAGACTCCAGAAAGCTGCCGAGTTTCTCATCCTATAACGCGGTTTTTCAGGGCTCGCGTCAAGTTTTGCGCGCAACGTTCACGGGGCTGGGGCAGCGCGCTGGATGCCGCACATGGCCCAGTTTTGAATGAGGGCCAAATCGGTTTCGTTGAAGCCGCTTGGAGGGGGCATGGGGGCGCCTCCGCCGGGGAGCCCAGCTAGGTTGCAGAGGACCCACGAGTGTGCGGGATCGTCTTCGTTGAAGTAGGGATAGCCTTGGGACCCTTTGTAGGCTTTGAGTTCGTCGTAGAACGCATTCGGGTCGGTATCCGATAGGAAAATGCCCCGCGCTCCGGGCGCAGATCCATGACAACCGCCGTTGGTGCAGTTACCGGCAGGTCCGGTAAACAACGCGTACACATCGTTCCACGACGTGGTGCAGTTGAGGGGGTTGGCTTCTTGAGGGATGTCGGGACAAGCGCTTTCCTTGACCTTGGGACCCCCTGGAGGTCCGTACGGACAAGCGTCGTCCTTGTCGTAAAAGTTGGCTCCTTCCGCGCACGACTGGTCGCCCACACTGACTTGACAGCCTTGAGCAAAGACAACAGCGAGCGCGGGCAGGAGCAGAAGACCGGCCCGCCAGTGACGGCGCGACAGGCCCCTGAACGAGGGAGCCGCGAACATGAACGACATGGTGCATCCGGTCTGCCACAAAGTACACAGGCTGAGGTAAGCTGCGCGCTGCGTATCGCGGTGGGCTCATGATCCCGAGTGTCGTGGCTGTTCAACGGATGCTGCGAGATCCATCGTGAAAACCACTGCTTTAGAAGACAACCACAGGAGACCTGAATGAGCTCGAGATCGTCGTTTGTCCGCACCTTCGGCGCACTTTGCGTGGGCGCTGCTCTGACGCTGTCCCTCGTCGCGTGCGGCGGTTCGGGCGCTGGAGCCGCATCTGGCAACGCTGACGGATCGCTCGTCGGCCAACAAGCTCCCGACTTCACCGCGGAGTCGGTAAGCGGCACCGGACCGAAGTCGGTCAAAGAAGCCAACGGAAAAGTCACGATCATCGACTTCTGGGCCACGTATTGCGGCCCCTGCAAGAAGTCGTTTCCGAAATACCAAGAGATGGTTGATCAGTTTGGCGGAGACCTTGCCGTCGTCGCCGTCAGCGTTGATGAAAAAGACACCGAGAAGTCCAAGCTCGAAGAGTTTGTCAAGGCCACAGACGTGAAGTTCGCGGTCGTTTGGGACAAAGAGCACACCGCTGCGGATGCCTACAAGCCGCCGAAGATGCCGACCGCGTTCATCATCGACAAGAGCGGCATCGTTCGCCACATCCACGCCGGCTACGGCGAAGGCGAAGAAGAGAAGATTGCCGAAGAGATCAAAGCACTGATCGAGAAGTGATCACTCCTTCCAGGTCGAGTCCCACCCTCCTGTTGTCCTGATCATACGGGACAAACGTTTCTCCAGACAATCCTTCACACCTGTTCGCGCACGCGAGCAAATTCGTTCGTCGTCGAGCGAATCGTGTGCCTCGACTTGCCGTCGACTGGCAAAACTGCTGTCGTTCCGAAGTATGTGGGGCCCACGAATCAACTCGCTGTCGCTCGGAACGATCAGCGTCGTCGTCGCTTGTGTCGCGAGTTGTGGCCAAGACAAACCGCCCGGTGTAGGCGGTATGGGCGGCTCGGATGCGACAACGTCGTCATCGTCGAGCACAGTGGCGAGTGGGTCGGGCGGATCGAGTGGAGCGTTGCCGGACGTCTTTACGGTGACAGGTTTCGTGACTGACGGGCAAGCACTGGTGGCGGGAGCGACGGTGATGCAAGGCGGGGGCAAACCTGCGTTCGAAACGGGAGCGGACGGAGCGTTTTCCATTGAAATGACGACGGCGCTTCCGGGATTACCTACGATCGTCGCGGCGAAAATCGGTTATCGCTCTGGTGGCGTGGAATTTTTCGATGCGCCGATGGAGCCGGTGGAAATCGTGATCCACGAAGTATCTGCGCCGGACAATATAACGAGTTACACGTTTGGTGAGCCGGGCGTGGGAAATGCAGAACTAGACAATTCGACGGCGGTATGTGGGCATTGCCATACGAGTATCGTGGCGCAGTTCAATACGTCGGCACATGCCAAAGCCACGCGGAATTCTTTGGTTCAGGATATTTATGCGGGGACGGCGAATGCAAATGCAAATGCGTGCACCACTGCGGGTGGAATTTTTCGCAATGGGCATTTACCCGGCACCGTGATGGACGTCACGAAACGCTGTTATGTAGGAGGCGGGGTTCTTTCAGATTTGAATGGTTGCGGCGGGCCAAACGATTTGGCGTGTGACGATCCGACCCTTGCCGATGCGAACAAACCCAAACAATTCGGTCATTGCGCGGATTGTCATGCCGCGGGGCTGCCAGGTAAAGCCGGGGGCCGAAACTTGCTCGATGCCACGGGTACCGCATTCGATCACGGCAATCATTGCGATGTTTGTCATAAAGTACGGGATATCGATCTAACGAAACCTGCCGGAGTGGCAGGAAGATTGATCATGCAACGGCCGCACGAAACCGTGACCGGGGAACCGGGAGGCAAATTGCGTCAAGTGATGTTTGGGCCTTTATTGGATGTGCCCAACGAATTCATGGGCGGAAGTTATCAGCCGAAGTTTTCTCAAGCGGTTTTTTGCGCCGGTTGTCACGAACAAACGCAAGAAGCGCTCGTGCCGGGAACATCCGTCGACTCGAATCGTTTTCCAATGGGTTTGCCCACGCATTCGACGTATTCGGAATGGTCGGACAGTGCGTGGGCGACAGCCGGTGCGCAATGCCAGCATTGTCACATGCCGCCCAACGACAAATTGGTCAACACGGTCGATACGACGGTCGCCGACAAAGCAAGCATCACGTATGGATTCCCAAGACCACCGGAGCAAATTCGTTCGCACGTATTTCGCGGGCCTCTCGCAGGCCCTTCCCGGCTGCTCGATGTAGCAGTCGGCTTGTGGCTCGATACGGAAATAAAGAATGGCGACTTGGCGGTCATGGTAAAACTATCAAATCAGGGCGCGGGGCATGCCATTCCCACGGGCGAACCCATGCGATCGCTTTTGCTCGTCGTCGATGCGAATGCGTGCGGCAGCCGATTGGTGCTGAAGGATGGTTTGACGATCGACGACGTAGGTGGAGCGATTTCACGAGGCATCGTTGGGCAAGGTGTTGCCATTGCGGGAAACGACTGGTCGTGGGCGGAAGGGGCGAACGTGGCCAAACCGGGGCAAGTTCTGCGCATCGTGCGAGAAACCGGGCAATGGATTGACTACCCGGGCATTGGATTTTTCGCGAACGTTGCGCTCGGTCCGGCGGACAAAGGTCTGCCGCTGCGCGCGCCGGTGGGGGAAACACGAATCGTTTCTGTGACCAATGGTGTTCTCACAGTCGACCAAGTGATTTTGGCGCAACCTGGGGACATTGTTTGGCTTGGAGACGAAACACAAAGCGATTTCGCCGATGGCGCTTCGTCGTTGGCCTTGGCAGGTTTGGCCGGGCAATCGTTCGCGCGGGTGCTCGTGGATGCGGCAGGCGAGCGGCTCGTGCCGCATTACAAAGCGGTGGACGTCGTCAGTGACAATCGTCTTCCGCCGCTCGAACCGGTGCTGACTACACATTTGTTTGCGCTGCCGGCGGGTTGTTCGAGCGTAATGGTGACCGCAACGGTTCTTTATCGGCCGGTGCCGGTGCATTTTGGACGTTTGCGAGGGTGGGAAACGCGCGATTGGGTAGCGGCGACGCGAAAAGAAACGGTGCTGATTCCTTAGAGGGTGTTTGTTGTCGTTTTACTGGGTTTCACCCAGACCCCCTCCAACGTCGAGCTGATCATTGGTCACATTTTTTCTTGAAAACCGCGGTCCTTTACGTGGGCCGCCCGGTAGTAGGCGATTTCTCGGCGCCCGCGGGA
>JANORL010001425.1:0-7141 GCA_031415295.1 Polyangiaceae bacterium | reverse complement strand
AACGTAGCGCAATCCTTTCGTCGTCGTTGGGACCTACGTCTCCCAAGATGATCACGCTCCTATACCGCGTTGTCCCATGGTCTCCCCGACGAAGTCACCCAACAACTCCGACGTTTATGGTCAGCATGTCCGGAGAGAAACCTTGGCATCCCGGCAGTAGGCAAGCCAAATCCACAAAGATGCCTGGCACCTTCGACCACAAGGACCTGCCCACTCGCCAAAGATGCCTGGCACCTTCGACCACAAGGACCTGCCCATTCACCCAATCGTGTTGACACGTTCCTGGTCGATGCCCAGCCCCCTATGCCACGAACGCTTGCTCCTTCAATGACGACAGGTACCGCAATCGTTCAATGGAGCTGACACCATCGAAGACGTGTCGCGTGAACATCGCGCAATTGAACCTCGAGCTTGGACAAGTCTGCGCATTACCCGATTGCTGCGTAATCAGCAAAGCTTCTGTGCAGGTGTCCCCATCGCTTCATCGAGCGTCGTCGCGCTAAGTACCCGCGAGCCCATTGCATCGAGGTCTTCAATCGAGGCCGCATCAATACGCGCGGTCACATCGGACGGCAACACGCCAAACCGTTGACCGAGCTGTCGCTTCAACAATTTGCGCTCTCCACGGAGTTCTCCACGGAGTTCTCCACGAAGTTCTCCACGAAGTTCTCCATCTTTCGAAGCTTTTTCGATGCGCCGCTCGGCACCAAACAAGATCTCTTCGGCGACCGAAGTTCCTACCGCTCGTTGCAACGCCACACGCACATCCTCTTCCTTTACCTTGCCTACCGTCTTCAAATACACGATAAGCGCCGCCACGACAAGCTCCCCGTGGGGTCGACCCCGCACCATCAACAACACCGGGACGATCGTCGGAAGCTCCAGGGCGGGTTAAAACCCGCCCCTCCACATAACTAAGTACTCCTGCTACCGCAGGAGCACTGCCTGATGGTTGTTTAGAGGGAAATGGTCTCTGCTGCGAAAGCGTCGAGCATTCACGATAATGATCCGAAATTCCACGACGATAGTCCGGAACGGCAGTGAAGGACTTTGTTATGTAGAGGGGTGGATTTTAATCCACCCCGGGGTGCGGTCCGCCGCAGCGTGAACCAATCAAGATCCCTGCGTCGAGGTACTTCACGCAAGAGTACACATTAAAAACTTTGGGTTCGTCGAAGCAACTCAGCCGGCGAGGACGAACTCCCCTACCCCATTGCACTATTCGCGCAATGCACCTAACCCATCACGTTCCTCGAATGGTAGCGCAATTGCTCTTCTTCCCATTCCGATTGCGCCTCGAATGCCTCGGCTGACGAAAAATGCCCCTCGAGATACGAATGAATAGCCCCGGCTTTCTCGTGTAAAGATGCGCCAAGGTATTCCAATGTTTCACGTACGCCCGCGCCCACAAAATATTCAGCCCCAAGCGAAGCGCCCACGTCCATGTTCAGCCGCTTCGCTTCCCATAACAAAAATACATCCTCCACATGGCTCATTCGATAGATCAAAAAAGCACACTCGTAGATGTTTTCGTAATGGTCACCCTCGTCCTCGGTACGACCATGCCACAATGCATCACGAAAAAGCATTTCAGCCCCAAAGAGCAACAAAAGCAATTCGCGATCTTCAGCTCGAGGTTGGTTGGGAATCGATGTGCACAAGGCTTTGCGCACGCGAGGCTCGGACAATCCAGGCAGCGGGGACGCTACCATCATTTATTGTCCGCACTCATGATCTTCGCTATGGTCGCATAATCCGAATCTTCAACGGCACCTTGAATCAAACATGCCACTTGACCACTCGGCGCAATCAACGCATGCACCGGCAATTCACCCGCGTTTTTCACGCCAAGCGCCTGAATCCACGAATCTCGTCCGCCACCTTCCGGAAGCCAATACGACGCGCGTACGCCTTTTTCCGGTTGCGCTTCGAGAAATCGTTGCAATTGCCGATCGTCATCGTCAAGCGAAACGAATGCCAGATCCACCAATACGCCCGACGATCGCAATCGACTGTGGAAATTGATGATCCGAGGCATTTCTTCTTTGCAGGGTCCACACCACGCCGCCCACAAATTCACCCAAATCCATTTACCCACGCCAAACGAAATATTCGCCGGAAGCGCTTCGGCACCAGAAGCACTCGCCGTTTTCACCGCACCTCTCGGAGCCGACCTCGCAGGCTGATCGATACACAATTTCTTCGGCACCGCTGGTACCGCTGGTTTGGCCGATACCGCTACCGCCGACGCATTGGTATTCGTCGCACTGCTTTGCGTCGTGACCGCATTGCTCCGCCCCGTCACCGGCGCAGGCGGTTCTTTGCCCGTCGTGTCACAACCAAGACCCAATAACGCAAAAGGCGCCAATAACGCCAATAAGGCCAATAACGCCAAAGGCGCCAAGGTCAAAGCTGACAGTCGACCCAAGATACGAACGCGCTGCGATTGATGGCTTCGGCCGTGCAAGCTTTGTTTTTCCGGGAGACATTCCATTTACAATAGTCCTGCCCAAGCTGGGCGAATTCGTTTCCAAGCCAGAGCAAACCCACCTGTTTGTCAAGGTCAGGTTCTTTAAATTTGTCGCCAATGTGGAACAACGCGCTGTTGGCACGCTTGTGCGAAAGCGACCGATTAAAGTCCGGTGCTCCCGTCTTGGATGCTCGCGCAAGAACAAAAAAGTATCGCGCGCCTTTACGATCGACCCACAAATCTTCGAGCATTTGTTTGGCATCGTCGTCGAGTTTTTCCGAACCATCATCGTACATGACAACCCCACCGCGATCCTTCAGCGGCGTAAATAGGTTGTTGAAGTCGTCGTCGTTGATCGACGCAAGCGTCTTGACGTCCGCCGGTTGGCATCCACGGCGCGAATCACCGCCATCGAGACCACAAGCGTGAATCACGCGCGCCAAAACTTCCTTGAATTTAGGCGTGCAATACGCAGCTTCCGCGTGATTCGCAATCGCTACAGCAGGCTTCTCCGCAAGCGTGGCGCCCGTCTTGAGACGCTCGGCACTCGCCCGCACTTCCGCGTGGACCTTGAAGGCAGATCCACCGAGCAACGTACAACCCGCGATGATCCCAATGATCCCTGCGTACCTCATGGTTGCCTCAAATTCGGCGCAAGTTTGCGCAACGTAAACGCGAGCCCAATGTCGCTGTCTTCATCACAAAGCCGTGTATCACCCAAGAAAAGCTGCGGCGTGGAAACTGGGAGTTTGTTGTCGACGATGTAGTGAAGCATCTTGTCGAGACGAACTTTGGTTTCTTTCGAATCGATGCACGTATCCAGGTTACTCCACTTTTCTCGAATCATCGCGCGTACGTTGACAAGCCCCGCAGCCGCTTTGGCGCTTTCGAGGATCTTCTCTTGGTTGTCGTACGCCCACTCGAGAACATCGAGCGCTCGGCGATCTGCGCACAGAACAGCCTTGGAAACAAGGCACGATCCGGGATGCAACGAGCGGTCGAGCATCCAGTTGCACTCGTTGTCGAGCGGGAAAAGAACCAACGTCATGTCGAGTTGATCGATGACTTTTTCGGCGATGAGACGCTTGTGGAAACCTTTGCACGTGGGGCACAACGGATCGACGAATAACGTGGCTTGTTGCTTGGCTCCGGCGGGTTTGTGGTGCAAAAGAACGGGGTTGTCTTCGCCGGTTTTCGCGAGCTTTCCGCAGTCTGCGATGTAGTTCGCGTAGCTCGGCAACGCGCTCACGTAGAGCAATGCAGGCGTGACGGCGAAGATGCCAAGCACGACGAGCCACACGGGGATGAGCCACAAAGCGCCTTCGGGAATCGCCGCAGCAGGCTTGTTTGTCGCAACTTTCGCTTCAGTACCTTCGGGTTTGTCTCCTGAAACGACGACGAGACCTTTACGATTGCCTTCGATGAGGACGCCGATGCCCGCGATCGTGAGCAGCGCCGACGAGATATAAATGCCGACGCAGGTCTTGCAGAATTGGCCGAGTTCGACAGCCGAGATGGTGGCCATGAGCGCCGAAGCAAGCAGCGGCGAGAAGCTCACGATGCCGAAGAACTTGGTGGCTTTTCGAGGTGCGAGTGGTCCGGCGACGACGAGGTACAACGCAAACGCCGCGAAGAATGCGAACGCTCCGACGGCAAACAACGAGATGGGTACACCACCCCAATATTTGTCGCGGAGAAGCGCGGCGTACGGGCTGTACATGGCCGCACGACAAGCACTCTCTCCACCGGCATCGACGGCCATTCCAGGGATGAAACTGCAGTGAATGCCATGCACCTGCCGATCGAGGTGCGTCGAGTAGTCGATGGTCGACAGAGATCCAAAGGTGAGCCCAAGCAACGAGGCCACGAGCGCAACGATGGAGGGCCAGCGACGAGGTGCGCCAGACATGCGGGGGGCTTACGCGAAGGAAGCGGAGCCGTCAACGTTCGGCAGGACAAAAAAGTGGTTGGCACCTTTTGGAAGAGCCTCGAAAAAGTGGTTGGCACCTTTTAAAAAGTGGTTGGCACCTTTGAATTTGCTCCTTTTGGAAGAGCCGCTCCTTTTGGAAGAGCCGCTCCTTTTGGAAGAGCCTCCCAAAAGTGGTTGGCACCTTTTGAAGGCACCGTTTGAAGCTTACCGCTGGGGCGTTCCCAGGTTGCGCAGCCGATCGAACGCGAGGAGCAGCGAACGTCCACGTTCCGTCTCGGTTAGCCGCGGCACCACCGTTGCCAGGGCAAAGAGCAAGATGCCCACGGGGCATGGGGTGCTGTTCGTTCGCGCCCAACGTCCCGCCGAGGTCATCGAGGAGAATGGCGGATGAACAAGACAACACTGTTCGGGATGATGACGGCTGCCGTATTCGTATCGACAGCAAGCTTGGCGCTTGCGGAGGATAAGCCGCATAAGGCGCAGCATCAGGAGCAACGCCAAGTCCAACCGCCGGCCCTGGCCCAACAGCAGGTCGACGGGAAGATTGTCGCCGTGGACAAGACCAAAGGCACTGTGAGTGTCGAGACGGCGCAACACGGACAACTCGAGTTCAAACTCACGCCGGCACAAGTGCAGCGTATGAGCGAAGGCGAATCGTTGCGTTTGCAGATTCAGATCCATTCGATGCCCAAACAACCGTAGCGACAAATCGTGCGACGCGGGAAGGACATGGTGTCGTTTCCCGCGTCGTTTCCCGCGTCGTTTTTTGCAATGGCCGTGGGCGCTTGCAATGGTTCGGAGCGCTTGCTATCACGCGAGCATGCCGCAACCTTTTGATGAAGCGTTCTTGGCCGATCTTCCTTACGATCCAGAAGTTTTGATGTTCGACGAAATCATTGAAATCGATCATGCGGACAATCGAGTGGTTTGTCGTATGCCTACAGACAAACCTTTGCCATTTACGGTGTCTCAACGAGCGCATCCTATTCGCCACCCGAGGCACGTGGCTGGCGGGACGTTGGTCCACGCATCGGGAATGCTTGGATTCGTGCATGCGTATTATTTACACGGTTTGCGTCATGCCGATGGTTGGATCGGGTATGGGACGCACATTTATCAAGTTGTTTTTCGCAAATTGGTTCCACCGGGCGAACCCATTATCGCCAGTTGTAAAGAAATTCGAGCGCGGCGTGGAGCGACGCGGCATTTTGTGAAATATGCGTTCGAATTCCGGCACGAAGGGGACGTGTGTTACGAAGGTGAACAAAGCGCGCTGTGGACGAAGGTGACAGAAGGTGCAGAAGTGCAGGCAGACGAGGAGGTGGGAATGGCGTGAGATTTTATTCGTCAACGACGGTCACGGCTGGTTCCGTCCCGTCTTCGTGAATCGCGATCAGATTGAGTACGCCGGGCTCGAGATCCACGATGCCATTTTCGTGATTGTCGGAAGCATCCACGTTGATCGCGCGGTGATCGTCTAATTCAGCTTCGATTTCAACGGATTTTTTGCCTGGGGCAAGGTCCGCGAAGTCGTGCCGAAACGACCCATCCGTCGTTCGAACGGTCACTTTCGTTGCCTTGGCTCCTTTGTTCTCTACTTGAATGCGTGTTGGTGAACCGCATGCTCCGGCAAACACCATGGCCAGGAGCGAAAACACATGAACGAAACGGATTTGTTTGGTTAGCATTGGACTCATTCTCCTCAGTCAGGGGACACAAATATTGTTGTCGCATTTGGGTTTGTCCATCGGACAATCATTGTCGTTGTCACACTGAACGCAGACTTCGTTTTTGCAAACGGGAACCAGCGGATCCTTGCAGTCGCCATTGTCTAGGCATGCAACGCATTCGTTTTGATCGCGACAAATGGGTTTCGTCGGGTCAATGCAATGCGTATTTTCGATGCAAACGACGCACGATCCGCCAGGAGTGCATACGGGCTGCGCTGCACCGCAGTCGGCACTACCCAAACAAGCGACGCACGATCCAGCGCCTATGTCGCACAAGGGTCGCCCCGCCGTCGTACAATCGGCGTTCGACGTGCAAATTGCGCGGCAATTATGATCGCCCGTGCATGTCGCGTTACCCTCGCAATGCGCGTCGATGAGGCATTGTTCGCAATTGCCATTTTGCAGGTTGCAAATCGGGTCGGTCGCTCCGCAATCCGCATTCGACGCACATTCCGCACACTGCGCCCGATTCGGATCACAAACCGGCTCGTCACCTGGGCAGTCGGCATTCGACGTGCAACCAATACACAACCCCGTAGGCACATTGCAGGTCGGAGTGTCTCCGGAACAATCGGAATCAGTTTTACACGGCACGTCACAGTTGTTGTTGTCGGGTTGGCAAACTTGACCCGCGTTACAATCGCTGCTCGTCGAACATTGCTCGCATCGACCCAGGACGCAAAAAGGCGAAGCCGCCCCGCAATCCATATTCGACAAACACTCGACACAACCCAAATTGTTCGAGCAACCGAAGACGCACGCTTGCCCGTTGACGTCACAGTTCGACTGCCCACCAGTGGAACCGGAACCTCCTGTGTTGCCAAAAGTATTGTTATCACCACCGCCGCATGCACCACCGAGCATCGTGGCTAAGCCAATGGCCAACATGCCCGCAACAAGCTTCCAACCGTGAGAATGTAACATCGCTTTTCTCGCCTATTTCGTAAGGAATCCAAAGCGCACATCACCGTGCGCTGCGAGAACAGAGCCTTCACGTTTCCAGAACGGCTC
>JANORL010001424.1:0-19932 GCA_031415295.1 Polyangiaceae bacterium | reverse complement strand
GCCGCACGGTAATTCGTGAACATGTCGGTGATCAATCGTCGTACGAGCTGATGCTCTTTGAGCGCCACGCCAAACTGTTCTCGACTGCTCGTATATTTGACGCACGCATCGAGGCACGCCTCGATGATACCAACCGCGCCCCACGCCACCGTGTATCGCCCTGCATCAAGCGCTACGGAAGCGACGTGCGAAAATCCAAGGCCCAAACGTCCGACGACGTTCTCTTCCGGGATCCGACAATTCTCGAATTGGAGGCTTGCCGTCATTGAGCCGCGAATCCCCAACAAACCGAGAATGGGTTCCGTGCGCACGCCTGGGCGATCACGCTCCACCAAGAACGCAGTCGGCCCGCCGTCCGTTTGCGCAAAAACGAGGAAGACATCCGCGATTTGCCCATACGTGATCCACTTTTTTTGGCCGTTCAATACGAACTCCGCTCCTTCGCGCTTGGCCGATGCCTTTACGTTCTTTGCGTCACTGCCAACAAGAGGCTCAGAGAGAGCAATGGCTCCGATGGCCGAACCCGTAGCGAATTTTGGAATCCACTTTTGTTTTTGCTGGCGTGTGCCCCAACGCAATACCGCATGCGCTACCAAGGTGTGTACCGTCAACAGGCTACGCGTCGACGAACATACTCGACCTAGATCATGTGCCTGCCATCCCAGCGTCAACCAATCCTTGCCTCCGCCGCCGAACGTCTCTGGCAATGAAGAGCCTAGGTACCCTGCGTCTGCGAAGCTGCGAATGAGCTGTAGCGGTGTCTCTTGGCGCTCGTGGATCGCATTCGCAAGCGGCGCGATTTCGCGATCAACGAACGCCTGGAATACTGCACGAGCTTCCGAGCGCTCGAAAGAATGCTCTTGCATGATGAGCGATTCCGTCAAACCGCTGCCTTTCGTGCGACAAGCTTCGCCAATGCCAGGATCGACCTGAAATTGTCGAGTTCCAAGTCTTCATTTTCGATGGTTATGTCGAATGTTTGCTCGACGAACGTGACGAGCTGCATCGCGAACATCGAATTGACGAAGCCCAGATTAAAGATGTCTTCGTCATGCAGCAACTTATGCCCTGGAAAAAATCGCTCGAGGTAGTCGGCAATTTTCTTTATCGTTGTGGCATCTGTATTCATGGTTCCTCAAGTATAGTTGTAGAATCCGCGACCGCTTTTTCGCCCGTAAAGCCCGGCGTCGACCATTTTCTTTAGCAACGGGCAGGGTCGGTATTTGCCGTCGTTGAAACTCTCGTGCAGAACCTCGATCGAATACAGGATCGTATCAAGGCCGATGAGGTCCGCCGTTTCGAGTGGGCCCATTTTGTGCCCGAAGCAAGTCTTGAAGATCCGATCGACGTCTGTCGCGCTCGCAACCTTGTCGTGCAAGAGAAAAATTGCTTCGTTTACGGTCAACATCAGTACGCGATTCGACACGAATCCAGGCGAATCCTCGACGACGATACATTCCTTGTTCATCCCGGCAAGAAACAGCTTCGCCGCGTCGATCGTTGCATCGGAGGTATGAAAGCCACGAATCACCTCGACCATGGACTTCATCGGTACGGGATTCATGAAGTGCATTCCGACGACTTGCGATGGTCGTTTCGTCGCCGAACCGATGCGCGTGATCGAAATGGCCGACGTGTTTGCCGCAAAGACGACTTCGGGACGACAGATCCTTTCGAGCTGCTCGTAGACGTCTTTTTTGATGGGCCATTTCTCGATCACGTTTTCCACCACGAAATCCACATTCGCCAGGTGCGCGTAGTGGGTAGTGAATTGAATCCGCCCCATCACTTCGTTTGAATCGATCGTCACACTCTTGTTGAACATCGCAAAAGCGCGTAACCCAGTGCGAATCTCCTTCTTGCACCTGTCCAGAATTTCGTCCGACAAATCCACGAGGACCACGTGATGGCCCGTCTGCGCTAGATTCTGCGCGACCCCAACGCCCATGACACCGGCGCCAATGACACCAACCAATGCGTAACTCATCATTCGGTTCCCTTTTCGACACGCCCCATCATATCTCGGCGCACCGCATAAATGTTATGGATGTTCGTTCCCACGTACAGTTCGTCTTGTTCGACGAATACGAAAAATCCTCGCTTCTCGAGCAGCGTCGCCACTTGATTTGCTCTGCCGTCGACGTCATGCACCTCGAGGACGATCTGGGCAAACTTGAGCCAATCGCCTTCGTCGATCCCTTCGAGTACCTCGAGTTCCGCTTTTTGCACGTCGACTTTCATCAGATCGATTCGTTCGACGCGCTTTTCACGAATGATATCACTCACGCGACGGAGCCGAGCCGTGAACGTCACTGCTCGCAAACGAACATCGAACAATTCATCTGCGTTTTCGGGCATTTGGTCTGGGTCGACCAACCCGATCTTGCGTTGATTCTCAATGATCGTCGATAACACGTGTTTTTCCTCGGCCCTATCCGCGTAAAACGACGACATACCAGAACTCTGCGGGTAAAACGTGAAAGGTGCGTCGCATTCGCGATTGGAAAGGCCGATGTTGAAAACTTCGGCTTTAACGCCGCGTGTTTCGACGTTTCGGCAGAGAATTTCGAAGAGCGGTGGGGCGGGTTCGAAGGTGTAGATTTGCGCATCAGGTGCCTCATTGGAAGCAAACAACGTAAACAGCCCGATATTGCCGCCGACATCGAAGACAGTGCCTCCAGCAGGAATGCGAATGTCGTGTTTCACGTACGAACGATGCGCGAAGATATCATCATAGAAGTGCTTCGTTTCGCCTTCGTTTTGGTGGTAGATCTCAATTCCATTCGGCAATCGATAGCGGAGAAGGGTTGCGGTTACGCCCGTCTTTGCCTCCGCCGTTTGGGACTTGCTTGGCTCAGCACCCTCCTTGCCTTCTCGCATTGCATCGATGGCCCGTGCCAATTCTGCAAGAACCGGAGCCTCGTAGACACGCCGCAGGGGCAAATTCACCCGAAAACTTTTGAAGATCCGGAAGAGCAACCGTGTGGCGATGAGCGAATTGCCGCCCAGCGCAAAAAATTGATCCGTTTTCCCGACGCGCGGAATGGAAAGTACCTTTTGCCATATCGCGGCCAGTTCCGTCTCAGTATCTGTTTCGGGCGGCGAGAACCCGTTGAGGGCTGTTTCTACAATTGCGGCATTCGCGTCACCGGTCATCACGCCGGCTGCCCGAAGCCGTTCGCGAGCCTTTTCGAGCACGACTGTGTCGGTTTGCGTATCGAATGGGTGCCGCATCGACGGCACCACGATGTGAGGCTTGGCTCCTTCGGCTCTCGGACACGCAATGGCCAAACTGCTCAATGTTTGTCCCGGACCGGACTCCAAGAAAATCCGTTCCGATGTTTTCATGAGTTCCGCAATACCATCGGCGAAACGCACCGGGCGGCAAAGGTGCGTCGCGAAATAAGCTGGATCCGTCGCCTGCTCGCGCGTGATGTACGTCCCCGTGACATTGGAAATGTAGGGAATGGCCGGAGGTGCGAGGTTGAAATGCGCCATGAGCTGCGTCACTCGCGAGGCAATGGGATCCATCATTTTGGAGTGGAATGCGTGCATGGATAACACGCGCCGACTCGTTGTTCCTATTTCGGTGAGACGTTTTTCCAATACCTCGATGGCTTCGGGCGGGCCCGCGACGACGGTGAGTCCGAGGCCATTGATGGCCGATATCGATAGGTGATCGCCAAGCAGCGGCATCGTCGCGTTCTCGGGCAATGCTACAGCAAGCATGGCCCCTCGCGGTAACTCCTCGATGAGCGCTGCACGCCGTGCGACGAGCCGAAGCGAATCTTCGAGCGACAAGACTCCCGCGAGGCACGCCGCAACGTACTCACCCAAGCTATATCCGATCATGGAATCAATACGTAGCCCCATGCTTTGCCATAACCTGGCCAGCGCGTATTCCACGACGAATAATGCCGGTTGAGCAAGACGTGTTGCGGAGAGACGAACGTCTGCTTCGGCGGGTTCTTTTCGGTCTCGTCCGAGCATTTTGCGCAGATCGATCCCCTGCTTTGCCGGTGGTACACCTTCGGAATCGGTTTTGGTGGCTGTTGGCGGGTAGATGACAGTGCGGATATCGAGCCCAAGTTCTGGCAGCAGCAGTGCCGCACAACGGTCAAGAGATTCACGAAAAACCGGCTCGTGTCGATGTAGGTCGACACCCATGTTCACATAATGGTCCCCGAGACCGGGGAACATCAGCGTGATTGCAGGATTGCTGCCAAGTACGGTCGTCACGAAAGTGTTCTCCTCAGTTTTATCGAATATTCCAAGCGACTTCGTCAGGATCCGCCTTGAAGGAATGGGTTCGTCCCGGGACTCGTAACGCCAAGAACCGCCGCGAGCTTTCGCAAGCTGCGCAAGAGGTAAAGCGACAGAATGATGACAACGACCCACATCCCAGATACTCCATCGTCAAGACGCGTCGCGTGCAATACTGTGTGTATGCCCTCGGGCTAATGACATTCTCCACCTTCAGCAGGCGACGCATGCGCCGCATTGAGGCAACCTCGAGGCGATAATCGAGTTCGTCGACGAGGGTCTGCTGGAGGATCTCGAACATGTCGTCCCAAGCGCCCCAGGGCATGATGCGACCAGATCTTCTTCGATGATCTTGCGTGCAATTTCCCCCGGAAAACCGTGCGCACGATCATGCAATCGTGAAAGTTCGTCGCAGAATTCTTTCGAGAACATGTCTCGACGCATGGCAAGAATCTGAGCCGTCTTGATCCACAACCCGCCAAGTCGCTCAAAACGTGCCGTCACCATCTGAGCAAGCGCCAATACGGTGTAGCCGCTTCGGGGGCGATACCGGATCATTAGGGCGTACCAAATCGATCGAAGCGTGAGTCCAATAATGAAGAGCAGACGCCATCGAACAGGGGTCGGCAAGTCACTACGGTGAGCCTTGTGTAGTACAAGTGGGGTAGGGATCAGATTTTTCTTGAGCATGCCAACAGTTGTACGCTAGCTTCAAACGTTTAGACCGTAAAGCAAATTTCCAAGAAAATATGTCGAAATCGTCCGAATACGCCGAAATTGTGCGATTGGGGACAAGCTTGTATCAATTGCTCCGATCCTGTGCAACACAATGGCTCAAGCGAGCCCGCTGATTGCAACCGAGGATGCCATTGGACGGCGACTGGGGTCTTATTACGCGGTACACACTGGCTGCGTTACCCTGCATACGATAAAGGAGCAACCCGGAGCCATACCGAAAATATCTCGACGGAAGAATGCTTGCCAGCTAGTTCATCGACAAAGTGATCGTGACCGTTTCAAGTCATGTTTGCCGAAGTACAGGAAGGGTTTCGGGAGGGACGATGATCTCAATGGTGCGAGCCTGTCCGGGTTGACGACGAATAAGTCCCTTGCGTTCCAGTTCGACAACCATGCGATGCACCGATGGCGGAGTGACCCGGAAAAACGTTTGCATGTCGGTTTCTGCCGGTGCTCTGCGATGCAGAAGGCGGTAGGTGTAAATGTAGGCGAGGTACTGGCCTTGTTTTTCCGTAAACTGAGGTTGCATAAGGGCGACAAACCTTTCGGGACTGACAAACGATTTGAGATCGACAAACCTTTTGGAATCTGATCGGCTGCCTCTTTGGAGGCTTCCGATGAACGTGCGCTGGATTGTGGAACTTTTGGACGATGAGCGGGCAGAACTGCGCGACTTTCTCAGCGGTGGTAGCGCGCAGGTGCAGAAGGTCAAGCGCGCGCAGATGCTGCTGAGCGCCGACGCTGGAACCAGTGACGACGAGATTGCGACGAACGTGGGCGTTGGAGTATCGACGGTCTATCGGACCAAGCAACGGTTTGTCGAAGGTGGACGGGAACGAGCGCTCAATGACGAACCCAGACCTGGTGCAGCGCGCAAACTCTCGGGCAAAGAGGAAGCGCTGTTGATTGCGACGGCTTGCATTTCTGCGAGATTCCGTGGACAAACACTTGACTGCCGGACGTGGTTCGGCACCGGCGACGAAAGTGTGCTGCCAAGGTCGACGCGACATACTTGTGCGTTTTTCGTTTTCGAAGACAAACGACCTCTCGAATAGGGTCGCATCCGTCGCAGCATCAAGGCTTGTTGTGCACACGCAATTTTGCGCTTGACGTTCTCAATCCGTCCATGCTATAAGGGCGCGTTTGAACGGGGCGTACCGCGCAATGACGAGAGATGAGCTTCAGCAGTGGCTGGTTTTGCGGATTCACGAGCTTCGTGGGCTTGCGCGTGAAGCGATTGCGCCGACGGAGCGATTCACCCGACACGGCCTCGACTCACTCATGACGACGCGGATGCTCAACGACCTCGCCACGGTGCTTGGGCGTGCGCTACCGCCAACGTTGGCTTGGGAATACCCCACGATTGAATCACTCGCTACGTTCCTGGCCGAGGGCACCGGAAGTTCTGCGTCACCGATTGCGGCAATGCCCGAACGCCAACGGAGTGGGGGGAACGAACCTATCGCGGTTATTGGAATGGCATGTCGGTTTCCAGGAGCACCGAACATCGAGGCATTCTGGAAGCTGCTCTGCGAAGGGCGGGATGCCATTACGGAGGTGCCGAAGGATCGGTGGGACGTCGAGTCGTTTTACGACGACGATTCTGATGCACTTGGAAAGATGCGGACGAAGTGGGGAGGATTTCTCGAGCAAGTCGACCAATTCGATCCGCAGTTTTTTGGAATATCGCCGCGGGAAGCCATTCAAATGGACCCGCAGCAGCGACTCATTCTCGAACTTTGTTGGGAAGCGCTTGAAAGTGCGGGTATATCAGCGCTTACGCTCAAAGGAACACGTACGGCCGTTTTCGCGGGTGCGATTTGGTCCGATTATGCGATGTTGCACGATCGTGCTGGCGTGGATCGACTCGATCAATATTCGATTACTGGGTCACATCATAGCATTATTGCGAATCGAATTTCCTACATTTTGGGCGTGCATGGTCCGAGTTTCACGTTGGATGCCGCCTGTTCGTCCGGGCTCGTGACCGTGCATCTGGCTTGCGATAGTCTTCGTCGTGGGGAATCGAATTTGGCGTTGTGTCCTGCGATCAATTTGAATATTTTGCAAGAAAACGCAATTGGCGTCGAACGATTTGGAGCGCTTTCCCCTGATGGTCGTTGTCATACCTTCGATGCCCGTGCGAATGGTTATGTGCGTGGTGAAGGCGGTGGTGTCGTCGTTCTCAAGAGGCTGACGGATGCGATTCGAGATGCCGATCCGATCTTGGCGGTCATTCGTGGCAGTGCGGTCAACAACGACGGCGCGAGCAATGGTCTAACTGCGCCAAACCCGTGGGCTCAGAAAGCGTTGCTCGAGGAAGCATATCGCTCGGCAGGAGTCGATACGCGTGATGTGCAATACGTCGAAGCGCATGGCACGGGCACACCGCTTGGAGATCCCATCGAGGCCAAGGCAATTGGAGATATTCTGGGTCGAGGCCGACCAAGTGATGCACCGTTGCTCATTGGTTCGGCCAAGACGAACATCGGGCATCTCGAGGGTGCGGCCGGGATCGTCGGCCTCATCAAAACTACGCTCGCGTTGCGGGAACGCAAGATTCCTCCGAGCCTTCATTTTACCCAGCCAAACCCGGCGATTGATCTTGACGAATTACATCTGGATGTTCCGACGACATTACGCTCGTTTCCCGATCCTAATCGTATCTTGCGTTGTGGCGTGAGTTCATTTGGATTGGGCGGAACGAATGCGCATGTCGTACTCGAGGAGTGGCCTCGATTCGTCGATGACCCACCTTTGCAGGGGCAGCGGTCAACGAACGTTGATGTAACGAACGTTGATGTATCGAAGGGCCTGGTATTCGTTTTTCCGGGACAAGGTGCGCAATGGCCCGGCATGGCCCGTTGGCTCCTTCAGGCCGAACCCGTTTTTCGTGCGACGTTCGACCGTTGTAATGTGTTTGTCCGGGAAATTCTGGGTTTCTCGATCGTTGATGAATTGCTCGCCCCGCCGAGTCAATCGCGTCTCGATCGCATCGACGTGAGTCTTCCGACCATCATTTCGTTTGATATTGCAATGGCTGCGTTGTGGCGTTCCAAGGGCATCGAGCCTTCGGCGGTCGTTGGTCACAGCACGGGCGAGATTGCGGCGGCGCACGTATGCGGGGCCTTGGATTTGAAAGACACGATGCGGATCATTTGTGCTTATGGTAAAACCATTGCACAATTGTCTGGACGGGGCGTCATGGCACTCGTTCAGTTGAGCTGGGAAGATGCTGCGCGCGCGCTCGAAGAAAACCCCGGTCTCGTGCATTTGGCAATTGAAGACAGCGTCGATACGACTGTTTTGGCTGGCGAACCGGGGGCCATGGAGATGGCTTTGGCACGATTGCAGGCGTCTGGCGTGGTTTGTCGACGCGTAAACATGGCCGTTGCTCCGCATTGTCCGCTGGTGGACGGTGTACGAGCAGAACTTGCCGAAGCGATTCGTGGAATTCGCCCACGTTCGTCGACCATTCCTTTGTTTTCCGAGGTGACTGGAGGAGTCATACCTGGCGAGGCACTGGATGTCGACCATTGGGTGCGCAATTTTGGTGATAACGCCAGGTTCTCGACAGCGGTGAACGCGTTGATTGCTGAAGGATATCGGGGATTTTTGGATGTCGGTCCGCATCCGATCACCAAAGTTTCCGTGGAGAAAAACCTGCGTCATGCCGATTGCCAGGGGATCGTGCTTGGTTCCATTCTTAGGAACGATGAACAGCATGCTTTTCAGGAAACGCTTTCGACGTTGCGCTTGGCACTCGGCTTCCATTGCCCACGACCCTATGGAGGGCAGACGTCACGCGCGCATATCTTACCCTTGTCGGCAAGAACTTCCGAAGCGCTTTTAGCAATGGTCACGTCGTACAAAGAATGGTTTTCTCACCACGACGAACCGTTGCATCATGTCGCGTACACCGCGAGTATGCGGCGAAGTCACCTCGAATACCGGCTCGGCGTGGTCGCGTCGACCAAAGAAGAGATAGCGGCGGCGCTTGGAGCGTTTGCTGCAGGCGAAAAACCACCAGGCATCGTGACGGGGAAAACGACGCAATCGGCGCCGAAGGTGGTGTTCGTTTTTCCTGGCCAGGGTTCACAATGGATCGGCATGGGGCGGCAGCTTTCCAAGGAAGAACCCGCGTTCCGTGACGCGCTCGCAGCGTGCGATGAGGCGATTCGCAACGAAGCGGGTTTTTCTATTCTTGAGGAACTGGACAAACCGGAAGAAACCTCGCGCCTTTCCGACATCGACGTTGTGCAGCCGGTGCTTTTTGCGGTTGAAGTGGCGCTTGCCACGTTGTGGCGATCGTGGGGCGTCGAACCCGCAGCCGTCGTGGGTCATAGCATGGGCGAAGTGGCGGCGGCGTTTGTCGCGGGAGCGCTTTCCATGGGCGATGCCGCAGCAATCATTTGTCGTCGAAGTCGATTGCTGCGCAAAGTTGCGGGGCAAGGCGCCATGGCGCTCGTGGAATTGACCTTGCCAAACGCCGAGAAAGCGCTTGTTGGCTACGAAGACCGATTGAGCGTTGCGGTGAGCAATGGTCCGCGGTCGACGGTGATTGCGGGCGATCCTGCCGCGTTGGATGAAGTGCTGGGCAAACTCGAACGGGAAGGCGCGTTTTGTCGGCGCGTGAAAGTGGACGTGGCGTCGCACAGTCCGCAAATGGATCCGTTGCGTGAGGAATTGCTGAGCGCCCTGACCAGCATTTCACCGAAAGATGCAAGCATTCCGATGCGCTCGACGGTGACGGGCGAACGCATTCGAGGCAACGAGCTTTCGAGCACGTATTGGACGGACAACCTGCGCAAACCGGTGCTCTTTTCCAGGGTGATCGAACAATGGATCACGGATGGTCACACGATCTTTCTCGAGATGAGCCCGCATCCGATTCTCACACCAGCCGTGGAGGAAAACCTTCGCGAAGCGAATGCGGAAGGCCTTGCTCTTGCGTCGACGCGTCGAGCACAGGACGAACGGCAAACGATGTTATCGTCGCTTGGAGCGCTTTTCGTGCGTGGCGTGCCGGTCGCGTGGAAAGCGTTTTTCCCGGATAGCGGACGCGTCATTGAATTGCCGACGTACCCGTGGCAGCGGGAACGGTATTGGATCGAGCCGTCAAAGCGTACCGCTGGGAATACGAAGACGCTTGGTTTTACTCATTCCGCCGATTCCAAGCATCCGCTCGTGGGCGTGTCATTTACGACATCGTCGAATCCCGACGCTCGATTCTGGCGTCGCTCGATGAGCGTTTCCGCCATTCCTTGGCTGACGGAGCATCGGGTCCAGGAAGAAATCGTTTTTCCTGGTGCGGGTTATGTCGAATGTGCACTCGAGGCAGGCACCGAGGCCCTGGGGGGAGGCCGATTGTTGCTCGAAGACATTGCATTCGAGCGAATGATGGTATTCGCGGAGGACCAAGCGCGCGACGTCGAGGTAGTTGTGACCGACGACGGGACTCGGAAGTCGTTTCGGGTTTCGAGTCAATCGGAGAATGCGGCTTGGATACGACACGCTTCCGGGCACATTCGGTTGCTGGAGAAACACGCCGAGGAAACGTCCGAAGCGCCGCACGCTGTAGCGTCTCGCCTCCCGAAAACCATTGATGTCGCGGGCTATTACGAAGGAATTCGCGCTCGGCAAGCGTACCACGGACCTGCCTTTCAAGGCATTGTCGAACTTCGCGCCGACGAGACCAAGGCAGTCGCAAAGATTCGTTTGCCCGAGGATGTTCACGACGAAGGGTACGTGATGCATCCAGCGCTGCTCGATGCTTGCCTTCAGGTTTCGGGGGCATTGCTGTCGACCTCGTTGGAATCGGACACGTACGTTCCCGTGGGTATCGATCGATTGCAATTGTATCGGCGTCCGTCGCGTGAATTGTGGGTGGTGGCCACGAAGTCGGCAAAGGACGATGCTGCGTATGATTTGCGCGTGATGGATGAAAACGGAAACGTTTTCGTTGCCATCGATGGACTTCGCTCGCAACGAATCGATCGCGTGGCACGCACGACGGACCCGCTCGATGGCTGCATCTACGACGTGGTATGGCGTCAGGTAAAACCATTGGAGGAACCGAAGTTTGCTCCAGGCGGCATGTGGCTCGTGTTCGTCGATCGCGGTGGGCTGAGTGATGTTTTGGCCGATCGGATTTCCACGCTTGGCCAACGCTGCATTCGTGTGTTGTCTGGATCGTCATACCAGTGCGTCGGGCCAAACGAGATCCGAATCGATTCCTCGAAGCCCGATGATTATCGTCGCATTTTCACGGAAACGTTTGGCGACGACGGGCATTGCGAGGGCGTCTTGCACTTGTCGAGCTTGGACGCGACGCCGTTCGAGGAGACGACGACCGAGAGTTTGTCGGCAGATTTGGGGCAAACGAGCGTGAGCGCAACGTATTTGGTGCAAGCGATCGTGCGGCATGGTTTTCGTGATGCACCGCGGCTGTTTTTGGTGACGCGGGGCGCGCAATCGGTGTTTTCGACCGATGCCGTTTCTGTATCGCAAGCGCCGATTCTTGGTCTTGGAAAAACCATCACGATGGAGTATCCCGAGCTTTGTTGTACACGAGTGGATTTGCCAGCCGAAAGAAGCGCAAACGACGCCGAGTTGTTGTGGCGAGAATTGGGCAGCAAGGAGCGTGAGGATCAGATTGCATTGCGAGGGGGAGTGCGGCATGCGGCACGGTTGGTGACAGGCCAATTCGAGCTAGATGACACAAGCGAAGACAATCAAGCACGCGAACCGGCGTGTGGAAGACCCTATCGGCTCGAAATTCGCAAACCAGGGGTACTCGATCGTCTGGCTCTGCATGAAGTGGAAAAGCCGCAGCCCGGAACTGGTGAGGTATTGATTGACGTCGAGGCAGCGGGATTGAATTTCCGTGATGTATTGATGGCGCTCGGTGCGTTGCCCGATGATGGTGTGGGAGCAGATAAGTACGGGCCACGAATTGGTGGCGAATGCGCAGGACGAATTGTTGCGGTGGGCAATGGCGTGTCGGGTTTCGTGGCCGGTCAGGCTGTGATTGCGACAGGTGCACGCGCTTTCGGCACGTTGATGATAACGCGTCACGAGTTCTGTGCACACAAACCGGACAATCTATCTTGGGAGCAAGCAGCCGTTCTTCCCCTTGTTTTCATGACGGCCTATTTCGGGCTCGAACATGTTGGTCGACTGCGCAGAGGCGAGCGAGTACTGATTCACGCGGGAGCGGGCGGAGTAGGCTTGGCGGCCATTCAATGGGCGCAGCATGTGGGAGCGGAGATTTTTGCGACCGCCGGAAGTGATGAGAAGCGTGCTCATCTGCGCGCACTAGGTGTCCCCCATGTGCTCGATTCGCGTTCGCTCAGCTTTGCCGACGAGATTCATCGTATTACGCACGGGGAGGGCGTGGATGTCGTTCTGAATTCGCTTTCGGGCGACTTCATTCCGGCGAGTCTAGGAGTGTTACGTGACTGGGGCCGATTCGTTGAGATCGGAATGCGGGATTATTACGAGAACAGGCCGCTCGGAACGCGACCCTTCTTGCGCAACCTATCGTTCTCGCTGTTAGATTTGCGTGGGCTCATGATGCAAAGCCAAGAACGCGCGGGGGCATTACTTCGTGAAGTGATATCGATGTTTTCGACGGGTGTCTTGAAGCCCTTGCCGGTAACCAGTTTCGCCGCTTCGCATGCCACGCAGGCGTTCCAATACATGGCGCAGGCCAAGCACATCGGCAAGATCGCGCTGGTTATGAAAGACCCTGATGCTCGGATCGTACCGTCTCAAAAGAGCAAATCCATTACGATTCACGCGGACCGAACCTACTTGATTACGGGTGGTCTGGGCGGTCTCGGTTTCTCGCTTGCACAATGGCTCGTGAAGCAGGGCGCGCGGAGTCTGGTTCTGGTGGGTCGAAAAGGCCCGAGCGAAGAGGCTCGAGTTGCTATTCGCGTCCTGGAGGAGACGGGAGCTCGAGTGCGCAGCGCGCAGGCAGACGTGTCGCGCGAATCGGACGTAAAAGAACTATTCGCGATGATTCGTGACGACATGCCACCGGTTGGCGGAATCGTCCATGCGGCGATGGTATTGGACGATCACACATTGCTCGAGCAATCGGCTGCAAGTTTTCAAAAGGTATTCGCACCCAAAGCGTTTGGTGCGTGGAATCTGCACAAACATTGCGGCGCGGAACAGCTCGACTTTTTCGTGATGTATTCGTCCGCCGCTTCCCTGATGGGTTCGCCTGGACAAGGCAATTATTGCGCATCGAATGCGTATCTGGATGCGTTGTGCCGTGAGCGAACCCGTCAGGGGTTGCCGGCGATGAGCATTCAATGGGGCGGATTTGCTGACGTGGGAGCTGCTGCCGCAATGGATATCCGAGGCAAACGTCTCTCGTATCGAGGTGGCGGTAGCTTTTCGCCTGCCGAAGGATTGGAGGCGTTCCGTAGACTGCGTGCTAAACCGCGTGCGGAGGTGGGCGTTATGCGGTTCGACCCTCGGCAATGGGTGGAGTTTTACCCAAACACGGCGGGCGTGCCATTCTTCGCCGAGGTCATGAAGCAAGATGCGAATCGCGAAAAATCGGCATCCCGTGCAAAAGAGATGCGTGAACGCCTGCAAAATACAATACCGGAAGAGCGTTTGCCGCTGCTCGAACAACACTTATTGGAACAATTTGGCGTCGTGTTGCATCTCGAGCCGTCGCGTATCGATCGAACGGCGCCGCTGCAAAGCTTGGGAATGGATTCGCTTATGAGTCTCGAATTGCGCAATCGGCTCGAGGCGAGTTTGGGATTGAGGTTGTCGGCGACTATGCTGTTCACTTATACCAGCATAGCGCGACTAGGAAATCACTTGCTAGATATTCTGTTTCCGCAGTCCAACGAGATGCAGATAGAAGTTATTCACCCAGAAATCGTCCTCGATCGTTCGCTACCGAGCACCGATGCAGAAGCTTTGGATAGGCTTGCCGAATATGAGGAGTACCTCCAATGAGCCCTGACTTGAAATCGCCTATGACTCCTCTGCAAAGAGCGGTAGGAGCCCTCGATAAGATGAAGGCTCGTGTCGACGTTTTGGAACGCGCTCAGCGTGATCCCATTGCGATCATTGGTTTGTCCTGTCGTTTTCCGGCTGGCGGGACCGATCCCGCGTCATTTTGGCGTGCGCTCGAAGCAGGCGTGGACGGTGTGGTTCGCATTCCCTCGGAACGGTGGCCGGCAGACGCGATTACCGCAGAAAACCTTGCGGTGCGATGGGCCGGCTTGCTCGGGTCGTTCGATACTTTCGATCCTGCATTCTTTGGCATTTCGCCACGCGAAGCGATACGAATGGATCCACAACAGCGGCTACTTTTGGAAGTGGCATACGAAGCGCTGGAGCGCGCGGGTCAACCGGTTGATCGAATGATGGACGCAAAGGCTGGGGTCTTCGTGGGATTCATGGGCTCCGATTATGGGCAGATCGTTCGTCGCGTGGATCCGTTCGACATGTACAGCTGGATAGGGAATGGCTCGAGTGTGGTGGCGGGCCGATTGTCGTATATTCTCGGGTTGCAAGGCCCCAGCATGATTGTTGACACGGCGTGTTCGTCATCGCTCGTCGCGATTCATCTCGCATGCCAAAGTCTTCGTCATCAAGAGAGTGATGTTGCGCTTGCTGGAGGCGTGAATGCCATTCTCGACCCGCTGAGCATGGCCATGATGGCGGAGATACAAGCCTTGGCGCCTGACGGGCGATGTAAGACGTTCGACGCGACGGCCAACGGGTTTGTCCGCGGAGAAGGTTGCGGCGTCGTTGTATTGAAACGGCTTTCCGACGCCGAACGGGATGGGGATCCCGTACTCGCAGTCATTCGTGGCTCCGTGGTGAATCAGGATGGCCGCTCGACGGGAATGACCGCGCCAAACGTGTTGTCGCAAAAATCGATGCTGCGGAAGGCGCTCGAAGTGGCGCGGCTTGTGCCGGAGGACATCGGGTACGTTGAGACGCACGGAACGGGAACATCGCTGGGCGATCCGATTGAATTCGAAGCATTGCGGGAAGTTCTTGGCGGTGCGCGCGCAAATGGCTCGACGTGTGTTCTCGGAGCGCTCAAAACAAACGTCGGGCACATGGAAGCTGCGGCGGGTATCGGTGGACTGATCAAGGCGATTCTTTGCCTGCAGCACGAAGCGATTCCGAAAAACTTGCACTTCAAGACGCTCAATCCGCGAATGTCGCTGGAAGGCACGTCTTTCGTGATTCCGACGGAAACGATTCCGTGGAAATCGAATGGGAAACCTCGTCGTGCGGGCGTGAGTTCGTTCGGTATCAGTGGGACGAACGCGCACGTGATTCTGGAAGAGGCGCCGGTTCGCGAGGAAAAACCAATTCGGGAAGCGTCGAGTTACCTGTTGCCATTGTCCGCGAAAACGCCGGAAGCGCTTTCGGCACTGGCGAAATCGTACCAAGAATGGTTTGCCCATGGCGACGAGAGCTTGCATCACGTCGCATACACCGCGAGTATGCGGAAAACGCATCACGAACATCGTTTGAGCGTCGTCGGAGCGACCAAGGAAGAGATTGCCAAAGCGCTGGGAGCGTTTGTCGCAGGGGACATGGCTGCAGGCGTTGTGACGGGAAAGGCGTTACAAACAGCGCCGAAAGTGGTATTCGTTTTTCCTGGCCAGGGATCGCAATGGATCGGCATGGGGCGACAGCTTTCCAAGGAAGAACCGGCGTTCCGCGACGCATTGTCGGCGAGTGACGAAGCAATTCGTAATGAGGCAGGGTTTTCCATCATTGAAGAGCTGGACAAACCGGAAGACACGTCGCGCTTGAACGAAACCATCGTCGCGCAGCCGGCGTTGTTTGCGATTGAAGTCGCTCTTGCTGCGCTGTTGCAATCATGGGGCGTGGTGCCTTCGGCCGTCATTGGGCATAGCGTTGGGGAAATCGCGGCGGCGCACGTTGCGGGTATGCTCGACCTTGTGCAGGCGTCACGGCTGGTATGCGTACGCGCACGCGTAATGCAAAAAGCGACGGGTCATGGCAAAATGGTGTCGGTTGCGCTGACCGAGCAAGATGCGCAAAAAGCGATTGCCGGTTTCGAGGATCGCGTGGGCATTGCCGCAATCAACGATCCTTCATCGGTTGTTCTTTCTGGCGATATCGAATCCGTCGATACCATCGTACAACGATTGTCAGCAAACAACGTGCAAACGCGACCACTTCGCGTGAATTACGCATTCCACAGTCCGCAGATGGAAGCGTTGTTGCCCGCATTCATCGAAAGCGTGGGCGTTCTGAATGCCAAACCAGGCACGATTCCGATGCTCAGCACGGTGATGGGCAAACCATTGAGCGACAAACAGCTTGATGCCGCGTATTGGGCCCAAAACATTCGACAAACGGTACGGTTTGCCGATGGCATTGCGGCCGTTGCGTTGACTGGACATCATGTGTTCGTCGAAATGGGACCGCATCCGGTGCTCGCCATTTCGATGGAGCAAACGCTTGTCGCAAAAAACATCGAGGGCCAAGTCATTGCGACGTTACGGCGTGAAAGAGACGAGCGGAAGAGTGTTTTGACGGCGCTTGGATCATTGCATGCTCATGGCTGTTTGGTCGATTGGAAGAAGGTTTACCCCGACGGCGGACGTGTCGTCGAATTGCCGACGTATCCATGGCAGCGCAAGCGGTATTGGGTCGAAACGCCGGCTCAATCGACGTCGTTCGGAGTTCCGACGGAGCATCCGCTGTTGGGCAATCGGATCACGATTGCCGGTGTCGAGGCGGTATTCGAATCGACGTTGGATCCGAAGCAATTGGTATGGTTGAACGACCACCGCGTCTTTGGCGAAGTTATCGTTCCAGGTGCGGCGCTATTGGAAATGGCGCGCGCTGCAGGTGCGAATCACTTGGGAACGGAGCATTGCCAGGTAACAGGATTGACGGTCCAGTCTCCTTTGCGCATTGGCGAGAATGAGCGCCGGCGCGTGCAAGTGGTGCTCGAAAAAACGGAAGACGGCCTGGACGTTCGTATTCATAGTCAAACCGCGGGATCATCGGCCGAGCCATTGTGGACATTGCATGCACAAGGCATGGTGCAGTCCTTGGATGGGATTGGCACGCCAAACATTGACTTGCGTTCGCTGCAAGGGCGTGAACATACGCAAGTGAACGTTGCGGATCTTTATTCGCACTTTGCGCGGAGTGGATTGGACTACGGTCCCGAATTTCAAGGTCTGCATGAAGCACGTTGCATGGGAGGCGAAGCGCTTTCGTTTATCGTGTTGTCCGAAACGGCAATACAAGAGGCAACGAAGTACGGGCTTCATCCAGCGCTGCTCGATGTGGGATTGCAAAGCCTCGCGGCGGCGGGACCATCGATCGACGATACCACGTATCTACCATTCGAGTTTGGCGAGGCGAACTTTTTCGGTCCAGCACCTGCACGAGCATGGGTATATGCGCGATGGGACGACGCGTCGCCCAAGGCCGAGAGTATGACGGGCTCGCTTTCGTGGATGGATGAAACGGGTCGCGTGTTCGCATCGGTATCGAATTTGCGAGCCAAGCGAGCCGGCGCAGAGAAAATGCGGCGAGCTTGGAGTGGCGATGCGGTGACGGCGACCGAGCATATGTATCGTATCGAATGGCAGCCGCAATCACTTTCGGAAGGTTCGTCATGGCCACAAGGTGCTTGGTTGCTCGTGGGCGAACCGTCGATTGTCGTGGAACAAGTCGAACGGCAGTTGGCTTTGTCCAGAATCGAAAACCATCGCGTGTCCTTTGCAGCGGCGGCGCAACGGATATCGGACCTTGTCGCCGCGGGAACGACGATTGCGGGAGTCCTGTGTTCGTGGAGCGAAACCGTGCAGGATTCGATTCCGAATTTAGCGGCCCAAAACACTGCATCGGCGCTCCACATCGTGCAAACGCTCGCCCGCGCGAGTTTGTCGACGCGGCTGTTTTTCGTGACGCACCGAGCTGTATCGTTGGGCGGTGGCGAGATTGTGTCGATGGCGCAATCGCCGTTATGGGGATTCGGTCGAGTCGTCCGTAACGAGCATCCGGAAATCGGTTGCAAGCTTGTGGATGTCGACGATTTCGCGGACGAATCGTGGTGGCGCGAATTGGCAGCGGCGAACGACGAAAGCGAAGTGGTTTGGCGCGGTGGAAAGCGTTTTGTGGCGCGTTTGGTAGAAGCTGGCACGCCACGGGGACTTGGCATTCCCGAAGGTGAGTCACATGCGCTTGCTATTCGTGTGAAAGGTGAACTTTCGAAATTGGTTCTCGAATCGGTCGAGCGGCGTATACCGGCGCCCGGCGAAATCGAAATCGAGATTCATGCATCAGGATTGAACTTCCGGGATGTGCTCAATGCTCTTGGCATGTATCCTGGTGACGCTGGACCGCTGGGGGGTGAATGTGCCGGCATTGTGGTGGCTGTGGGTGACGGCCCGCAGGGGTTTGCCATTGGTGATCGGGTCATGGCACTGGCGACGGGCGCCTTCCGCTCCTTTGCCACGGTGGATGCACGATTGGCCACGCGCATTCCACACGGAATGACGATAGCGCAAGCCGCTTCGATTCCGTTCGTGTTTTTGACAGCGTGGTATGCGCTGCATGACCTGGGTCATTTGCAAGCAGGTGAGCGCATTTTGGTGCATGCGGCGGCCGGAGGCGTGGGAATGGCGGCCGTGCAAATTGCGCAGCACATTGGCGCCGACGTGTTTGGCACGGCCAGTCCATTGAAATGGGACATCGTGCGGAGGATGGGAGTCCAGCATATTGCGAATTCGCGAACGGTGGAATTCGCGAAACAATTTGGTAGCGTAGACGTTGTGCTCAATTCACTTGCCGGCGAATTTGTCGATGCGAGCTTGTCGCTTCTTACTTCAGGCGGTCGATTCCTAGAAATGGGGAAAACGGACGTTCGTCCTGCCGAAGCAATTGAATCGTCCTATCCTGGGCGCCGATATCGAGCGTTCGATTTGATGGAGGCTGGTCCGGACCGTATTCACGAGATGTTCGAGGCAATCGTGAATGGATTCGAGACGGGCGTGCTGTCGCCATTGCCGATCCATGGTTTTGCGATGACCGAAGCAGAAGAAGCGTTTCGGTATATGGCTCAAGCGCAACACATTGGCAAGATCGTGCTGCGTGCATTGCCGAAACAAACGGTTTCACAAGACGCAACGGTACTCGTGACTGGCGGACTCGGAGCACTTGGTTTACATGTTGCGCGGTGGTTGTGGAGCGAGCACCATATTGCGCACATTGTATTGGTTGGTCGCAGTGAACCCACGGTGGAGAAACTAGTCGAAATCGAGGCGTTGCGATCCGATGGCGCCCACATCACGGTTGCGCATGCTGATGTATCCAGCGCCTCATCCGTGCGGGAACTGGTGGAATCAATTCCCGCGGATCGTCCGCTTCGGGGAATCATTCACGCAGCTGGGGCGCTGGATGACGGAATGATCGCCGAGCAAACAACCGAGCGATTTACCAAGGTTTTTGCGCCGAAAGTCCACGGTGCATGGAATTTGCACGAAGCGACGTTTGGCCAAAACCTCGACTTTTTCGTGATGTTTTCGTCTGTGGCTGGACTCATTGGTTCTGCTGGACAAAGCAACTATGCAGCCGCCAATGTGTTCCTCGATTCATTGGCTGCGCATCGACGAGCGTTAGGTTTGGCAGGACAGAGCATTGCATGGGGTGCCTGGTCGGATGGAGGAATGACGGCAGTTCTGAATGCCGCTCAACGCAATCGGCTTTCAAGCCAAGGATTCAATTGGCTCTCCCCTGAAGTTGGCATTCATTTGTTAGAGCGTTCGTTGGTAGCTCGGGACGCAACCCTTGCCGCTGTGCCGCTGGACGTGCAGCGATTGGAGCAATCGTTTGGTGATAATGTGCCACCATTATGGCGTGCTCTCGTGCGTGGGAAGGCGC
>JANORL010001423.1:0-4286 GCA_031415295.1 Polyangiaceae bacterium | reverse complement strand
CCGATAAATGCCGTTAATCTCTAGCCAGCCATTGACGCATTGGCTCCCACACGAATGGGAGCATCATGGCCACCACGAGAATCACGAAGATGAACGCATAACCAACAATCGCCAAACCGCCTCGCCCTTTACTGTCCGGATTGGGCCACGGATCATGCATAAATGCGAAGATGACGCCTCGTTCGGGGCGTACTTCGAGACTCCACAAGAGTCCCGCGGAAGAATAAAGGACCGACGACGCGACGATATTCGACCACCAGGTGCTCGGATAATGCCCCTGCCGCAAGAATATGTAAAGGTCGTATGAAAAACTCGCGTAAAATAGCCACACGCATAGGGCCACGAATGCAAGCGACCGGCGTTCGCGGCCTCGCGCCCATCGATACAAAGTACCGACCGACCATGGAGCGGAAACGTAGGTGAATACGGCCATGAATGTCGCATCCACTTCGTCCCACGTCGGATCACCCGAATGCGGCGCGGCGATAATGAAAAAGACCAGCGCAATGGTGAACAGGACGAGTTTCCAAGGCACGAGCAGTGTGCGAAGGTAAACGGGGCGAAAAAGTGTGCAATCAGCTCCATTTCGCCACCCTACCACGATTGCTGCAATACACAGCGACATCCAGCAGGACATGTAGGCATATGCAAGCGGAGTCGGCATTGCTTATTTCACGGCTTTTTTGGTGAATTCACAACCGGAGCGTGCCCTGGCTTTCCTCGCCCCACCGTGGTTTGTCGCGCCGCACCGCGCATGCTTCGCGGCTTTTCGGCACGCTGTTTTTTGGCGGTTGGCGCCGCTTTGGACAATCGTACGACTGCCGGAACGTGCGCAATAGGTTCCGATTTCACCACCGGTACGGGCTTGACGGCTCGTGTGGACTTGGCCGCGGGTGCAGGTTTGGGCGACGTTTTGGGTTTGGTTTTGGGCTTGGGCTTCGGATCGAATTTCGCGATCAAACCGTCGTAATAATCGATGACGCGAACGGTTTTCGGCCCCGGCATGCAATACGCGTGTCGAATTGGGTCGACGTATCCTTGATACCCAGCAAGCCAATTCTCGGTTTTGGTTTTGCCCATTCGTTCCCGGCAAAACTCCATATTCGCGCGAATGACCGACCCCATGCGCCGGATGTTCTCGGTGCCACTGAGCAGCGATAACTTCACTTGCTGACACGCTTCACTTGGCGCATGCAACGGATCGTCATCTTGCCGGCAGGCACCAATGAATCGCGCGCGAATCTGACCGAGACCATGATCTTCGCCGTCGTCGGACACGAGCTGCGGAAACCAATGCGTTTCGTAATGAATCATCGCCACCGCAAGAAGAGGATCGAACTTGTACTTGGCGGCGATATCATTGAGTGCAGATGCGTATTGCTTCGCTTCCGGCGTGGGAATGCCTGGACGAGACAATGCCATTGCGGCAATCAGCACGGCTATCGGTCGAATCAAGGCAAATCCTCCAGGCAAAAGGGTACTCAGCGTGCATGGCACGTTTTGACTGAGCTGGCCAAGATCCATGCAACAAAATTTCCTCAGGAACCTCGCCAGCACGAAGGCTGTCGAACAACCCATGCACCCAGTCCAGCGTTCCAGGCAACACCTAATGCTCGAACCAAACGCACAAATCCTCGGTGTACGGATGCTTTGCCGCGCGAGTTTCGTGCTGATTATCGTGACGGCGACCATCATGAACGAAGCGGATCATGCGGCCCGAGCTGTGGGACTGATTTCGGTGCGAGCAGAAGTGAATTCTTTAGGACTGGGCACGCATACATGTTTGCGACCGTCCGCCGAAGATGTACCGGACGAACCCGAGCTGCCAAAGCCTCCGTGTCCACGTAGTGGGCAATAAAAGTTGGGCGCTCGAACGATTGAGGGAGCGAAAAAGGCCAATGGACGTCATAACACGGATTCACCCTGCCTTGCCGCGTGAGCACAAGAGATGGGACATTGCCGGAAGAAATCTTCCGCGGGGGCATTTTCTCGGTTTCGAGGATAGAGAGCAACAACGATGCACCTTTTCTACACGCCTCGCTCGCATTTCTCACGCAAAGTACGAATGCTTCTCGGCGGTTTGGACGTGCACGCGGTATTGATTGACATCGGGAACGTGGCCGATTCCAATGCCGCCATGTTCGGTTCGAATCCGCTGATGAAAGTGCCAACACTCGTCGATGGAAGCCACACAGTATTCGATTCGGATCACATAACGCAATACATCGTGCGCATGTACGACGCGTCCGACCGCTTTCGCGTGCTCACGAACGATATCGATGTATTAAATGCGCGCGCCGTGATGAATGGCATCATGTCTACGGAGGTCGAGCTCATTCTCGCGGCAAGAACGGGCATTGATACACGTGCCCACAAACGTTTCGACAAGATGCGCGAAGCGATTACGCGTGGACTCGATTGGCTCGAGAATCATGCCGACGTTTTTCCACATGAACCCACTTATTTGGGGTTTCACCTGACCGCAATGTGGGATCATCTGACGCTTTACGACGTCTGTACGCTGGATTTTCCGCGCCTACGTGAACATGTGGCACGGTGGAGCGTTTTGCCCTACGTTGCCTCGACGAAGCCAATCTAACGTGTCTGACCCGCCTGGACCAAGGCACTGCGATTTACGCACTTGAGGACTGCGGAAACTGCGATTTCCGCAGTCGCGCAATGAAACTGTTGCTTTGCAGCGGCGCTTCGGCGAATCTCTACGCGCGTTGGCGTCGATTGTGACGTTGACTTTTGAACACCAACGAGTTGCCGGCGTGGCCCGGTATGTGCAAAGCAGATCCTCGAGGCCTGCGCGCACCAAAATGAAAAAAAGCTGCGAAGGGTGATGAGTCGAGCGGGCAACAGGCTCGGGAGCGCAACATGATCACGCGACGATGACACTTTAGCCCATGCACCCGGCATTTTTAAACACGCAATATCTACCGTTGAAAAGTCGCAGCATTGACCGCAACAGGGAAAAGCACATGGCAAAAGAATCGAACTTGACACTGAAAAATGCGGTCATCGCACTTCGATGGGGGCGACGCGTGTCGCGTCTCGAAGGACGATTAACGACCGCTAACAATTGCCCACCACCGAGTGCGCAGGTTCGCGACACGGTTGGCACGATCTTGTCAAGATTTGCCCCTGCGTTGGCGGCGTTGATCAGTTTACAATCGATGGGATGTTCCTCGGATGGGCAAGGCACGTCGACGTCGAGCGGTGGAGGACCAAGTGATGCTGGGCCGGGTGACCCGACGATTCTTGTGGGATCGTTTCAGGTAAAACTCATAACGCCCGTTGCCGCGACTCCGAATAGCCCGGCGGTTCCTGGATTTACAGCGGTTCTCGGCAAGGTGTATGATGGTCCGAGTCCCGCGCAAATTATTTGGGAAAAAGCACTTGAAAAAGGTGCGTGCGCGTTGTCGACGCCTCGCGTGCCATTTTGCAGTATGTCGTGCGGTGGTACTGCGGTATGTGTAGAAGACGAAAAGTGTCAGGACTATCCGCTGGCGCATAGCGCGGGAAAAGTAACGGTCAAAGGTTTGCATCCAGAATCGGGAGGCGACGGATTCACGATGGATCCGATCGTGAATGCTTATCAAGCACCTGTCGGGTTAAAATTGCCTTATCCTGCGTTCGCGGAAGCCGAGGCCATTACGTTTGGTGCAAGTGGCGATTATTATACTGCATTTACGGTTGAATCCGTGGGCGTCGCGCCGCTCGTTTTTACGAGTTCGATGCTTACCCTCGAATCGGGCAAACCGTTGCCCATCATGTGGACTGCGCCTGCAAAAGCGGGCGGCTCGCGTATTTACGTAAAACTCGATATTAGTCATCACGGGGGAACGAAAGGAATGATCGAATGCGATGCAGACGATACCGGGTCGCTCGAGATTTCCTCCGCGCTCATGACCAAGCTGCTCGATTTGGGTGTGGCGGGGTATCCGACCATCATCGTGATTCGCAAAGCCGCAGGTTCGACGACGATCACTCAAGGTCGAGTGGATCTCGTCATTTCGTCATCCATCGAGCAAGCCGTCCAGATTCCTGGGCTGACGTCGTGCAAGGCAGACACGGATTGTCTCATGGGACAAACGTGTCAATCAGATTTGACCTGCAAATGACATCATTCTGTGACAAACTTACACTTCGGAAGACAAAGAGGGTAACCATGAACGTGCGTATTCTTGCAGTATCGATGATGAGTTGCGCTTCCTTTTTTCTGGCCATTGGATGTGGCAGCGACAATGAGATCAGCCTAGGGGCCGGTGGTTCGACTTCAT
>JANORL010001422.1:0-4810 GCA_031415295.1 Polyangiaceae bacterium | reverse complement strand
ATCACAAATGGGATGGATCCAGATCTAGAATGCAACATGCTCACGGCGGATACATGCTGGAACGGGTCATGTCGCTGTCAAAACGGCATTCAAGATCCCGATAGCGACGAAAAAGGGGTCGATTGCGGAGGCATGTCCTGCCCCGTGTGCACCGGCACGTGGGATTGTGGTGGCCCGTCGATATGCGACGGGGTCGGAGCATCCAAGATTTGCTGTGGATCCGCCTGCTTCTTATGCGCCGACCAATCTGCCGACTGCGAGTCCATCAATGGGCAATCGTGCGTGCTTGGTACAAAGGAACGCACCCTGCCGCTTGGCAAAATCAATGACAGTTCGTGTGGAATCGATCCTCGTGCCTGTGAAATTGTCACTTGCGTCTGCGTACAATAGCTCATCACGTCGCTTCGAATCGCGATTTCATGAACGCCTGCCATGACGCAGGATCCATCGTTTCTTTTCCGACGAACTTCAGCTTGAACGACGTCCAATCCGGATGATTCGGAAGCTTGATCTCGAGGTCGATGATGTGTCCCTCGCTGCGCTCGACCCAAATCGTTCCGCCTTGGTTCTTCACCCCCGGCCCGTCGATTCGATAACGACGACACGGAAACTCCGAATGCATTTCGTCTTTTTCGTACGTTATCGTCGCCAATCCACGATATTCGAGCGCTGTACCCGTCTGCGCAAACGTCGGATTCACCAATCCAATTTGAAACGGCGCCTTTTCATCCCGTAATTGACGAAACGCAACATTGAGACTCGCCAAATCGAATTGGTAAAAATGGAACGGCACATGATCGATTATCACCGAATGCCGCGTCTTGTCTGAAAACTCGATCGCCATCGTTCGCGTCATCGGCGTGTATTCAGCCATCGCATTCAATTGCTCCGCCTGCCATCGGGGCTTCCGACGTGACTCGAGCCGAATCGCCGAAAGCCGTCCCCAATCCATCGTCGCCTTGACATGCGACGTAAACTGCGGCTTCGGCTCACGCCAGCGAAACGCCTCGAGTGTCGTTTCATCGGACATGTACAACGACACCCGCTCGGGCGTCGACCCGTCGATGTTCGACTTGATGTAGTGATAAACGATACCTACAGGAACGCGCGACGCTTGAAACGAAAACGCTTCCGCACCCACAGAAGGCGTTGAAAACAACGACGCACAACCACTCATGGCAAGCGTACTCGCCACCAACCCCACCATAACCGCTCGCATGGCCGCGCACTCTATCAGCAGAGCGCTTCAAACGAAAATATTTTGACGATTTGGTTCAGCGACCAACAACGAGCGCGTCGGCAATCGAAAGCGCCGCATCGAGCGCCGTGATCCCTTCGTCGAGTTGCTCTTCCGTAACGATGAGCGGCGGTGCAATCACAAGGTGGCTGATCCACGCCAGCACCGTCACGCCTCGTTTGGTCATCTCCGCGGAAACTTGATCGATGACCAGCGGCTTGCGAGCAGCCTTGTCTTGCGGCGTGTTGAACGGCTCTTTCGTCGTGCGATCCTTGACGAGTTCCACAGCCCAAAACAACCCGAGCCCACGCACGTCACCCACACACGGGTGTTTTTCCGCGAGCGCACGGAGCTTCTTGCCAAGAAGTTCACCCATCTCCACGGATCGCTCGATGAGTCCAAGCCTTCGGTATTCGTCAATTGCGGCAATGGCGGGTGCCAAGGTGAGCGGGTGGGCTTCATAGGTGTGCCCATGCGCAAAGAAATTGTCGTCGAAATGATCGGCAACGGCACGACTTGTCGCAACAACACCAAGAGGCATAGCCGCATTGGTCACGCCTTTGGCGGTCGTGAGAATATCCGGCGTAATGCCCCAGTGTTCCACGGCAAACCACTTGCCAGTGCGTCCCCACCCCGTCATGACTTCATCCGCAATCACGAGAACGCCTCGCTTTTTCGCATGTTCAACGAGGCGCGGAAAATAGTCGGGCGGAGGTACGAGTACGCCGTTGGTCCCGACAATCGGTTCGACGATGATGGCCGCCACGTTTTCATCGTGGTCGATCATGTACGCGAGGTAATCGGCACAAGCGACGTTGCATTCAGGATACGTGCGTCCCAGCGGGCAGCGATAACAATTCGCTTCGGGCCCGAAAATAACGCCTGGAATCTTGCCCATGGGTTCGGCAAGCCAGCGACGCCAATCGCCCGTGGCGGCAATCGATGCGGCCGTCGATCCATGATACGACGTATATCGCGCGATAATTTTATGTTTGCCCGTCACTGCACGCGCCATCTTGATGGCCGCTTCATTGGCTTCCGTGCCCGACGTCGCAAAGAAAAACTTATCGAGGCCTTTCGGCATGACTTCGAGCAATTTGGCGGCTGCTTTGGCCCGCACGTCACACGTATATGCCGGACCAATAAACGCGAGTTCTTTGGCTTGTGCACAAATCGCGTCAATGACCGCTTGGTTTTGATGGCCCAAGTTCGAGCAGACGAGTTGCGAAGAAAAATCGAAGTATCGTTTGCCCGAGGCATCCCAGAAATAACAACCTTCGGCACGCGTGACGTGCAAAGGCTTCCAACCGCGCTGCGCGCGCCATGTGCCGTAGGTATGTCGCGCAGTAAACTCAGAAATGTCGTCGATCATCGTGGCTACGTCCTAACATCGAAAAGGTACGAGTTGACGGTTCGGTCACGGAATCTTGAGCACGTAAAATGACTGTACGGAACCCGTCGCACGCGACGGTTTGCCAAAAAGCCCCATCATCTTGCTGTCGGTCGGCAAATAAATCGCCTTGATTTCCGATATGTCAAGACGTCCACCGGCAACTTGGAACGTCACCGCTGGTTTGCCCTCGCGGTGCCCTTCGAGACGCCCACCCTTGAACTTGAGCTTCATCCCGAGACTGCTCACTTCGAGTTCGTCTCCTCCATTCGGCCACCCGATCGCCCGCACGGACACGTAGCTGCCTTCGTCGAGCTTCTGCATGATCTTGGGCAGCACCTCATCGAGCTTCTCCGTCAGGTTCTCTTCACACTCGCCCATCTGACAGACGCGGATCGGATCGCGGTTTGCGCCATCATCACCATAGAAAAACACATCGAGACCAAAGTTTGTCTCGTTACGCTTTTCATTTGGTACTGCAAACAATTTCTTCGCCGCCGAGAACCCGATTCGTCGCCCGCCACCTTTGACGATGTCCCGTGCAAGCGTTTCCGTTTCGCTCATCGCCTTGGCCGGTTCTTTCGGCTTCGTATCTCCGGGCGCAGCGGTGCTTCCATCGGATTTTGCTTCCGCAGCACCACCTTCGGTCTTCACTTCCGAGTCACCTGGCGTGTCGCTCTTGACCGCTGCATCATCCTTTTTCGCATCGTCTCCGGTCGCTGGATCCTTCGCAGAACCACCACAACCTGAGAGCAAAACGAACGATACGAGGACCGCAACAAGCGAGCGCGCCATGGGAAAACCTCCACCGATGCCGGGTGTTCGGGGTAGCGATAATACGCCAAACGCCTCATGACGCCAAGTAAAACAGCGGCAGGTCTTCGAGCGCCGAATGCTCGGCATCACCACAATCCCTTTTATCATCCTCGCCTCATCCTCGCCGACCGGGGTACAATCACGACATCATGGCTAACCACGTCTCTATCTTTGCCTCACGCCAACGTTCACGTGGCGTCGTTCTCGCTTTTTCCGCGCTCTTCATGGCTGTTTCGACGGCCATCGGATGCGCTGCCGAGGATCCGGGTCCGGGTCCAATCCCGCTCGACGCTCTGCGCGACGAACTGTCTACTGCAACGTGTGATCAGTACGTACGCTGCGGACAAATGCCCGATCAAGCGACATGCAACGCAACCCAAGGCGACAGTCGTCTCACGTTGCAACTGCTCACTGACGCGGTCCTTGGCCGAGTCACGTTTGACGAAGCGGGAGCGCGCACCTGCGTCGAAGCTATCCGCAACCGCACGTGCGACAACCAAGTGGCAACGCAAAAGGCACTGGCCGATGCGTGTGCAAAGATGTTTGTCGGGACAATTCCTGAAGGCGCTCCGTGTTTATTCGGGACCGAATGTGCAGGAGGAGGCACGTGCAACGTTTCGATGTGTATGGGCAATGGCGCATGTTGCCTTGGGGTTTGCGAGAAGAAACCTGCACCGGTAGCTGTTGGAGGTGATTGCACGACGAACCCGTGTGTCGAATCTGCGTATTGTGATGGTGCCGCTATGCCACCCACGTGCCAAGCGCGTAAAGACAATGGCGACGCATGTGATGCCCAGGGGCAATGCAAAGAAGGGCAACGATGTGACGTCAAGGGCAGTCTTCCGACATGTTATCTGCTTTCGAACCGCGGAGCAGCTTGCAATCCGGCCCTAGAAGCCGGTGGATGCATCCGATACGACGATTATTGCCACCCAATGGATAGAAAATGCGTTGCCCTTCCTGGCGACGGAAAGCCGTGTAACGAAGTGGGTGCATGCATGGATTACGCCTATTGCGATGCAGGAACGTGCCGCAAGCGCCCCGTCGAAGGAGGCGTTTGTAGCGATATGATCCAATGCTTAGGGACGCTCGCATGCGACACCATGGTTTGCAAGCTCCTCACGTCGACAGAGGTTTGCGCGTATTAGTACTACTGCGGGACTTTCAATCCAATGCGCATACGGCCCCGTAGCGCACCTCACCCCCTGGCCCCATAGGCGTTAAGATACGCGCAGGTTCCGAATCGCGCCTGTGCCGGTAGGGACGACCCTTTCGGGTCGCCCCCCGGACAGAGCCCAGCGAGCGGATTTCCCGCACTGGGCTCCCACTTCGGGTCAACGGGAGTCAAAGCGTACCGTTGGCCATGG
>JANORL010001421.1:0-2703 GCA_031415295.1 Polyangiaceae bacterium | reverse complement strand
AGGCCCAAAAGGACCTGGCTGAGGGCCGAAGGGCGGCTGCTGTTGGGCGGCGGCATCCGCGGAGATCGCGAGGCAAAAAGCCACAGGCAGCGCGGTAAGTGCCACAAGCACCATCGGCTCGGCAAAGCGGAGGTTCACAAGCGTACGCATCGACCCTCGAACGGCGAAAGAAGGGGTCCCCCCACGGGACCGGCCTCGGTGTCCCTTGTACCATTCTGCTCGAAAAAGCAGAAACTATCCTTCAACGTCTCGTAAGTTCGTTTCGTGCTCATGCTACGAAAGGCCCCATCATATGGCGCCGCGCGGCCGAATTCTCATAGTCGATGACGAGGCAAACGCTCGAGCAGCTCTAGCCGAGATCCTGCGGGAAGAGGGGTACACCACGGAGACCGCAGCCGACGGCTTCAAGGCCCTCGGCAAACTCGAAGAGTTTGCCCCCGACGTCGTGCTCACGGATCTGAAAATGCCGGGCCTCGATGGCATCGGCCTCATGGAGAAGGCGCAAGAAGCAAACATCTCCGCGACATTCGTCGTGATGACTGCTTTTGGAACCATCTCGAGTGCTGTGGAAGCCGTCAAAAAAGGCGCCTACCACTACTTGACCAAACCGCTCGATTTTCAGGTGCTCGACGCCGTCGTCGAACGAGCCGTCGAACGAGCTCGCTTGCTGCAGGAAAATTCACGCCTGCGACAAAAGCTCCGCGAACGCAACGCGTTTGGACACGTCATCGCGAACCACCCGAGCATGGTCAAACTCTTGCGGATGGTGGAACAAGTCGCTCCCAGTCGGGCCAGCGTGCTCATCTTCGGGGAAACGGGCACAGGCAAGGAACTCATCGCCGAGATGATCCATCGCAACAGCCCGCGATCGAAAGCTCCACTCGTTCGCCTCAATTGCGCAGCTCTCAGTGAATCGCTGCTCGAAAGCGAACTCTTCGGTCACGAGCGTGGAGCTTTCACGGGGGCAGTGGGTCGACGCGAAGGACGGTTTGAACTCGCCAGCGGAGGAACTTTGTTCCTCGATGAAGTGAGCGAGATCCCGCCATCGATTCAGATCAAGCTGTTGCGGTTCCTTCAAGAACGCACCTTTGAACGCGTGGGTGGAAACGAAACGCTGAAGATCGACGTACGCGTGATTGCCGCGACAAACCGAGACCTTCGGCAGCGCATTACAGACGGAGTGTTTCGCGAAGACCTCTATTACCGTCTCAACGTCGTAACGCTCGAGATCCCGCCGCTGCGACAGCGCGCGAGTGACATCGCCGAACTCGCGATGTTTTTCTTGGGACGTTACGCCGAAGAAAACGGCAAGCGGATCGAGGGTTTTACCGACGAAGCTTTGTCCGCACTTTCGGCTCACACCTGGCCAGGCAACGTTCGCGAACTCGAGAACGTCATCGAACGAGCCGTCGTTCTTTGTGACACCACGCGTATCGAATCTCGGCACCTGCCTGCATCACTCGATGCCACCGCTTCTCAAGTGTCGGCGCCGCCGATCCCAGGGAGCACCATCTACGATCTCGAACGATTCGCCATCCTAAAGACGCTTGAAGCTTGCAAGGGATCAACGTCCAAAGCGGCATCGATCCTCGGGATCAGTCCGCGCAAGATCCAGTACAAGTTGCATGAGTACCAAAGCTCGTCCGGAGTTCGTATGAGCGAAGCTATCGTCGAGGAGGGGACGTGAGCGAAGAACAAGTCGCCACGATCGAACCGTCCAACGACCAGGACGACGTCACGGACGACAAACAATCCGCTGGCGAGAAGCTCATCGATGTTCGATCGTTGCGGAAGACGTTTCGAATCGGTTTTTTTGGTCGTCGAGTCGAAGCGGTCAAAAACGTTTCGTTCGAAGTTCGTCGCGGTGAGATCTTTGGGTTTCTAGGTCCAAACGGGGCCGGTAAAACCACCACGATCAAGATGCTCACCGGTTTGATTCAGCCCACGGGCGGTGAAGCCTACTTGTTCGGCGCGCGAGTACCGAGTGCCGAAGCGCGTCAGCGCATTGGGTTTCTCCCGGAAAACCCTTACGTCTACCCGTACCTCACGCCTCGTGAATTCGTGACGTTGTGCGGTCGTTTGTCCGGACTGACCGGAACATCGTTGGCCGACCGCGCGATGACCATCCTGACCAAAGTGGGCATCGCGTACGCCGCAGATCGTCCCGTGCGGCGTCTGTCAAAAGGCATGCTTCAACGTACGGGCCTCGCTGCCGCGTTGGTTTCTGATCCCGAACTACTCATCCTCGACGAACCCATGAGTGGTCTCGATCCGGTCGGGCGCAAAGAGGTCCGCGACATCATTCTCGAGGAGCGTGCGTCAGGACGTACCATCTTTTTCTCGACGCACCTTCTCAACGATGTCGAAGCAATGTGTGATCGCGTCACGATTCTTCGCGAGGGTCAGGTCGTCGTCAGCGGAGCGCTTCGTAAGCTCTTGCGCGGCGATGTTTTGCGTACGGACATCACCGTTGCGGGCATGTCCGATTCGTTGCGAAACACGTTGGAGACGGCGGGTTGTCGCGTGCACGCACGAGCGGATGTCGTGGTGATCGAAGTCGAAGGCGACAAGCAGGTTGCGGATACGTTACGGGCGGCTCTCGACGGTGGTGCGCAGGTCATCGAAGTCGCGCCACGTCGCGAGACGTTGGAAGATCTTTTCTTACGGCGAGCTCTCTAGAACGCCGTTCAGTTTGCAAATTGG
>JANORL010001420.1:0-6963 GCA_031415295.1 Polyangiaceae bacterium | reverse complement strand
CAAGTTCGTAGCGGCTCGACAGGGCTTGCACCGATGCGTTGCACAAGCTTTTGCGTGAATGGGAAAGCTCGAAGGCCACAAAGGAAAAGGCAGACGCTCCCGGCGTGACGGCAGCGACATCCTGATCATCCGCATTCTGCACGAGCGCATGTTGCCAGAACTGCATATAGACGACGATGACGACGACGCGGGGTGAACCCATGGGAATGCATGCCCAACGACGCAAACCCACCAGTTTCCGGAGGAGCATCGAAAATTTCTGTGTACGAACGCCTGGGCTTAGGGTAAATTGCCTGGTAATGAAGACTCCCGCTCAACCTCTCGTTCTGTTGATGTTCCCCGCTATATTGGCGCTCGCGAGCTGTGGCCCGCCGATGATGAATACGCCGATCGACGCTATCCCGGCCTTAAAAACGCTCGCCGAGGTCATGGATAACCAGGCGACGATCGCGGATCCGCAATTCAAGAAGGCGGGGGAGTCAAGCTATTCCGACGCGGACTGGACGGCATTCACGGAAATGGCGACGCGTCTTCAGTCGACATCGAAGAAAACGAAAGATTTTACAAAGGGTTCTGGTTTTGACGCTCTCGCCGATCGGCTTGGCGAGAAGGCGAAGGCGCTCGGTGAGGCGGCAGCGTCGAAGGATGTCGCGAAGGCGAGCACTACACTCGGCGAGATCAAAGCCACGTGCAAGGAGTGCCATTCCACGTACAAATGAACGCTCGAGGGAAACTGCAATTCGCACTTTATGCTAAAGGTTTGTCATGAAACGCCTTTGCTCCGATCCAATCTCGATCGAATTGCCGGAAGCCCAGGTGGTCGTCATCCTTCGCCGCTCTGATGACCACTATTACAACCGTGCGCACTTGAACAGCCTCAAAATCGATTTGAATCAATGGGACGGGATAACGACCGACTTGACGACAGCCGATTTTCGCTTGCCACTCGTCTACGCCGTCTTGACGACGCTCACTGGGCCGCATGGCCACTTCTACGATTCTGGAAAGGGGTCGTTCGACTTCCCTTTCAAAATGGGAATCCACCGAAACAACCAAGAATTCCGCTACATGTTCCGAATCACGAATTACGCGGACAGGGCAGAACCCAAATTGTTTCGGATTCGAAAAGAGGAGGAAAAACCAATCTCATTCCCCAGTTCGTGCAAACCCATTGACAACGAACTCGGACAGAATGAAATCGTTTCGTTGTTCGAACGCATTCGCTCCTTTCTCCAAGAATACTCGAAAACCATGCCTCGATGGACGGAACCTTTTCTCAAAATCGTCCCGGACCATGGATTTCTTTTCGGGTACGATCCCCGTACGGGACAATTTTTCGAAGAAAACTTTTCGACAGAAAATAAATTCAAAGAAGCGTGCAATGCTTGGCGCGAAGTGATTCCCGAGGAGTCCGGACTGGAATTCCTCGATGCAAACTGGTGAATCGCACCCGTCCGTTTTGCGTGTTGCGTTCCTCGCCGCTGCCAGGTTGCATCCTCCCGCCGAAACATGAGCCCCAGAGCCCAGTCCCTTAACGATGGTCTTCTTCGTCGCCTTCTATGCACACTTCGTAGTGGAGCTCCATGGGTGGTCCATCGGGGATCGGCAACGCACGTTCTTCAAACGTGAAGCCAAAGTTGCCCCTGCCTACCGCACGCTCGAGTTGCGCAATGATCCGCGGAGCGTTGTCGTGAGGACCAGGGAAATAGATTGGCCTCGCAGGGCGGGCGTGCGGGGTGTCGATAAGCATATTGGGGCGCGGGCCGAAAAGTGGCGCGGGAAAATCTGAATCAGGCGGGAAGCCAAGCGAGCGGGCAAAGTCGATGGCATGAAAGACGATCGACTGGACAATGAGCGGATCGCACTGCTCCATATCGTCGTCATAAAACTCGCCGACAGAATCCAGGAATGCAGCAAGCTCGGACGAACCCATAGGAGGCGTCGCGAAGGCGCTCTTGATCCCAAGGCAAGTGCGATCGACCATAGCTACCCCCACGACGAGGCGGTTGTCCGGAAGCTTCCTCGTGATGACGACGCTGACGAGGGTCAGCGCAGCTTGCTCTTCAATATCGTCCCAGCCGGGACTCACAAAGGCTGGACCGAAAGGACACAAAGCGGCCTGGCGGATCACTCCTTCCGAACTGATCGCCAGTCCTCCCTGCTGCTTGCGGATCCTTGTCTTGATGGCCTCACGCTTCTTTTTTTGCTGCTCGCGCTTCTTCTGACGCTTCCGCTCGTTACTCATGTGCAACCCCGATAGGTGACGATGCTGGTGTTTGTCCCGACGAAACCTCTGGGGTTTCGTCGGGCACACGTGGGTCTGTCCGGACGCCACGGCTTCATGGTCCATCTTTACGCTCGACGCAACATCATCTTTGCCAAACCCTTCGCCTTTCCAAACCATTCGTTTCAACACGCCTGCCGTGTGTGCGTTTGTCGACGGAGCGCTCGCCGATCGTCCAGTCTGTTTCGTTCGCAAGCGGCCTCCGCGGGCAAACCTCCCCTACGATGCGAAAAATCGCCACTGCCCATCGACACGCGTTCTGTAAGCATCGCGCTCGCTAGGCGTGTTACCGGATCGAGTCAGTCCTTCGTCATGCACGGCACGACACGTGCACCTCGATGGGCGTCGTTCGTCGACGGCGACATCGTTCGACATGCGAACGGTGCAACTTCGTAGGGGCTCGCTGAGCATTTGCGTGGTAGTCTCGGCGCGTGCGTTCACACGTATTTGCTGGGTGTTTGCTGCTCGGTACAACATTGTTCACGGCGGTTTGTCTCGCCCCAAGAGATGCCGCGGCGGATTTTGATCCGACAGGACGCAACCGAAAGCCGAAGCCCAAGCCTCAGCCTCCTGGGCCGGGCAAACCCGCGTTACCGAAGCCGAAGCCTGGGGAGGACGGCGCTTCCGCCGGCAAGGGTCCTTCGTCGGATGCGTTGATAGCGCGGTACGCGGCGATTGTGCTTTCACAGCCCTCCGCGCCATTTCCGTTACAAAGGTTGTCGCAGCTTTATCGTGAGCGAGACGGCAACATCAAAAAGCTCATTGAAGAATTCGAGAAACGAGCGGCGGCGACGACGCCCGATGCGTGGGCGTCGAAAGTAGCCTTGGCAGGCATTTATAAACAAGATGGCCGGCCTGAAGAGGCGATTAAAATGTATCGCACGGCGATTGCCGAGCGTCCCGATGAACCCAATGCGATGCTGGCGCTCGCGAATTTGGAGTCGGAACGCGGGGACAAGACCAACGCCCGCGTGACTTACGAAAGTGCATTAAAGCTTTTGAAGCCCGGGCCGGATTGGGATCAAACGACGCGTACATTGCTTGGATTGTGTCTGGATTTGAAAGAGTACGAAGCGGCAAAAAAATACCACGAAGCTCTGGTCAAGTCTGCGCAAGGCTCGTTGTTCGTCAAAGCGGAACTCGGACGGGAACTACTCGGTCGCGGACTGTACGAAAAGGCCGAAGTTGAATTCCGAGAATTGGTAAAAGCTGCGGCGGGTGACAATCGAGCGCTTGCACCGGCATTGCGTGATTTGGGTCAGGTTCTGGCCAAGCAGAAGAAAATCGAAGAAGCGCTGACGACGTTGAAGCGCGGATTGGCGATTGCGGGAAGTGCCGCGGGTGTTCGGTCGGAAATTCTGCTCATCATGACTGACGCTTTCCGTGCGGAAGGGAAGCTGTCGGAATTGATTCCCATTCTCGAAGCGGAAAAAGCAACGGATTCGCAACGTCTGTCTACGCTGGGCGGGTTGTACGAAGAAACGGGCGAAGTCGAGAAAGCGATAACCACATATCGCAAGGTTTTGGCTGCGGATACGCGCCAAATCGATGTTCGTTTGCGTCTCGTTCATTTGCTGCAAACAGCTGGGGAACTCGATGCCGCGATCAAAGAATACGAAGCGTTGATCAAAGCAGCTCCCGGGAATCCGGATTTCGTATTCGAGTTGTGTGAAACCTTGATTCAACGCGGAGATCGACCCAAAGCGTTGAAACTGCTCACGGAACTCGAAGCGCGCACGAGCAATGAGCCGGAGATCCTGGCGGCCATTTCAGATTTTTACGAACGAATTGAAGAAAAAGACCGAGCGCTCAAAGTTTTGCAAAAACTCGCTGGCGCATCTGGTGGCGACCCGACGTACATCGTGGATCTTGGGGATCGGTATTATCAGGCGGGGGACAAGAAAAAAGCGCTCGAGACGTGGGCGCGTATCAAAACCATCATTCCCAATCGAGGCAAAGCGGCCAGCCAATTGGGCGAAGTGTACCTCGATCACGACATGCCGCTCGAAGCGCTCGCAGCCATGCGCGAAGCCGTGTCGGTTGAGCCGACGAACGTGAGGTACAAGAAAAACCTCGCCGTGGCGATTGAACGAACGGCAGCGACGCTTGGAAGTGCGCCGCAACGATATGCCGAAGCGCGACAGATTTGGGAAGAATTGCTCGTCGCGGCGGGAGACACGGACAAACTCTTGGCCCGCGAAGCGCGGACGCACATTGTAACGTTGTGGTCGTTGGCGCACGAACTACCGAGTCGCATTGGGCCATTGCAGCAACGTTTTCAACAAACTCCGCCAGATATCGAAGCGGGCCGATTGCTTGCGGAAGTCCAACGGCGATTGCAACGTTTGCCCGACGCCGAAGCGACGTTGCGCAAAGTCACGGAGCTCGCGCCCGGTGACGAAGAATCCCTGCTGGCGCTCGAACGAATTCTCGTCGTGCAGCAAAACATGCTGGGAGCCATCGATATCCTGGCCAAACTCGTTGAAGTCAATCCGAAACGAGCGCGCGAGTTTTACCAGCGCATGGCGCAATATGCTGCCGAATTGTACCGCGACGACGACGCGATCAAATATGCTGCTCGTGCGGTGGAATTGTCGCCCGAAGATGCCAATGGGCATCAAAAACTAGGGGACATGTATCGACGACGGCAAGATTTTACGCATGCGATTGGCGAATATCGGCAAGCCTTAGCGAAAAATGACCGACTGTTCCCGGTGTATTTTGATCTCGCGGAACTGCTTCTTTCGAGTGGTCAAGTCGACGAAGCGGATCGACTTTTTCGACGTGTCGTACGGTCGAGCCCCGATGAAGAACTGGTGGCCCGGGCTGCACGGCTGAGTATGCAGATCAATTTGGGCAAAAATACGCTCGATACGCTCGAACGGGAACTTTTGCCCGTGGCCGTGGGCAATCCGCAGAAACCACTTTATCGAAGGTTGCTCGTGGAATTGTACGGGGCAATGACTCTGCCATTGGTGCAACGAGCGCGTCACGAAGGAGGTACGTCTCCGGCTGCACAAACGGCGAAAACGGAACTATCCAAAATTGGATCGCGCGCGGTAAAACCATTGCTGGACGCGCTGTCGGACGACAAGGAATCGCAGCAGAAAATCGCCATCGAAGTATTGGCCTACGTGCAAAACAAGAGCGCCGGGCCGGCACTGTACAATTATGCGACAGGGCAAGCCGACAAGACGTTACGCATACGCGCGATGATTGCGTGCGGTGCATTGCGTGACCCCGCCATTTTGCCGAAATACGAATCGATGCTCGCGCCGAAGGATGCAGGTTCGTCGATTCTACCGAGTGATGCGATTGCCGTGGCCGCGGCATGGGGCGTCGCACGCATGGGAGATGCCAAAGCGCAACCATTGCTGGTCAAACTGCTGGCATCGAGCAGCCCGGAGATTCGTGGGGTTGCCGCGTTAGGACTTGGACTGACGCACGACAAGAAATACGTACCGCAATTGTCCGCGCTGGCTCGTGCTCCCGAAGCAGGCGCCACAGCACGCGCCGCAGCAATGCACGCACTGGCGGAAATGGGCTTTGTACAGCAGAACGATATGCAGTTGCTCGTCGCGCTGGCGGATTCCAATGACATTTTGCTCCGACAAGCGGCGCTTATTGCCTTGGCTCGTTTGTCGAAAGGTACGGACGCCGGGCAAACGACAGCCATCGCGGACTCCATTGCAGCGAACCTCTTTTCGACGGATGAATCCATGCGGCGAACGGCTGCATCCGCAGCGACTTCGTTGGCCACGAAAAACTTTACCCGGACGGGTGAAGCGTTGCCCGTGCCCACGGGAACGTTATCGATACGCGAGATTCTCACGGGTCTTGCCGCCGATCCATCGCTGGCGGTCGATCGGGCGCGGGCGTTGGTCGCGCTTGGTCCGTCCTTGGAACGCGCCGCCATTGCCGCGGCGTCCACATCACCCGATCGGGCACGCGTCGTCGCGGATGCATTGCTGGCCGGCGGGGCGACGCCGACGCTGGTACCGTTGCTTGCTGCGGACGATGTTTTGGATGCGGCGGCGAAAAAACCTGCCACGGACACCATCGAACGTATTGCCGTGTCGGTTGTCCCGGCATTCGTGGCCCTGGTGCGCCATCCGGCGATTGAAGTGCGCACCCGAGCGGTCGAATTCTTGGCGCAAAGGCCTGAAGGAATCGCTCAATCAGCGATCGTCGACGCATTGGCCGATCCGGAAGAAAGCGTGCGCCGAGCGGCATTGGCGGCGATTGGAAGCGTCAAGAACGCTGGAACGCTGGCAGCCGTCGCGAAAGTGGGTCGCGAAGCGCAAAGCTGGCCATTGCGAGTACGGGCAGCAGAAGCCCTTGGGCGACTTGGTACCGGTTCCGATTCAAAGATTGCGGCAGAAACCTTGGCGATGATGGCCAAAACAGACGAATATGCACTCGTTCGTGAACCAGCGCTACGATCGCTCGTCGCACTCGACAAAGTCGCGGCCGAGGCTGTCTTGCGGGAAGTCGCGGCGAAGGACACGGAGCCGCGAATTCGCGCGATTGCAACGGAATTGTTGGCGGGACAAACGGCGAAGCCCTAACACGCCGCTAGCCCTTGGTGGGTTGCGCTTTGGGGTGCATGATTTCTCAGCACCAGCGGCACCCCGAACTCGCCCGCCAAAGCGCGGGCTCAAACAGCGGGGCCCCGCCGC
>JANORL010001419.1:0-2089 GCA_031415295.1 Polyangiaceae bacterium | reverse complement strand
CGTAATGGTTTGCGTCGACCGGTCAAGGAAGTCGATTCCACCAGTGTCGAGTGGATTCGGTCGAACGTAATCGACGAAGAATTGATAACGTTGACGATTGACAAATTGCGTCGCAGAATGGGCGATCGTGTGGAGAATTCGGCAAGCGAAGTGCCAGCAATCGAAGCGCAGATCGCGGTGATCAATGTGGAACACGAACGGCTCGGAAATGCGCTCGTTGCGGTAAATGAGAAGCCGGACCTTGTTTTGCGAATGATTGCCGAGCGGGAAAAACGGCTCGCTGAATTGAACGCGTGCCTCGAAGCTGCACGAGCGTCACCGTTGGCGACGAATACGCAAGGCGTCGACATCGAGCGAAAAGATCGCGAACGATTGAAGGATTTGCACGGGCTATTGGCGCGGCATCCCGAAGCGGCGCATCGCGTGATGGAGGCGATGCTGCGCGGGCCGTTGACGTTTACGGCGAGGGAGAAGCGGTATCGGGTTGAGGGGACGTTGGCCACGATTGCATGGACCTCGTTGAAGGTGCCTCCGATCAACCCCAAAACAGTGCTCTGATTGGCGTAAGAGCGTGCCGCATCTTTTGTCGAGCGCGCACGACGTCGAACATCTATTAACTTCGCGCGCCTGCAGCGTTGCGTGCAGCTCGCCACGCCGAGATCTCGCACTCGCGTTTATGCCGTCGCTCCGCACGCGTTGAGCCTTGCAAAACATATCGGACGTCCTGTACAGTCTCTAACGTGGCAGGAGATCTACCGTCCGAGCATCAGCATCGAATACCTTCGGCCATAGAAGCAACGGTCATCGATCGGCGTGTTGGTTTGGCGCATTGGTTTACGCTCGCGAGTCTGCTGAGTCCGCTGCTTGCGCTCCTCTATTTGGGCACATTAACCCTTTGGCGAAGCCATTTGGGATATGAAGAGGCGCTCCCAATTATGGGAGACATGTTGGTGCTTTTGTGCGGGTTTGCAGCGTGCCCGCTGTTCGCCTTCTTGAGTCTGGCCATTTCTTTGCCCGAAATGTCGGATGTTCAGTTGCGTGTGAGTGCCCGGGGGATCGAGATTCACAGAAACGCCAGTAAACGCATCATTGAGCGCGCCAGAATCGTGGGAGCGTTCGTCGTTCCGCATGCGGAGTGTGGTGTCGAATTCACGCTGACGAATGGTAATGTGCTGCGTATCGTAACGCCCCATGTCCAATCGGCGAACGCCATCATCGAACACCTGGGGTTTGGCCTGGATGAACACCGCGTCACCATGCGGCTCGCTTCGCAACAACGTCAGCTCGCTGCAGGATGTGCGGCATTGCCCGCGATGCTGATTGTTGGATGGGCCGTGGTGAAGGCGTGCAATTGGCTGGGGGTTCCGCTCGACGATGCGCCACGGTTGATTTTGGCATTCGTCGCGACAATCGGCACCATGCTCGTCGTTCGGGCGCGCCGTCCGCCGGAAATTGTGATTGGAAAAGAAGGATTCGTCGTTTGCCGTTCTTTTGGTAAAGAGTATTTCCCTTTTGCATCGTGGGGCTCGGCCGTGGCCAAAGGTAGCGAGCTGCGATTAAGAGGTCGCGTGATTGCACGTGGTGAGCCAGCGTTGGTGCGCGCTGCGGCAAGTCGTATCAAAGCTGCACGCGATGCGCCTGATGGGGACGAAGGGGACCTGGCGCTGGGAGAACTTCTCGAGCGCGGCGCTCGATCTGCCTCGGAATGGCAAAAATCCTTGCGAGCCTTGACGAAAGACGCGGGATATCGTCACACCGCAATTACGCCCGAAGCATTACGAGGAATGCTGGCAAATCCGGAAGAAGACCCCGAACGTCGCGTCGGTGCGGCCATGTTATTGCGCATTGCGAGTCCCTCGGATACGCCGTGCATTCGCATTGCCGCCGACACGTGCGCCGACGACAACTTTCGCGCGGTCCTCGAAGCCGCAGCCGAAGGCGAAGTCAACGACGCCATTCTGCAAGGTATCGCCCGAAAGCGCGACTAGCACGAAGACAATCGACCGCAGGTGATGGACCTCGTCGAAGGCGCATCGTAGACTGAAAACAGAGAAACCCCGCCAAACCATTTTTGCCTCGCACCTACTCC
>JANORL010001418.1:0-3367 GCA_031415295.1 Polyangiaceae bacterium | reverse complement strand
TATCGACCGCGATGCGGTCGATACAAGATGAAACGGGCTTCTAGTCGAGTTTGTCTGGATCGATACCGAGGGAGCGGAGTTTAGCGGCGAGGCGTTCGTTTTTGTCCGCTAGTTTTTTTCGTTCTACAACGAAGTGGGCTCGATCCGTTGTAAGACTATCGTTGACGCGCGTGAGTCGTTCATTTTCTTTTTCGGCGAACTTTGCCTGAATCCGTGCAGATTCTCGCTCCATCATGGCTTCGGCGGCGGCTTCGTCAGGCAATGGCACGAGAGATCCTTCGGGGGTAAAGAACCGCAAGTGATCGCCGTGCATGCCAAACGATAGTTCGAGACGTTCACTCCACAATCGACCACGTGTATCAGGCGTTATGGCGTGATACCGGCCTTTGGCCAAACGAAACCCTTCGACGGTAAACTTTTCCGGATCGAAGAGGAAGTATTCGTGCGTCTTGAAGATCCGTTCGTAGATTGTCTTCTTTTCGCCACGATCCTTTTTCGCGGTACTTTTTGAGAGAATTTCGACGATGATGTCCGGGTATTTGCCCTCGCGCTCCACGACCCAACTGTTACGAGGCAAATTGGGGTCGACACCAAGCGCAACGAAAAAATCTGGGCCCCGAAACCGAAGCTTCTTCCGAACCGTGCGCCCCGTTTCGCTCGAGTATTCCGGATAAAAGACGCTCAAGTTTCCTATGGCAAACCAATTCTTTTTCTCGCGCCAAAACCAACGAAGGCTCGACATGAGATAGAAAAAGGTTAGTACGTGGAATACACCTTCCATCTCCGGCTCGTTGCTAAGAGGTCCTGGGTCCCAAGCTTTTAGACGTTCGCCCGACTCGGGCAAACCGTCGCTCGTTGAAGGTGACGACGGCAAAGACGATGGCGTCGATGGCTCGGACTCCCGGACTTTCGGCTTCCGGAGGGACTGCATGGAGCCCACCTTGCCTGAACGGGCTAGGAGTGTCAAGTGGGCGCGTTTGCGGGGAACCGCGCCTTCCTCGAGCGTCGTTTCGTCCTGGTCATCGTGCAACGCTGTCGCCGCCATAACCGCAACTCCTGTCTCGTTCGACGCTCACGCGTCGAACGCACAAAGCCAGTTCGCCCGTTTCACCGAACGACCTGCGTCATAGACAAACCTGGTGGTGCCAAACGTGGAGGTTGTCAAGAAAAAAGTTGAAGAAATTTGAAGGATGAGTCGTGCGTGGGTCGCGCAGGTTCGGCGGAACGAACGGAGCGCACGGGCTCACGACTGGACAAACGCTTGGCGACGAACTACGGCGTGCATACGCCCGCGCCGTTGCATGTCCCGTTGGGACACTCGTTATTGCTTTCGGCTCCCGCTTTGGTGGGGCCACAAGAGCCATCGACGCCAGCAACATTGAGCGCCGCCGAACACGACTGACAGGTCAGATTGCATATGTTGTTGCAACAGAAGCCGTCGACGCAATGGTTGCTTTGACACTGATTCGTCGCCATGCACGGTCGACCATTGACTTGCTTGCAAACACCAGCGCCATCGCAAAAGTCCCCGCCATTGCACGGCACGGTCGCGGTATTGTCGGCTAGGGTATTGGGTACGTCCACACAAGCACCGGCGAAACCAGACCGATTGCATGTCTTGCACGTTTCGGTACACCCAGTGCCGCAACAAACGCCATCGATGCAGAAACCGCTGGAGCATTGACCAGCGGCCGTGCATACGGTGCCATTGGCTTGACTTCCAACGCCGCCTGAACAAGTGCCCGACCCATTGCAATTGCCGGCCGGACACTCGTTTTGCGGATCGGTGCCATTGAGAATGGACAAACAACTGCCATTGCTGCCACCCGTCAATGCCCCCGAACAAGCCTTGCAGAGCTGCGTGCAGACGTTGTTGCAACAATAACCGTCCGCGCAATAGCCGCTCAAACAATCGGTCGGTACTGTACACGTGACGCTATTGAGCCCTTTGCAAGCTCCGTTTCCATCGCATCGATACGGATTGTTGCACGGCGCAGCGCCCGTAGGATCCACGGTATCATTGGGAGACAACGTGCAAACGCCGACGGAGCCTACAAGGTTACACGATTTACACGTATCATTGCAGAGTGCATTGCAACAAACGCCATCCGCGCAAAACCCGCTGGAACAATCGGCAGCCATGCCACACGCTTGACCATTGTCACGTTTGCAGACGCCCATTCCGTCGCAAGAATTCGTGCCAGTACAAAGCGGAGCATCGTCGCTATTCGTTGGCACGTTTGCACACATGCCAGCGCTGCCCATCACGTTACACGCCGTACATTCACTCGTGCACGCACCCGCACAACAAACGCCGTCGGTGCAGAAGCCAGTCAAGCATTGCGCCCCCATCGTGCAATCCGCGCCGCCGATCTTAAGGCACGCGCCAAGTCCATCGCAAACCGTTCCACCATTTTGAGTGCATGCGGTATTCAGCGCCAGTAGCATGTTGGAAGGCGTGCCATCTGCGCTGCAACTGTCATCGGTGCATTCAAGCGTGTCATTCGGTATGTCAGCCATGTCGATGGAAGTCGTGACATTACCCGCTCCGTCACAAACCTTGACCTTGCAATCGCCAATGGTTTGTCCCGTGGAGATCGGCATATTGGCAGCCGCATACTTGATGTTGCAATTGCTCATCGAGCAGGAGTAATCCTTGCAGTCATCATCCGTTCCGCAATCTGCGTCGGTGGTACAACCAGTGCATTGACCCGCGCCGTTACACGTCAATGTACCACCACAATTGAACCCCATCATCTCCGGGGGATTCCCAGGCGTTCCGGTGGTGCAAAGGTCCTTCGTGCAAAGATTGCCATCGATGGGAACGTCATTGTTGTCAATCTGTTCCGCCGGAGCGCCAGCGTTACAAGTTGTCTTCTTGCAATCACCCGACGTTGATGGCACGTCGACCTTGTCCAAATCCATCACACCGCATACGCCGACGGTGCACGTCCGTTGCTTACACGGATTCACGGGGATGATTGCGGGACAATCTGCCGGCGCATTGCAACCGATACATTGGCCCGAATTGTTACAGGCGCCAGTTCCACCAACCAACATACATGGGGCCCCGCCATTTACGGGAGTCTGGACCGGCGATCCTTTGTCGCAAGAGTCTTTGGTGCATGAATTGCTGTCATTCGGCAAGTCGGCGTCATCGGCAATCTTCTCGTTCTTACCATTGACGCAAATTTGTTGCGAACAGTCCCCGACGATGGGCACCCAATTGGGCGTGGGCAAACCATCGAGCACGGCAAAGGAGCACACGCCCGTGCCCGCATTGCAAATGTCCTCGGTACACGGACTTCCATCATTACAAGGTTTTTCTGGACCGCATTCGACTGTGCATTTGCCAGCCTTGCACAAT
>JANORL010001417.1:0-1980 GCA_031415295.1 Polyangiaceae bacterium | reverse complement strand
ACATGCGCGAGCAGAGCGATCGTGCTTGGGCGTGATTTGCGACGACTTGGTGTCCGCACAGAGGTCGAAAGTCGTGTCGGTAAAATCAAGGTGATGCTTAATCGCGCGGTGTCAGTCGGGGCGCGTTACTGCGTGATTATTGGCGAAGACGAAATCGCGCGCGGAGTGACGACAATCAAGGACCTCGGCATGCGCATACAAGTCTCCGTGCCGATCGACGATGTTGCTGCCACGCTGGCGCAATACCTTGGAGTTAAGACACCCATTGAACATCGGCAGGACAAGGCGTGACGGGCAAGCCGCTTCGGAAACACGTTTTGTTCGTTGGGCTAGCACTTGCTGGCCTGATGTTGGCGCCGTCCGCTTTGGGACAAACGGGCATGCCTGGGGGCATGACGGGACCTCCTCCGAGCAGTGGAGCAAAGAAGCCGAAGGCACAGCCGGATCAGCCCGAGTCTCATGCGGCGTCGGGCTCGGATGAACTTTCTCCGCTCACCACGCAAGAACCCACGCTTCCGCAAGAGCCGCTCGAGGTACCGGCGGCGGTAGCGGCACAAATTGGTACGAGTGCTGCGGCAATTGCGAAATCGACAGGTGAAGTCGTCGAGCGGCAGTTTTACGGACTTTGGTATTCCGAGCGCACGAAGGATCGTCAATTCCGAACGTTGTTCCCTTTATGGGCGGAATGGAAGAAAAAGGACGATCGCTCGAGCTTGTACGGCTTGTTTTATTACAACCGTCGCGCGCCGAACATCGAAACCGATATTTTGTTTCCGTTGTATTGGCGTTTTAAGGAAAAACAAACGCGGACGACGGTCTTCGGGCCTTTTCTTCATTCGGAAAGTGAACCGACGGCAAAGTCTCCAGCAAAGCACATGAATTGGTTGCCGCCGCTGCTTTTCGAAGGACGCAAAGGTGGTAGCGGGTATTTACACATTCCGCCGCTGCTCACATTTACGCGGCATTCGGATCACGACGGGCTGAACGTGGTTGGTCCTATGTTTTGCCGATGGAAAGGTGGTCCAGCGTGTGATGCGCGTACTGCCGACGATATCGACTTGGGCATTGCGCCGCTTTATTTTTATGGGCGCAACGAGTCGACGGAATACGAAATCATCCCGCCGTTGCTCCATTATTATCGTTATTATGATGCGGGCGAGAGTTACACGAACGTTTGGGGCCCGTACATTCGCACGCACAACAAAGAAGGCGACAGCCGACACATTGCTCCGTTTTATTGGCATTGGTGGGGCAAAAACAAGGAAAGCCTGACGGTCGCGCCATTCTTCCATTACAGTTACGAGGGTAATGCCAAACGAGTGGCTACGCCGCTCTTCTATTGGTCGAGGAGTGAAGAGGGGCACACGACGTTCGCATCGTGGGTGTATGCGCATCATAAGGGTCGCACGGAACTCGAGATGATCTCGCCGCTGTATTGGCATTACAAGGATCCAGACATCGGGCTCGACCGCAAGATGCTCTTCCCATTCGTCTACAAGGAAGATTCGCCGCGCGGAAATGACCTCGTGGTATTTCCATTTTATGGGCGATTTCGTCGACACGGTTTGAGTGACGATACGTGGGTGACGCCGCTGTTCCGATATCATACGGACACGTCGGGTTGGCAAGCCAATCTCTTTCCGTTCTTCCACATGGGTCGCTCGTACAATTCGACGCACCTCGTGCTTGCACCCTTTGTTTGGGACTTTGCTTCGCCGACGTCGCGCGTAACGGTCGTTTTACCCGGTTTCTTCCGTTTCGCAGATTCCAGCGGTGTTTCGCAGCTCGCGTTGAATACGTTTTACCGCGAACGCAAGGTGCCGGGTGGTTCCGATTGGGAGTTCCACTTCTTCCCGCTCTTCTCGTTCGGTCAATCGCCCGTTGGGCATTGGTGGAATGTGCTCTACGGGTTGGCGGGGTATTCGCGCGAAGGCTCAGCGTCGAAGATGAAACTGCTCTACATTCCGATTACGCTGAGCA
>JANORL010001416.1:0-1630 GCA_031415295.1 Polyangiaceae bacterium | reverse complement strand
CCGACGAAAGAAGGTTTCTAATGGTACGCACAATAGAATGGAGCAACGAGGCAATCACCTCGATGGCGAGGTATGCCCTTCATTCAGCAAATGCAATTGCAATTTTTATTGCTTTATGTTAGCGCTTGATCTAGGTCTAGTCTCTCCCCGTCATGGCCAATCGTCGAGTATCACGCAGCAAAGGCGACACGCAAAAGACGCCAGCCAGCGCGTCGATCGACGAGTTGCGACTCGCTTGACCCTACACCGGTCAATGGGTTTGGTGCGGTATTCTCATTGGGCGGCTTGTACGGCCGCGCCGAAGCGCCTCACCCCCGGCCCCTCTCCAACTACGTTGGAGAGGGGAGACAGAGCTTCGCATTCGGTGCCAATACGCCGTGGAAGCGGATCATGTGAAATCGCGGCGGAGGCACCATTGCGCAGATTCGCGCCAATAACTCGTACGGGTCGAGCGTCACGAATCGCGTCCCATCTCGCCAAACTTTTTTCAATTCGTAACGCAAATCGTCACCGACTTCGGTCAATCGAGCCGTCGCGATCGGCGGCCTCGCCAAATACCGACACATTCGCTCGATGCGCTGGCGATCCCGACCATCAATGGCATCACCTGCATACACGTTGAATCCGTCAACAACGAGCTTCGTCCTCGTCGAAGAGTTTGCCGAACAGCGGAAGCTGCAACGAGTTTGCCGCCGGCTCCAGACTCGGCGGCGGTTGGTGGATCCGTCGAGGAATCACGCTCCGTCTGGCCTGGCTCCACACGGTCCACAGCCCCGACGACGACGTTGAACGCTATGGGAGAACCAGAGGGGAGAACCGGAGGCCCTGCCGGGCGGGGAAAACCGCCGGGAACGGCGGCGAACCCGAGACGTCGGACCGAAACCCGCCCACAGATTCTTCAGAGGAGGCAGAAAATTTAAGCGCGACTGGGCACACGCCTTATACTGCGAGGGCAGAGCTCGACCATCCACCTCGATGGCGAGCGGCACAAAGCCCTGCATGACTGAAAGAGTGACGAAATGCCTTCTCCCACCACCGATCTACGCACCCCCGGCTCGACTCAGCTCGATGTCCCGCGGGGGCCGAACCCGATCTTCAAACGCGCGACCACGCTTCTGCTCAGCATGACGAGCTTGTTCGTGCTCGGCGGGTGCGAGGTCATCAAAGGAATCTTCGGGGTGGGATTCGGGCTCGGTGCTCTGATCGTGGTGGCGGTCGTGGCGATCATCGGTGGAATCATCGCGATGGTGTCGCGGAAATAGGATCGGTGCGCCCGAGAGCGGCGCGCCTTCACCGCGACATGACGCGGAGACGGGCGGTCAACTGCTCGTGCACGACGTCCGCATCCTCGAGATCAGCGGTCCCCCCGACGACATCCTCTGTTCGACGCTCGATCTCGGCCCGCCAGAGTTCCTGGGAGTCCATCTCCGCCGATTCGTCCAGGCTGGCGCGGATCTCGTGCGCAAATTTGGCATGAACGGGCTGCGGAAGCCGCAAAACACGAGCCAAAAGTTCGCTTTCCTGATGGTGAAGCGGAGCCTAGCACATTCCGAAGCAGCCACGCACTCTGGTGCGGTTTGTAAGTCGTCGCGAACAGACCTGGTGTCTTCCGTCTTTCGTCTTTCGTCTT
>JANORL010001415.1:0-6815 GCA_031415295.1 Polyangiaceae bacterium | reverse complement strand
TTCCAGAGCCGGGTGTCAGACTCAAATCGAATATTTTCATTGATATTTTTGCAGACAACCAATGTCACGCCGAGACTCCTCGCTTCAACTTTGGATGCCTTTACCGGCGGACAGAAGCGCGTTGTAGATAACCGCCGCGACATACGCGTCGTTTGCGGCGTAGTGCAATTGGCTTTCCGAGAGGAAACGCTTGGACCAATCCGATTTCGCTATATTCTTACTTTTCGCGAGGTGCCGCTCGAATAACACCGCCACGGCGGCTTTTGCCCCTATGTCATGCGAAAATCCTCGTCTCCGAAACTCTGCATTCAGCTCGAATGTCCGCGCGACCTTCACGCCGAATTGTCGCTCAATTTTCCTACAATCGTCGTGTAACCCGAAACCAGCTTTGGTCACATTGCCACTGCGAAGCCATTCAATGATGATTCCGCGACAATCCAAATCGTGCAATTGGATGACCCACGCCTCGTAGAGCGTTGCTAGCTGGATCAAATGAGGGCCGTCAGACACCTCCCCTTTCTTGAATAGCGCCTTCGACTCGGTATCGAATCCGCAGAAGCCCACACCCGCCAAATCGTTGCAGACTCGCTCCGCCGCCTTGGCAGTCGAAACAAGGGTGATTCGGTCCAGCCCAAGCGAAGCAAACGGCGGCAGCACCTTGATTTGTTCCTTCGTCGGAATACCGGCAGTCGCTTGCTTCTCGATCGGTACGGTCATCGATGCCTCCAAACGGCCATGATGCTCGCCCAGTACGCTACAGTCGTCAAGTGCGCACGAACTTGAACGCGCTCTTTGACGATACCCTATTGATCACGTGTCTTAGCCGCGTCGCGGTGTACCATCTGTTCGCTTTGAAAACAGGGCGTTCGCGCACCACCCCGCACCACGTCTCAACCCCGCCCCCACTCCAGCATCACCGCGCAAACAGCCAACACCACGAACGCTCCCGGATACACCCACCGCGCATGCCGCGGAAAAAACGCCAGCAAACACGCCACCGTCGTAAAGCCAAAGCTTACCTCGCCCGACAGCACGAATATCGCCGACTCGAGCAGCAAGAGACTCGCAACGGCACGCGAGCGCCACGAAGTTCGCAACGCCATCATCGGCAACCCCATTTCGGCGATCCAAACGCCATTGGACATTATCGCCAGCGCCGTCCATTGCCACGCGGGCAGCGCCACGTCTGTCGTCACAAGCCAGCTCGGCCATGGCATCGCCGTCGAGGAATCGCCAAGCAAAAACCGAAGTCGTGCACCCATACTGCCATCGTCGAAGAGCACGCGCATTGCCAGAAACTCGCCACTCGTGTAATAACCCGCGGCAAGCTTTTGTAGCCCTGCCTGAACGAATACGATGAGAATACCTGCTTGCGCGACACGCAATGGATGCGGTGCGGGGGTCGTGTCATACGAATACGTCGTCAATAGCAGGAGCAAGCCTGCATCGAAAAACGCATGATTGATCGTGTACGGCGCCGAGATGACAATCGCGGCAACCTTGAGCAACAACACGAGTAATGGGCCTGCCCAGGCACCGCGTTGCCTTTCCGCCAAGAGCGCCCCGACACTCACAAGAATGGGTTGAACCAACGTTATGACATTGTGTTCCCGAGCGTCGAGATACGACAACCATTCGAGAAAAACGAATTTGCCAAGGAAAAATCGTCGAAACCACACGAAATGCTTCGGGTCGACGGATGCATCGAAATCCGCTTGCATTTGACGAAGCCACGCACGGATCACGGGCATGCTCCAAGCCGCCGCACAACATCATCGAGAGCGCGCTCGGCGGACATGACGGGCAAAAGCACCCAATGGTCGCGATCCCGCACAAAACCAAAGGTCTCCGCATAGGCCACTTTCCTTTTCGTGTCGATGTGCGGCATCGATACGAGAATCGCCAACTTCGCTTCACGCGAATTGTCGATCCCGAAACGTGCGTCTACCCATCGCCCCAAACGCTCGAAATCGCTTGGCCTGGCAAGCGAACGAATATCCCGAACGATTTCGGCAAGGTCGCGCTGCTCATTCGATTGAATCTCGGGCGACGGCAGAAGATCCGCACGACCATGACGCACTCCATAATAAAAGCCAAGACGTCGTCCGTCGAGTTCGCGCCCCTTAGAACTCACCGCCCGATTTTCTGAGCATAACGGCATAAATACGTAAACGTCTCTATCGTGGCCATCGGGAGTGGCATACATCCCGAGTCCACCATATCGCCACGTCGAAAAATGGTAATGTCGTGCAAGAACGATATGAATGGGCGGCCAGACTGCAATGAATGCGAGAATCACCCTCCCCGCATATCGGTGTATCTGGCGAACGGCGTCACCGGCGGTCATCTTTGACGAGATCGTGATCAACGGCATACGCGCAAAGCAGTGCGCGCAAAGGTCGATCTGAATGGAATTGGGCGCTTCCCAATGCAATGATTCCGATTCCGACCGTGGGTTCGAAGGCTACTGCTACCTGGTGTCCGCATTGAGACCGCGCGTTGTGCCAGACAATCGTTTCCAGGGGTCGATCCGAAAGCAACTCCCATCCAAGACCTTTCGGCCGCGGCCCCGGAAGCTGCAACCCGCCAATGCAGTGAGATTCTCTCACAGAGGCGCGCTTCAACGGCCCCGGATCGGAATCATCACGCGGGGGCCATGCATTGAGCTGAAAATTCACAAATCGAGCCAATTCTCGGGCGCTAAGGTTTAACCCATCATCGGCAATCATCACCCCTGAGGAAAATGTGGCCGTCGCCATGGACAGTGGTTCGAGAATGCGTTCCTTCACGAATACATCGTAGGGCTTTCCGCTTTTACGTTGGATCACCAGGCCCAAAAGCGCGAATCCGAGAGCGGAATGGGTTGCGTCGGCTCCAGGAGCGTGATCGAGCGTCAGGTTCGGGAGATACCCTAAGAATTCACGTTCGTCGGGGTCGTGCCTGGTAGATTTGTCCAAATGATCCATAACGCGTGGAAGTCCCGACGTGTGGGTCAACAGGTGGCGCAGCGTGATGCGTGGACTGTCGAGCGTGGGATATCGTAACGAGCTGCTCTCGGGTATGCTGTGTTCGAGTGGCTCATCCAAAGCGAGCAGCCCCTCGTCGCGGAGAATCAAAATGGCATGACCCGTGAATGCACGCGTGACAGAACCGATGTGGAATAGCGTGTCGAAGTCGACTGGAATCTTGCCGTCGGAATCCGAAGAGCCACAAGTATGCTGCCATAAGACTAGATTTCTATCGCAAATAGCAATGGCAATGCCTGGGCTCGAAATGCCCGCGAGAACTTCTTTGAGTTTGCTATCGAATAACACTGGTATGTTCCTTGGTCGAAAATGATTTCAGGGAACCGTCACGAGAACGTCCACCGAAAGACGACTCGTTGCGCTTTTCGCCCAAGCGCATGCGTCGGGACAGAGCATGACGCGAGCGGGAGCGCTTTGCGGTTCGATATAAAAATCCCCCTGGGTTTCGCATTTTTCGCTGCTTATCACTTCATGCATCGTTCGTGTCACGTCTTCGGTTTCGTTTGCGTTTCGCTTGGTAAAACGCAATTCGATCCGGCTTTTGACAGGCGGCAAGTTCACGGATTGTGTGCACGGATTGAATGCTCCACCGGCCGCCGTATTCCGGGAGTTGATCAGCTCCAAATGTGCGCGCAACACGGCGCTGCCAGGCCGATCTTCGCTCGAGCTTTTTTTCTGATTCTCGCGCTCCTCTTCGGTCTCTTCACGGGCTTCTTCTGCTCGCTCAGGAAGCCGCTCGTTTTCGATTTCCTCTCGCTTTTCCTCCTCTTCCTCTTTGCCGAACCACGCAGAACTCTCGCCCGTCCCCTTGGGCTGCTCGTTGCCCGGTGTCACCTTGCCCATGTTTTTCGGGGCGTCGTTGATATCGGCGTACGACACGGTGAGGCACGTCGTCGCCGCCAAAAGCAATGCACCGCTTACGAGTACCAGAGGAAAATCACTTCGTTGCGCGGTCATTTTTGCTCCTCCGTTCGCAGGCGACGTCCATAAAGTTCCGTACACCGCATGCGAATGCGTGTCAAGTACCTTCCCCACCGCTGATAATCTTCATCCGGAATGAAGAGCAGATCCGCCGCAATCATGAAGCTCGCGAACGTGACAAGCCCCATGAAAGCCCCGGTTCCAAGGTGAAAACCAATCGCAAGGAGAAGGATCACGCGTCGCGTATGCGCGTTCAGCGTCACGCAGAATGGGAACGATATCTGCACAGCGACAGTCGCGTAGGACAATATCGTCACGACAATCGGACTCGAATAAACGAGCTCACTGAATCCAGGCCAAGAAAATTCCGCGGTTCGAAAAGCATAATAGATGGCCGTGCCGTCTCGCCAAGCTGTGCCCTGGACCTTGGTCAAACCAGCAACAGCGTAGAGCACGCATACCTGGACAAGCATGGCCAGAAGCGCGGTATTGTGAAGCATTCCAATGCATTTATCGAAAAGCGTGGCGGGTTCACGACGTGGACGAAAACGAGCATCGAGGGATCCGCGGGCCGAGACATCGGCGAAGCACGCGTAAAACATCAATAGCGCGACCAAGTTATCGCCACCATCCGCCAATAGGGGATTTCTATCGTCGAGGGATCGCCATAACACGTAAAGAATCGGCGTCACGAACCGCGTACGCCAACCGAGCAACCAAAGGACAGCCGATACAATCCCCGCGTGATACACGAATTCGAACCAGAAATATGAACGTCCCCAACCGAGCCATGGAAAAGCGGCGGACGTGCCGTCACGAAAAGGATAAACACAATTTGGGCCATATAAAAAACGTCGCTCAGCTTGATTGATGAGATATTGAAAGAGAATGGTTGCTCCTGCAACGATACGAAATGCGGCGAGGCCAAACGTCCCGCGAGGACGCGTAAACGCGTCAAGCCACGACATGGGTAGGCGAGTTTCAGTATCCATCGACTGGCTCATAGGGTGCCCATGCGAAGTCGTAGGTACGTAATTCGTTTGTCGCGTTGTTCGGCGCAGATGAATCGCGATCGCCAAAAGCAGGCACCTTGCGAGACAAATAACGCGCTTTTACATACGCCGTGCGCCCAATGCCAAATCTGCGGTCACAGGCGGCCGAAGCAATACGATAGAGATGCGCTTGTCCAGCCTCGAATCTGCGTTTCGCTGTCGCTTCCAGCTCGGCTCGCGCCGCATCGATGACGGCATTTGGAAGTCCATAACGTCGGATGGCATCGTGCATCGGATCCGCCAGCATGAAAAGGCGTGGCTTTTGGGCACGGGCAAGCAAGAGGCCTGGCGAAAGACGATGCGCATAACGATATTCGTGAAGGGATGTCGTGATATCAAACCATTCGGAATCCTGGAGCAACTCCGACTCGTGAAAACGGCAAGCAACCCATACGACGGCATCCGTACCGCCCGGCTCTGGCGCGAAAAGCCGCCAAGATTGGGAGAAATGGGGGTTCATATACCGCTCGAGGGGCGCGTGCAACGCAATGCGAATCGGATTGGGCGGCGTCAGGAAAAGCAACGTGCACGCGAAATGAAAGCCGAACACGCATATCAAGAAGGCTGCAAATACCGATAAAACGATACGGTCTCGGCGGCTGGGTGTCATGACGGGCGGGCAGAGCGTACACGAGGACGGGCGAGAGGTAAAGGAAACGTCACAGAATTCGTGCTCGACGGGATCGGCGGCCGCGACGTCGACAAGTATCTCCGGGCAGACAGCCGTCGCGGAAGCACGTCGACAAGGAATCATCATGGAGAAATAGTTTCTCCAATGTTATTGGCCGTGATTTTATCCCATTGAATTCATTCGAAAATGTGCGTCCGAATCATCACGGTAATCATCACGGTTGCGTGCTAATTCGGCCGCTTCTCGGGCGCGAGCGATAACCCCTGTCGTTGGACCCACCATCGGTTACCTCATAACTGCTTGGGGTATTTAATGGATGCAAGCAGCAGTTAGTCACGAGACGCGGCGCACGAGCATCCACAGCGTCGTCACGTGCTTGCGAGATTCGACGCCGTGCGCGACCGCGCGGTCGCACACGTGATGCACTCGCCCTCTGTGCCAACGCGGGTCATCGCAGGGAGCTCGCGTTTCCAGCAGCGATGAACGGCGTCACATGAGCAAACAGCGCGCAACTGCACGACCAGGACGGTTGATCAATCAGGAAGATCCTGATTTGGTGTGCTCGGAACTTTCCATATCGGCTTATCCGCGCCCGACGAAGTTGGCACCACATCCAGCAAAGTCCGCCACACCCGCCAACAATCTACAGTTCGAGGCCGTTCGCAATCTTGCTCAATTCGTTGACCTCACCAAGGCGAAGAGCCTACCGTTGGAGCCCATTTCAGAACACGGAAAAGTGACGCAGATGAACAGCGAACAGCCAAACGACAGCAAAGCCACGCCCCAAACGCGATCACCAATTATTTATGCCATCCCCGCCGCGCTCGCCGTCATCGCAGGCATGTACCTCGTGACCCGGCCGACGACCGGGGGAGTTTTCTGTTCAATGACGACTGGATGCTACGAGGTGGAATTTGAATCCGCTCGCGACGGCGGGACCATTGCGTTTTACCTCCCAGGCGGAGCGCGCTCGCGTCGATTCCCACTCGTGCGAGAGTCATCGGGCGTCTACACCACGTCGTTCATTGGCGACGAACGGATACGGTTCGTCGTGCAAGACCGAGATCACCTCGTCCGTGGCGATACGATATACGCGCGCACGCCTTTGGACAAGGTGCAAGGGCATCTCGACGCCGCGCTCGACGTAGGCCGAAAAGAACGCGATAGCGCGATGGGAAAACATGC
>JANORL010001414.1:0-28494 GCA_031415295.1 Polyangiaceae bacterium | reverse complement strand
TCGACTTGATGGCTATCTTCGGATCCGATGGCTACTTCAAGCACCTCAATCCGAGGTGGACGCAGGTCCTCGGACACACGACGGAAGAGATGTGTTCTTGACCTTTTGTCGATTTCGTTCATCCCGACGACGTTGAAACTTCGCTAGCCGCTGCGGCCGGTGTGGGCCAGGGCGTAGCCCTCGTGACGTTCGAGAACAGGTATCGCGCGGCGGATGGTTCGTATCGCTGGCTGCAATGGAGTGCCGGCCTGGACGTGAACCGCCAGAGCACGTACTGCATTGCTCGCGATGTGACGGAACTGAAGCGTTTGGAACGGCAACAGCAAGCGCAGTTGGCGCAGGAGGCGCATCAACAGGGTAGCATTGAAATGGCCTCGGGAATTCTTCACGATCTTGGTAATGCGTTCACCGGGATGGGGACGCGAGCAGTCGAATTGCAAACGAAGCTCCGAGCGGACAGCGTCGAGCGGAATCTCAAACGTTTGGCGGGTTTCTTGCGTGCCAACGAAGAATCGCTGGGTCAAACACTTGGGGCTGTGAAATCGCGTGCGCTCGTCGATTTGGTGGAGGCTATTTCGATCGAGCACGAATCAACCCAAAAATCAGCCTTGACTTCGGCGGATAAATTGCTTGCATTCGTCGGACATGGTCAAGACCTGATTACGACGTACCGAGGGTATTCGGGCGCGGGAATGGCGCCGACCGCTACGGAGCTATCAATCCCCAAATTGGTACTCGACGCACAATTGATGATGAGCGATGGAATCGGCAAGCGCGGGGTGGCGCTTGATTTAAAATGCGAACCGAATCTTCCAACGCTCACTGCGGAGAGAACCAAGGTGATGCAGGTACTGATCAACGTATTGAAGAATGCGGCAGAAGCATTTGACGGATTTTCCAACGCAGGATCCTTACCGAATATCTCTATCGTTGCGCGGAGTGCCGAAGGCGGAGTCGCGATCGACATACGCGACAATGGTTGCGGTTTCGGTCCCGAGACTGCATCTCGACTTTTTGACAATGGGTTCAGCACCAAAGGACGAGGCTCGGGCATCGGCCTTGGCGCTACGCGCCGAGTCATCGGAGCACTCAACGGAAAAATATCCGTGACGAGTGAGGGAGCCGGCAAAGGGGCAATGGCCACGATTTGGTTGCCTACGAAAGAAGCGGCACATGTCCAATCATGAGCGCATGAATACACGGATTCTCGTTATTGACGACGAGGAATCAATTCGTGACGGGTTTCAGGTCATTCTCGGCGCTCAATCTGGAACGAATCGCGCATTGGATGCAGCGGCAAGTCTGCTCTTCGACGATACGCCCGTAAAATCCCCCCCACGACCAGCGGTCGTGAAATTCAATCTCGATGTCGTTCCGAATGGGCACGACGGCATCACCCGCGTGCGCCAGGCGATCGACAGCGGCGATCCTTACGCAGTAATTTTTTGTGATATTCGAATGCCCGGAATCGATGGCGTAGAAACAATCGAAGAAATTCGACAACTGGATACGCGTGCGGAGGTTGTCTTCATTACCGCATACAGCGACCATAGCATCGAAACAATCGTCGATCGGGCGGGCGCAAACGTGTCCTATTTCATCAAGCCGTTCGTGACGGAAGAAGCACGGCAGCTGGCGACGAAACTGGTGCTCGATTGGAACCGGGCCCGCGAACTCGAAGACTTGATGACCGCGGTGTCATCATTGCGTGGTCGCGCCAAAGACGTGGACCGGATCCTGCAACACCTGCTGCGCCAAACCTGCGCCTGGCTCGACACTGATTCTGCGGCATTATTCCGACAAGCGGAACAAACCTCTTTTCAATTCTGCCTCGGCGTGGGCGAACTCGATGTCGCAAAGTCGACGGAATGGCTCGAATCGATCAAAACCCAACTGGAACCGTCGACCCCTATTACCATTCTCGACGACGGAAGGGTCGTTCTTCGAGTGGACGATTTTGGGCTACTCGTCGCCTTGCCCGGCCGATCGAAAATCACACCGGACCGACGTACGCTGTTGTTCGCGTTTCTGCAACACGCAGCGCTGGCCATCAAAAACCGCGAACTCGAGGTCGAACTGGAACTTGCTCAGCGCATGGCTGGCATTGGTCAGGCGGTGGGGTATCTATTGCACGATCTGCGTCATCCAATTGGGACGACACAAATGCTTTTGCGTATGCTCCGAGAACAACCAGATCTGTTTGGCACAATCGACGAAGCCTATGAAATGATGGAGCTCGAGAACCAACGCGGTCTGGACATGGTCGGCGACATTCTCGCCTTGTGCCAAGCTGAGATTCGCATTCAAACCACCGCGATTTCGCTGCATCAGGCCTTGAGTCGTGCACTACGCATATGGCGAATTCAGCTCTCGACACGAAACATCGAATTCGTAGTCGACATTCCAGACGACATTTCAATACGAGTCGACGTTGCGCGCCTCGAACGAGCCTTGTCGAATCTCATAAAAAACGCATCGGAAGTTGTACTGGCTGGAAAGCTTCGTCGCATCGAACTTACCGCGCGCTCCGTTGATTTGGGGGTCGAAATTGACGTCGCCGATAGCGGCGCCGGCATTCCGAGTCAAGTTCTCGAGAAGTTATTCGAGCCCTTTTCCACGGCGGAAAAACATGAAGGAATGGGGTTTGGCTTGGCCATCGTCAAACAAGTTATGGATGCTCATGCCGGGCGCGTCGAAGTCAAACGCGTCGACAACATGACGCGGTTCACGCTGTTTTTCCCAAACAACTCGCCGAGCTGACCGACTCGTCACGAGCAGCCACTTCGACTGTCCACCAACCAATCGCACGTTTTACCAGACAACTGGCACGGGCGTGCCGCGGTTGTCGAGCGTTCCATCGCCGAGTTCGGCAAAATGATTGGTGCCCCAACAACGTACGTCACCGTCACCCCTCATCACACACGTGTGTGCGCCATGCGCTGAGGTGATCGTTTTCGCACCGGACAAACCACTCACGTCGACCGGTGTTGCATGTGCCGTCGTCGTGCCATCACCAAGCTGGTTGTGCGCATTGTCGCCCCAACACTTGACGCCACCGCCTTCGAGCAACGCGCATGAATGGTCCGCACCGAGCGCGAGCGCCGTCACGCCCGCGAGTTCTGAAACGATCACGGATTCGGTTCGCGCGGCTGTCGCGCCATCGCCGAGTTGCCCTTTGCTGTTGTCGCCCCAGCAACGCACAGTGCCTCCATCGAGCAACGCGCATCCGTGCCGCGCACCAAGCGCCAACGATGTCGCGCCGTCGACACCTTTTACCGTCACGAGGCGCGACGTGAGTTTCGGACCCGGCTTGGGTTTGGCCGGCGTGCTCGGGACAAACGTCGTACCGAGCTGCCCGCTGTCGTCTTCACCGAAACACGCTACGCGACCGCCGCGCCAAATGACGCAACCATGATGCAGACCTAGCCAAACGGACGATGCTCCGGTGATCCCAGGAATCAACGTCGGAGGACCACCGGGTTCGGCACGTGAAACACCGGATTCTTCCGGCAATGTTTGGGGTTTTGCACCCGCGGGAGGACGCGGAGGTGCGGCTCCAAGCGCATTGAAGTCACCTCGTCCCCAACACACGACTTTGCCACCAGCAACGATGGCGCACGTGTGGCCATCGCCTGCCGCGATCGCCGTCGCGTTTGTCAAGCCAAGCACGGGCGTGGGCGGACGAGGGCCTTCGATCGTGCCATCGCCGATCTGTCCGTACATGTTCGCACCCCAGCACGTGACCGTTCCATCATCGAGCCGCGCGCATGAATGACGCGCACCAAGCGCAAGTTCCTCCACCCCTGAAATGCCTGGAACCGCCGTCGTTCCACGAGCCCCACGACGAGATCCTTCCGCACCGAAACATCTCACCGTGCCATCGTCGAAAAGAATGCACGATGTTGCACCGCCCGCGAATGCCCCACGGATGCCGAGACAACTCGCATTTTTGCAGATCGGTTTGCCCGCGGGGCACGTGTCCATCGCCCATTGACCTTCGTCGCTGCACGTTGCAACGGCTCGTCCGTCACAACGTCGAACTGCAGGAAGGCACACGCCACATGCACCGAGCCCGTTGCACACTCCATCTGTGCCGCAGGTTTGTCCAACAGGTACGGCCGGATGCACTGCCGCACCCTCTTTGCACGCGCTCTTTGTGCACGGATTTCCATCGTCGTCGGGCAAGTCGACGTCGTCGTTGATCTCGAGCATCTGCCCGTTGCCATCGCACACGCGCATGTGGCAGTCGTGCGCCTCTTGCTGCTCGGCGATGGTGTTGAGCGCCGCGTTGACCATCATGCAACGCTGCTCGAAACACGTAGAAACGACGCACGGATCGTTCGAAGGTGGACAGTCCATCTCTTGCGCACAAGCAATGGTTGTTTCGCCGCTAGGCATTCTCGATTGGAAAGCACACCCGGCACCATCGAGCGCCACGAATGCAGCGAGCGCAGCCAGACCCAAAACGCCCGCACCGCGCATGAAGCCCGAACGCTCACGAAGCCGTGGTGAACCCTGCTCTCGATTCCACATCGCAACGCGCGAATCTATCGAAGTCCTACTTTGTTCCGCAACCTGTTCGCTCAACAGATCGCGCGATGCGCGCCTAGCCGATGCTTGGCACCCGCACGCCGCTGCTGTATCGTCGCTCCGCTGTTGCCTTTGCCCTTTTTCACGACGAATGAGTACTTCGAGCGTTAGCCAAGGCGGCCGCTTCGTACCTCGCGTGGGGGCCGTAGTTGCCGAGAAATACCGCATCGAGCGCAAGCTTGGCGAAGGCGGCATGGGCTTTGTCGTCGCAGCAACTCATCTGTCGCTAGGCGGTCAGGTCGCGCTGAAGTTTCTGTCGCCTGGTGACGAGCTGCGCAGCGAAACAATCACTCGTTTCACGCGTGAAGCGCAAAGCGTCATGCGCATCAAGAACGAACACATCGCCCGCGTGCTCGACATGGGGGCACTCGAGTCCGGCGAACCGTTCATCGTGATGGAACTGCTCGAAGGGATGGACTTGCACAAGTTTGTCCGGAAAAATGGTCCACTTCCCGTGGAAACTGCAGTCGAATATGTCCTGCAAGCCGCGGAAGGAGTCGCCGAAGCGCACGCGGTGGGGATCGTGCATCGTGACCTCAAGCCCGCCAATTTATTTCTGACCATCCGACCCGATGGTTCGCCATTTGTCCGCGTGCTCGACTTTGGAATCGCCAAGAACATCCTCGCGAAAAAAGAAGCGGGGGACGTGAGTTTGACCGTGGATTCGGACGTTCTGGGATCTCCGCTGTACATGTCGCCCGAGCAGATTCGCAATCCGAAAGATGTCGATCCTCGTGCGGACATCTGGTCTATCGGCGCGATCCTCTACAAGCTGCTCACGGGACGCGCCGCGTTCGATGCCGACAATCCTTCGGCGAGTTTGGCGATGATCGTGATGGAAGAGCCGACGCCCCTTCGGCAGTTTCGCCCGGACGTACCCGCGCAACTCGAAGCGGTGGTGCATCGCTGCCTAGAAAAGAAGCTCGACCGCCGTTTTCAAAGCGTCGACGAACTCGCATGCGCGCTGCTGCCATTCGTACCGGCGCGTCCGCGAGGTCGTCCTTGGGTGTCAACGATTGCGGCCACGAGCGAATCGAATACGAACGCGGGCACATCGACCTCACTCGTGTCTCCGCCTGGACAAACTTCGGGGTTGTCACAACGAACGATCGTCACCATGGCGATCGCCGCCGGCGCAGTGACAGCGCTGGGCATCGCGTTGATCGCGTTTTTGATCTTCATGGGCTCGACGAGTGCGAAGCAGGCCTCCGTTCCATCTGCAAACAGTGTTGCGCCGACGCAGAGTTCCGCACGTGCTCCAGTGATGGAACCAATGCCGCACATGGGTGACGCGAGCGGCAGCGTTACCGTGCCGACCGAAGTACCATCAGCGACGACAACGCCACCCGCGCTGAGTTCGTCCGGTACATCCATCAAAGGTCCCAAACGTCCAACGAGGAACGATGCGCTCGATGACCGCCTCTAACATCATCGTTCGCACGACGCTCGCCTCGACCCTTGTTGTTGCGGCGGCGTTCGTGCCGGCCAAGGCACACGCGGCGGAAGGAAAGTCGTCCGCCGTTACCGCCATGGCTGAGGCGCTTTTCAAAGAAGGAAAAAAACTGCTTGCAGAACGGCGGGTTGCCGAAGCATGCCTCAAATTCGAAAGCAGTTATCGCATCGACCCCGCGCAGGGAACGTTGCTCAATCTCGCGATGTGCCACGAGCAAGACGGGAAACTCGCCACGGCTTGGGGTGAATTCAACGAATCGCTACAAATCGCAAAAAAAACGAATCGGGCTGATCGGGTGAAGATTGCTCGCGAACATATTTCCGCCATTGAGCCATTGTTATCGCGCTTTGTCGTCATCGTACCCGAGGGAGCGACGAAAATCGGTCTGATTGTGGAAATGGATGGCATACGGCTCGAAGAAGGGGCTTGGGGTACGGCGATTCCGATTGACGCAGGTGACCACAAAGCGATCGTCCGGGCACCGAAACACAAATCGTGGGAAAAGGTTGTCACGGTCGACCATAGCAAGGTGGCGACGGTCGTCGTTCCGCAGCTCGAACGAGTGCCGGAGCCCGTTCCGCCGGACGCTGGAGGTAAATGGAAAAAAACCGTCGGGGTTTCAGCATTGGGTTTGTCTGCCGTTTTACTGGGCATTGGTGGATATTTCGGAGTGCGAGCTTTGTCAATTGGGGGCGAAGTGACTGCAGAATGCAAACAACTCGTCTGTAGTGCCGCCACTTGGCAGAAAATCGACGATGGCCGGAACGCGGCGCTTGCATCGAATTTGCTTATCGGATTCGGTGTCGCGGCTGCGGCTACGGGGACATATTTCTTGGTAACGGCGCCCGGATCGTCCACGGGAACACCACCTACGAGCGCCTATGTTCGATTCTCTATTGGACCGGAACGACAATTTTTAGGAATTGGGGGGACATTTTGATGCGTTTCCACACTTTGTTTACGGGGGTTCACGTCGGCGCGACGGTCGTAACATTCGTCGGAATCGGATGCGCGACGATTGCGGGGCTCGAAGAAGACTTCCAACGCGCACCTGAATGCAATCCGATCGTGCCTCCGTCGGCGCCCGAAGTCAGCAATGCGGGTGACACCATCGATTTCGCGGCGGCCATGCGCACGGTGGACCTCGACGAAGAAGACGACAGTCCTCGTTTTGGTTTTGACCTCGACAACAAATGTTCATGCACCATCGACGGCCCAAGCTGCACGCTGCCGGCATTCGTGGATCCCAAAAAAGAAACCTGCGACGACGCGCGCGGGCTCGACAATGGTGTGGGGGTCGCGCTGGCCCGAATCAATGCCCTCGCTGCAGGAGCGATTTCGAGCATCATCATCAATGAAGGCGCGACGCAAGGACTCTGGTCGTTGATCGTTCGTGTGCGCGACTATTCTGGAACGCCCAATGACGATCGAGTGACGGTGGCTCTTTATGAAACACCTGGACTATCGTCACCATCGTGGAACGGCGCGGACGTCTGGCCCGTTGCGAATACGTCGGTCGGCCCTTCGGGATCGGTCGACGAACCTGCGAATGTCGATGACGGCGCATATGTTCGTGACGGCGTGGTCGTAGCTCATATACCCAAGATAAGGGTCTTGTTTCGGGCGTCAAACTTGAGTTTGCCCGTGGATTTGGTGTCGGTCACGATCAGCGCAAAAATTGCCGAAGCAAGTGCCGGCAATTGGCGGCTCACGGAAGGAACGTTGGCGGCGAAATGGCTACTACCCGCGCTTTTCAAGAACCTGAGCGCATTTCGATACGATACGGGCACCACAAAGAAATTTTGCCGTGACGATATCATTTATCTCCAAGTGAAAAACATGTTTTGCTCGGCAACGGACATTCTCGATCCGGTCACGGCTAATGGAAGTTCCGAGTGTAATGCGATTTCATTCGGCATGCGCTTCGATACGGAGAGTATGCAACTCGGAACGGTGACTGATCCATATCCACTACCTCCGCCGGAATGTGACCTGGGATCCGACCCCGGTACAGATTCGTGCGTCAAACCGAAATAGCAGCGGCGCTAAATGCCCATGACTTCCATGGAAACTTTGCAATCACTGGCCGACGTGCTCACGACCGTGCTGGAACGAGACTTCGGTGGAGCCACCTTCCCGAATCCTGATGCATACCAATGTAATGGGGCCAAACTACGAACCTTTCGACAAACGGTTCCCGTCGTGGAATTCACCCACGGCAATGAAACGCTTTCGTTTATTGTGACTCCGACGAACCCAGCGGAACCGGCCTATCGTCGGAGTCTTCGTTATGATATTGTCTATTTTTCCGAAGACGTTCCCGATTCCGAACAGTCACGCATTTATGCTCGTGATCGCGTCATGATTGATCGTTTCGCGGCGTGGTTCATGAAATGGGATCGCGCGACCGGAGCGAATACGTGACAGATACGTCCCTTGTTCGCCCCTTGCAAAATGTGGAAATGGCGCTCGTGCCTTTGCGCCATGGGGGGTTTTCGTGCAAAGCCCTGCTGCTCGACGGGGAAAACCGTTTAACGGCCCGATTCGAAGCCCAAGGGAGCTCGGATTGGGTCGAAGTGACCGTCGTGCCGCTGGACACGCCGGGCGCCGTCTTCCGGCGCCTCGAGCGATGCGCTGTACGTTATCGAGGTGCGTTGGCGGTAAGAACCGACGAACGGAAAGACGAAGTTTCGCGACTCGTACTCGCCGTCGCGACGTCCATTGATACACTCCTCGGCCTTCATCCCGGAAAAACCATTGCCGAAGCATTGGGCCGTAAACGCGAAACTGGAAAGTGGATTTTTGGGCGCGAATCGCTCCGGGCTATGCTTTCCCCAGAAATCGTGGAAGGTGTGGTCACTGCTGAAGGGTTTGCGTTGTGCGACGTGTATCCAAGCTCGTATTTGCAAAAATCGCATGAAGGACTGCTCGATTTGGTGCTGGATTTTCGCCGTGAATCGGACGGACGTCGATTGTTGCTCATCGTCGGTCGTCGGGACGAATCGAAACCAGCTTTTGCGACGACAACGCATTTTTCGGTCAAACATTTGTCACTCGGATCCGTGGATCCTCCTGGAGCTGATGCCGTTCGCGCGCTCGTGGGATTTTTGTTGCAATTGCGAGATCACGAAGGTCTCGAAGTGGTTTTTCCCGACGTGCTTGCCGACGTCGCGTCGGCTTTTTTGCTAGAACGAGCCGTCGAGGAAGATCGCCCCGATGAAGTGCTCAATTTGGCCATTGATGCCGAATGTCATCAGTCTTGTGCGTTTTGCTCGATCAAAGAAACCGCGCCCGCCGAAGACGGCGGAGATCGGGCACTCGCGAGACTCCTGGCGGATTTGACATCGAATCGGCAACGCGGCGTGCGTAAAGTCCGCATCAATGGTTACGACCCGCTCGGTTTTTCCCGAATCGTGGAATTGCTTCATCGCACGAAAGACCTCGGGTACACGGAAACCGAGGTGTTTTCGCCGTGCACACGTTTGGCGGACCCCGCATTTTGTGATGAAGTTTTGGCGGCGCTCCCAGAAAAAAAGCGATTTCACGTGCCGCTGTATTCGACGCGAGCCGAAGTTCATGATCGTATCGTGGGACGTACGGGCGCATTTGCGCTTGTGATGCGGGCCTTGGACCATTTGCTCGAACGTTTGAATCCTCGAGACGTGTGGATTTTGCACGTGGTCACGAAAGACGGCCTCGGAGAAATCGATGAATTGGCGCAGTTTGCGGCATCGAAAGGTCTCGCGTTTCATCCGCATATGCCTTATCCGAGTTTCGAGTCGCGCGCAGACCGCTATTTTTCATCGGCGCCACGTATGACCGATGTTGCCGAAGCGCTCGTCAAACCGCTCGTTCGCGAGCAACATTTGACAGTGCAAGGCGTGGTTCCGTGTGTCGTGTTTCAACGCATGCGAAACGAAGGGATTCCGTTACGGGTTTGGCTTGACGCGCCATTACGAAAGCCGCCGTTGCCAGGAACGGAATACCGCGACGAAAAATTTCGCCATCGTGCGGAAGAAGCCGAACATGCCGCATTTCACGCGTCGGCTATTCCTTGCCCACATGAAAACAAATGCGTGCTGGCATCGGCATGTCCTGGCGAAGTTTTACGCAGCTACGCCGAACTTTATGGACTGGATGAATTGCGCGCAGTATCGCTGCGAGACATCGTCGAAACAACGTAATACGAGAATAGAATATGGGGCCAGCCCCATACCCCGCAAGGGCTCCTCGCCCTCGACCCCGCAAGGGCCCAGGCCCTTGACCCTTGCATTGGATCAACCGCGATGCGGTTGATCCAAACTTTGTGTGATATCATTGCGATTTGGACTGCGATACGTGTGAGACTTGCCAAAATAATTCTCGCACTTGACGCGTCGGAAAAGTGGGAGATATACTCTGCGTCATGTCTTCTGACGATACGTCACGTCTCGAACAAACGCTGGACGATTACGCCCAGAACATCGAGAAGTTCAAGCGCGGGGAGATCTCGGCGGATCAGTTTCGGCCGTTGCGCCTGGGTATGGGCGTGTATGCGCAGCTCGCACATGTAAAAAACATGCAGCGCATCAAAGTACCGGGTGGACGGATGACCGCGGTGCAGCTCGATGCGCTGGCGGAGGTGACGGAGCGATGGGCGTTGGGATTGGCGCATGTGACGACGCGCCAGGACATTCAGCTGCACCATTTGGAGATTGAGGAAACGCTCGAATTGCAGCGGGTGTTGGCGACGGCTGGCGTATTGGCGGTGGGTGCGTGTGCGGATACTGTGCGTAACGTGACGGCGTCGCATTTGGCTGGGGTTGTGGAAGATGAAGCATTCGACGTAACACCGCACGCGGAAGCGATTACGCAATATTTCTTGTACCATCCGCACAATCGCAAATTGCCGCGAAAATTCAAAATTGGTTTGTCGGGCAGCGCGCGCGATCATGCTCAAATTATGATCAACGACTTGGGCTTGTTGGCGAAGGTGACGGATGCTGGTCGCGGGTTTGCCTTGTACGTAGGTGGAGGTCTTGGTTCGACGCCAGAAATCGCCCATTTATGGAATGATTTCGTACCTGAAAAACAGATTCTCGCCGCGTGTGATGCTGTGGTTCGAGTGTTTTTCCGGGATGGCGAGCGAAAGAACCGCAAGAAGGCGCGTATCAAGTTTTTGCTGCGAAAGCTTGGCGAAAAGACGTTTTTCGAGAGACTCGACGCGGAATTCGCCAAGGTTCAGGCGGAAGAAGGCGACAAGATTGCCGCGGACCTCGAGCGACGTTTGACGGAATGGAAGAGCGAAGAGGCGCCGGCATTGCCTGCTGGCGGCGTGTCTCTGGGCGACCACGCGTTTTCCCGTTGGAAAGCTACGAATACGATTGCGCAGAAACAAGTTGGGTATCGCATCGTGACGATCAAGCTGCCGCTCGGGGACATTACGGCGGAGCAAATGCGTAGGCTGGCAGAAATCTGCCGCCTTTATGGTAACGGTGAAGTACGCACGACGAATACCCAAAATTTCGTCATGCGTTGGGTGCCGGAGGGAAACCTCGTGGGTTTGCATCGGGCGCTCGTGTTGGTGGATTTGGCGGAGCCGGATGCGGATCATATTACGGACATCGTGGCGTGTCCCGGCGCAGATTATTGTTCGCTGGCCATTACGAAGAGTATGGCGGTGGGTGCGCGGGTGCGTGAGCATCTTGCAGCGAGCAGTACACGTACGGACGTGGACGATCTGATTCGCAGCATTGGCGAATTCAGCATCAAGATTTCGGGGTGTCCCAATTCATGCGGTCAGCATCATGTGGCCGACATTGGGATGACGGGTCTGATGGTGAAGGGTAAAGACGGAATCGAACGGCCGCATTATTCGCTGCGTGTAGGTGGCGGCTGTGGTCCAGATGCGAAGATTGGTGATCGCCTCGATGGACGCGTTGCGGAAGAAGAAACGCCCAAGGTGATTGCCGCGATTGCTCAATATTACGTAGCCGAACGTGGGACCGGCGAAAGTTTCCGTGAATTCGTCGTGCGTAAAGGCGCAGGCGAAATATCGCGAATTGGTTTCTCGGCAGCCTCCGACATTATTTGACTACAAACGCATCGGTTGTGATATCGTCACGTGTGGAGGTGATTCCATGCGTCGATATTCGTTGACTTTTCCTCTCCTTTTGGCAGCTGTCTGCACGGGCTGCGGGTTGGATCCGAATCCGATACCGAGTACGCCTACCGGGTACAAGCTCGGTGGCACTGCTTCGGGCGTCGAAGGAACGGGGCTCGAGCTCGAAGCAGCGTTCGGCAATTCCTTGAATAGCAAAGTCGTCATTGAAGCCAATGGGAACTTCACGTTTGCGCCCACGGTATTCAATGGGACTACCTACGTAATCACGGTCGCGAAACAACCGACGAATCCCGACCAAGATTGCCAGGTAACGGGTGGCTCGGGCAAGATTGCCGATGCGGATGTCACGTCGATTGCGGTTGATTGCAAAACATTGCCCTTGCCAGGACGATTGGTCGGTGGCGACGTTGCGGGATTACAGGGTTCGGGGCTGGTGTTGCAAAACAAGGCCGCAGATAATCTGGCAATTGCCGCTGATGGAGCCTTTCAATTTGCGACCAAACAAATGGACGGTCAAACCTATGACGTGACCGTTTTTGCGCAACCGACAAATCCGGCGCAAACATGTTCGGTTTCGGCGGGGCAAGGAACCATCGACGGCGCGGACATCAATAACGTGGCGGTGAAGTGTGTCGATGATCCTCTGCCACCAACACAATATCCGGTCGGCGGATCGCTGGTGGGCCTCAAAGGGGTGGGACTGGTCCTGCAGAACAATGGCAGCGACGACTTGACTCTTTCTCAAAATGGCGATTTCGTTTTTTCGAAGTCGCTCGATGAAGGGTTAAATTATGACGTAACAGTGGCAGTGCAACCAACCAACCCTGCACAATTGTGTTTCGTCACGAATGGCGGCGGAATGGCTGGCGCTTCATCGTCCAAAGCCGTGACGGTGACGTGTTCGGTCGACCCGGCATTGATTGACGTAAAAGATGCGGCTCGCTGCGATATTTTGGATCCCACGCATTGTTTGTACCCGTTTCCCAACAACCATTTCAGCGTCGTGGACAATACGACAGATACGGGACGACGCGTAGCGCTCAATGAGGCATCCATGCCGGTGAATGAGATGGTGGATCTGTCGCCAGCCCTCGGAGCGCCTGCTGGCACGTTGGTGAGTCCCGGAGGATTGCCCGTAACCGCGGTGGATATGAATTGGAGCGACGGGTTTTCCCCGGGGCAAATGGTCCTGACGTACGTGCCGAATCTCGACATACCGATGACGGATATTGGGCAAATCGATCACATGGAGCGTTCGCTCGAAATGGATTCACCTCTCGTCGTCATCGATGCGGAAACGCGTGAACGGCATTTGGTGTGGGGCGAATTGGATTCGTATGCGACGACGGATGCAACGCGCTCGTTCATCATTCGAGCCGGAATGAATTTCCGTGAAGGGCACCGATACATCGTGGCGCTACGCAATGCGAAAACCAAGGACGGGACAATCATCGAACCATCGGCGGCATTTCAAGTGTATCGCGATGGCGTGCCGTCGAATGTGCCGGAAATCGAAGCGCGTCGAGCACACATGGAATCGATTTTCGGGACGCTTGCCGAAGCGAGCATCGAACGCAGCACGTTGCACATTGCCTGGGATTTCACCGTAGCCAGTCGACGCAGTTTGTCTTCACGTATGCTCCGCTTGCGTGACGATGCTTTCGGGAAACTCGGCACCAACGCGCCGGCGTTCACGGTCACGAGCGTGACGCAAAACCCCGATGCCAATCGTTCTCGCCGCATTCAAGGTACGTTCGTCGTGCCGAACTATTTGAACCAAGCGGGTGGCATATCTGGTTCGTCCTTCAATTACGACATGCCCAACGATGGTTTGCCTGATCAGCGTAACGGCACGGATACAGTGACGGCGAACTTCATTTGCAACATTCCGCGTTCAGCGCTTGCGGACGGCACGATGAACAACACGCCCGTCGTCCCAGGTCGCGCCGCGATTTACGGGCATGGCCAACAAGGCAATGCGGGTCAAGTCAATGGTGGAAGTGCGACCGGAGAGTTGTCGAATCTGTACAACTTTACGTTCTGCGCGACGGACTTCATTGGCATGTCATCGAGCGACGACCTGAACATCTTGCAAATGGTGGCTCAGTTTGGCAAGATGAACACGCTGGCGGATCGATTGCAGCAAGGATTGCTGAACAACTTGTTTTTGGTGCGCCTGATGGTGCATCCGCAAGGGTTCACTTCGGATGCGAATTTCCGCGGCGGACCATCGAATCAGCCGCTTTTCGATACCAGCGCCGCTTATTATTACGGCATCAGCCAAGGTGGAATTCTGGGTGGTGCGGTGGTAGCGTTGTCGCAAGACATTCGTCGCGGGGTGCTTGGCGTGACGGGCATGAATTACAGCCTTTTGCTCGATCGGGCGACGGGATTCGATGCTCTCCGCCCGTTCATGAATGCGGCATATCCGAACGAATTCGATCGGCGCATTATTTTCTCGAGCGTGCAGATGCTTTGGGATCGTGGTGAGTCGAACGGGTATGCGTGGCACATGACGACGAATCCGCTTCCGAATACGCCAACACATGAAGTGCTGATGCAGAACGCATTTGCAGATCATCAAGTAACGCAATGGTCGGCGGACATCGAAGCGCGGACGATTGGCGCGAGTATTCATTCGCCCACGTTGGTGCCGGATCGATCCATTGACAACTCGCCCTATTTGGGCATTCCACCGATTGCGTCGTATCCGTTTTTCGGATCTGCGGCATTCGTTTGGGACACGGGGCCTTTTGACATGGCGCTCAACAAGGGAACTCCGCCGCCGCCCGTGGAAAACACGGCATTGCGAACTGGAAAAGATCCGCACGGGATTCCACGCGTACAACCCGGAGCGCGCCAGCAAATCTCCGAGTTCTTGAAGCCGAATGGGCGCGTGATTGATTCGTGTAATGGGATGCCTTGCGTGGTGCCTTGACTTCGCATTTCCCCCATTGGCGTCATCGCCGGCAGAAAAAAATCTCGTCAAATTCCCCGTCCCCGATGGGGCGTGAAATCAACTCCACACGATAACCGACACTTTCGAGGATTCGGATCCACGTTGCGCGTGTGAATACGCCTTCGAAATGCCGATCATGATACGTTTTCACGTCGATACCGTCACGCAAGACGAAAACATAATCAGCAACGGTCATGTCGTCGTGAGGGTCGGGATCCCAGGACCATTCAATTCCGCGCATGGCGCGTGTTTCGTCATTTGCCTCGAAAAACTCAGTGCTGTCCCGAAATGTTTCGCGCACACAATCGGGGGCAAAGATAGCCGCGCCTCCGGGACGCGTATGAATGAATGCCGTTTGCGCGGCTTCATGGAGTTGTTCTTCATTCACCATATAAACGATGGCATCATGAACGAGCACGGCGTCGAACGTACGGTCCAAACGCACGGTGCGCATATCGCCAACGATATGTTCGCATTGCGGAAGCAGCTCGCGGCTCAATTGCGACATTTCTGGCGACAAATCGACGAGGGTGCAGGAAAATCGATCAACCAAATGATAGGCATTATTGCCCGCGCCTGCACCAAGCTCCAAAAGCGTGGGCTGATTTGGCATATCGACACGGAAGAAGTTTTCCTTGTAGCAAGTCCCTTCGTCGAGATGATCCTCATAAGGATCAAGGAGGCGATACCAAGGAACAAGATCACGATAGAGCAACGGAAGCATGGGGCACCTCGGACTATTCGAGCGACGCAGTTGTAGCAGGCGGTCAAGGAAACCACCACATCGAGCCGTGGATCTGATAACGTCGTTCGTGATGACCGACGAAGCTCGAACCTCAGCAAAACCCTCGGCAACCGAAAATGCGCGTGAGCAAAGAACCTTACGTGGTCCTCTGTTCCGATTTGCATGCTTGGCGCTCTTCGTGATGACGCTGCCTTTCACGTGGGGAGAAACGGCATCGTGCAACGGTCCAAGAAAGACTTTCACAGGGCTCGAGCAAGCCACATCGAATCCCGGCAATGCCATATCCCTTGGGTTCATTTTCATCACGCCTGTGTTGCTTGGGTTTGTTCAGTATTATGTACGCCCGACGGGGATACGCGCCATGTCCGAACTCATTTCGACGATGCTCTCGGGCTTGGGAACATTTTTTTGCTTCATTGCCACCGTTTTTCAAGGAGACATTACCCACAAGAGTAGTCGATTTTATTTCGCTCCCTTGATTGCGACGATCGCCGCGTTCATGATGACGGTTCACGCATTTCGAGGGGCCATTCTGCGAGTCGCAGAAATGGTCAAGACACGGCGGAAGGACAATCGCGGGGGTTGAAGAAGAGAATGAGCGACGACGAATCCGGATCGGTTCGGCCGTCCTAAAAATTAATTCTTCCGTAATGCGGTCGCACCGCGCTGAATCGACACATCAATGGCGGAACGCATCTTGGGTTCGTCTTTGAGAAGTTCGGAAACCTGGGGCCAGGCGGCAAGCACGCGCTCGACCAATTGTTCGACTTCTTCGACGAGCGAAACATTGACGTGAAGTTTCGATTGCAGGCCGGAAAAACACGCGGCAGTAATTTGATCAAATCGTCTCGTTCGACAGAATTTGAGTCCGGTGGTTTCTGGTAATTCTTTTGGACGATATACCGATGTCGCGACGATATCGTACGCGGGCGCGAGCGTAGGAACGCGCGGATCGCGATAGATGAGTGACCAGTTTTTCAGGTGCGCGTCGCCATTGACGATCAGGATATTGAAGGCGACACGCCTGACGAATTCCAAAAGCGACGCGGTATCGCGGCCTCGATAAATGAGTGCGGCTACTGTTTCGAGCGAGCCACTGTATTTGTCATCGGGGTAGAAGTTGCGCACTTGCGCAAGATCTTCAATGTGAATCAATGATCGATCGGGTGCGCGATCGAAACGACGAATCGCATAAGCAACGCGCTCTTGTGTCGGCCATACATCCTCGGGCAGGGATGCCAATTGGTCACGATCAACGAGTCGAACATCAGGGACTTCGATACCTGACGCATTAGCCAATGTCATCATGACGAATTCATTGAGCGGAACGGAGTTGTATTTTCGATCCGGCAATTTGATGATCCAATCGCCTTTTTCGCCAACCCCCGGTGCGGTAAAACGATCATCCTGGGCGAGCATGGAGAATTTCATGCCCACACCGGCCAAAGAAAAGCGCCAAACATCGTCTTCCAGCGGTTGAGGATGATTGGCAATCAGTTCACGGTCTGGACGACGGGACCGGCCTTTCACGTCGTCGGTTTCGAAAACTTGAACTGCGCCGGGAAGGTCATGTCCGACGTGCGCAAGCAGTTCCATTTCGCGCGAAATGGGCACGTTGCGCGCGTTCGCAACCAATTGGCCCAAATCACCTTCGGGTAACAAATTGGAAAACCACGGGGGAAGTCGGGCATTGGCGGCCTGCTTTGCCCGCAAGTTTTCCTCGAAATGCAAACCGAGAACAGGTCGCGAAGGGTCTTTGATGTAACCGTCTTCGAAGGTGAGCCACGTATAGTCCATGCGACGATGGAGCGTGGCTATACGCAGTCCGTGGAGACGAACCGCGAAATGAGCCTCGCTAGCGGCGGATTTCCTTGTCACGATCGCCGACATATCAACCACTGGATGATGCCGCAAGAGGTCACGAGCTGGTGGCCGTCGAGCAACATTTCGAGGAACCAGTTGCACCGACGTCGGCTTGATGTAGAGTTCGTCGGTGCGCCCTCGACGAACGCCATGGCCTGCAAATTTTCCCAACGTGGTCGTGCATAACACTGTGACGAGACGGGACGCGCACCCAGGCTATGCTGGGGCGAAAGCAGGTGAACGAGAAGCAGCGACGCGACTCGCCTCGGACTTGTTGCACGAAACGGCAATGGCGGAAATATCCTATCTCATTCAAGGTCATCAGCCGATGGTCGTCCCGATTCGCGCGATCGAGACCACTGGGATCAACCTGATTCCAGACGCCATGGCACGCGAATTATCACAGCGGTTCGGATTGTCTATGACGACGGACATCGTCCAAACGAATACGGTGGGTCACACGCGCGCGAGCGGTTTTCATCGTTTGGCATTCCAACCTCTCTTCGATGGCCTGGTTGTCCCAGAAATCGAGTATATGCTTGTAGACGACCACGTCGGGCTAGGAGGCACTTTGGCGAACTTGCGCGGGTACGTAGAAAGTTGCGGTGGTCGGGTGATTCTTGCGACGACTCTGAGTGCCAGTCGTAACAGTAAAATGCTTGCGCTTCGGCAAGAAACTTTGCACTATCTACGAGAAAAACATGGGCAACCCCTCGAAGAAGAATTCCTCAGCCGTTTCAACTTCGGCCTTGACGCCCTTACTGAGGCCGAAGCTGGCTACCTCCTTCGTTCCCCGTCCGTTGACGGCATCCGAGATCGACTGGCTGAGGCGGGAGGGGCTGGAGTTCCAGGAAGCGTACAGCAAACTCAAGGCGAGTCTCGCTCCGAGTGAGCTGGGGTTGTCAGTCGAGTACGGTCCAGTCGACGTCGGAATCATTGTCGCACTTGAAGAGGCATTTCGTGAGTTGATCGATTTATGCGGCCCGTACACAACGCATAATGATGGTCTTTTGACTGCATACCGATTTCAGCATGGTTCCTACAGTATCGTCGCAACCTTCGTCGGTGATATGGGCGAATCCCATACAACTCGAGTGACGGAGCGAATGATATCCGTTTGGCATCCCGAATCGATTGTGGTTGTCGGCATTGCAGCGAGTGTACACGACGACTTGGGTGTAGGTGACATCTTCGTGCCATCCAAGGCATTTCAATACATTCAAAAAACCAAGCCATCTTCCCGTGACGGCGAACGTGCGGAATTCGCCATCATTACTGGCACGCCTGCGTATTGCGCTGACGATACGACGTTGCAATCGGCCGTGCGCCACTTTGAATATGTGTCACCAGATATCTACCAACGTTTTCGTCGCGAATGTAGACAAGACATCGAGACCCTCCTTCCCAATAAATCGGCTCTTGCTCGGCTGTTCAAAGACGGTATCCTGCGCGAAAAAGTCACGCTGCTTGCCCATGGAAATGTTGCTACCGGACCCGTAGTCGCTTCCACCAACGCTTTTTCTCAATGGATTCGTCACCATGATCGAAATGTAAAGGCAATCGAAATGGAGTCTGCTGGCGTTTGGCTTGCCGCACAAAATCGCAACAAGTCAATCGGTACACTGGCCATTCGTGGGATTTCAGATTATGGTGACGACCGCAAGAAACAACTCGACGAAATTGACGGCGGTGCATTACGCAGGTACGCAATGCGAAATGCCGTGCGGTTCTTATTGGTATTACTAGATGCGAAGTTGTTGACAAACCTATCGTAGGTGCTGCATTCCACGCTCGGGAACGTGCACCTCCATCATCCTCGCTGCGATTATAGATTCACCATGGCCACTTCCAAATCCACCCCAAAATCCGTTTCAGCTCCAAAGAAAACCACCACGCCGACAAACGATGGCAAAATCGTCGTTGAAAATGTCAACGTTCCCGGACATACCACTCGCGTCGATGCCGCCAAATATGCCGCAATGAAAACGGCATTACTCGAAATCCTCCCCGCCAAACCTCCCGGCATCACCCAAAAACAAATGATGTCCGGCGTCGTCCCGCATCTGCCCGAAGACCTCTTCCCAGGTGGTGCAAAGTCCGGTTGGTGGATGAAATGCGTGCAACTCGACCTCGAAGCAAAACGTTTCGTCGTCCGTGACGCCACAAAACCTCTCACCTGGCGCAAATTCTAATCCTCTAGGATTGACCGCATCGCGGTCTGTCCTATGTACGGGTCAAGGGCCTGGGCCCTTGCGCGGGTTCAGGGGCGCGAAGCCCCTGATGGAGCCCGGGTGACACCCCGCTTCTCTCATCAACGCACCTCAGCGCAACTCGTGCAACCGATCGCAACTGCACAGAAATTCTTTTCAAGGCCGAACCAACCGAGTACGGTTCGCGCCAACGAGCGACTCCCAACGAGGTTTGGGGCGAAGGGCGCCAAAGGTGACCCGCTGCCTCAAATGTTCAAACCGGGACGCTGCGGAGGATACGGATGGCCACACGACTTCCCGTCTTGAACGAAAACGCGCCAATCGGGGGGCATGAGAAAGGTTTCGCGAAGACGCTTCGCACGGACAACTGGTGGATCGGACCTCTGGTCACGCTCCTCGGGTTCAGTGCGTTCATCGTCTATACGACTTGGGCTGGGCTCCAAGGATCGTATTATTTCGCCGAACCTTACCTGAGCCCGCTCTATTCACCGGTGCTCTTCAGCAACATCAACGTTGCCGGTGTCCACGGAGCTGCACCTCTGAAGCATGCGCTCTTTGGCGACTGGCCTTCGTGGTTGCCGTCGTTTGTCCCGGCATCACCCGCGATCTTCATCCTCGCGTTTCCCGGAGCGTTCCGGTTCACTTGTTACTACTACCGCAAAGCGTACTACCGCGCGTTCGCGGGTTCGCCTCCTGGTTGCGCCGTCGGGCCGCTCAACCAAACGCGCACCTACAACGGCGAACGCTTGTTCATGATCTTTCAGAACTTGCACCGCTACGCGCTCTACTTCGCGCTCATTTTCGTCGTGATCCTCAGTTACGACGCGGTCCTCGCGTACTTCAAAGACGGTAAGTTTGGCGTCGGCATCGGCTCGATTGTCCTGACAATCAACCCGATCCTCATCGCGAGCTACACGTTCGGTTGCCATTCGCTGCGGCATCTCATCGGCGGTCGTGACGACTGCATGTCGTGCGGCGAAGCGACGGTGAAGCACAGCGCCTGGAAGGGCGCATCGTGGCTCAATGCTCGGCACATGCAGTTTGCCTGGGCGAGCTTGGTCTGGGTTGGGCTCACGGATGCGTACGTGCGGCTCGTGGCGATGGGCGTGATCAAGGATCTCAACACCTGGGGCTGAGCCTCCAGATTAAACATTTGGGGCTTCGGATCGCCTACGGCGTCCTTCGCCCCAAACCCCGGTTTCAACATTTGGGGCTTCGGGTCGCCTGCGGCGTCCTTCGCTCCAAACCCCGGTTTCAACATTTGGGGCTTCGGGTCGCCTGCGGCGCCCTTCGCCCCAAACCCCGGTCGAGGACATGATGCTGGACGTTTCTGAAATTCAAACCATCGATCACGACGTTCTCGTCATCGGTGCCGGTGGTGCTGGTTTGCGCGCAGCAATTGCTTGCAGTGCAAACGGTATGAACACCGGAGTCGTCTCGAAAAGCCTGCTCGGCAAGGCTCATACGGTCATGGCCGAAGGCGGCATGGCCGCGGCGATGGGCAACGTCGATTCGCGCGACAACTGGAAAGTGCACTTCCGCGACACGATGCGCGGCGGCAAATTTCTCAACGTTTGGCGCATGGCGGAACTTCACGCACAGCAAGCTCCTGATCGCGTTCGTGAACTCGAAGACTGGGGCGCCGTCTTTGATCGCACGAAAGAAGGGCTCATCAGTCAACGCAACTTCGGTGGACATCGGTATCCACGTCTTGCGCACGTCGGTGATCGTACGGGCCTCGAACTAATTCGTTCGCTTCAAGATCACGGCATTCATCAAGGCATTCACTTCCACATGGAGTGCACGGCGCTTGGGCTCTTGAAGGACGGCGACCGAATCGCCGGAGCCTTGTGTTATTGGCGGGAAACGGGCAGGTTTGTCCTGTTCCGCGCACCTGCGATCATCCTCGCAACAGGTGGTGCAGGCAAGGCTTGGCGCGTCACGAGTAACTCGTGGGAGTACACCGGTGATGGCCTCGCGATGGCGTACCACGCGGGAGCAGAGCTGATGGACGTGGAGTTCACGCAGTTTCATCCGACGGGTATGGTGTGGCCTCCGTCGGTGCGTGGAACGCTGGTCACGGAAGGCGTTCGTGGCGACGGCGGCATCTTGAAGAACAAGGACGGCAAGCGGTTCATGTTCGACTACATCCCGCCAAAATTCGCCGCAGAAACAGCCGATACGGTCGAAGAAGCGAATCGCTGGCTCGCTGGTGACAAGAGCGCACGTCGTCCTCCCGAGTTGCTCACGCGTGACGAAGTTGCTCGAGCGATCACGGCAGAGGTGAAAGCAGGTCGTGGATCGCCGCATGGTGGCGTGTTTCTCGACATCGCTTCGCGCGTACCCGCGGAAGTCATCAGGAAGAAACTTCCGTCGATGTACCACCAGTTCAAGGAACTTGCGGAAGTCGACATCACGAAAGAAGCGATGGAAGTAGGCCCGACGCTGCACTACTTCATGGGTGGTATTCGTGTCGATGCCGAGACGCAAATGACACGCGTGCCCGGTCTTTTTGCATGTGGCGAGGCGGGCGCGGGGCTGCACGGAGCGAATCGACTTGGTGGAAATTCGCTGTCGGATCTCATCGTGTTCGGCAAGTTGTCCGGCGATGGCGCAGCGGCGTACGTGCGCGGGTTGTCGTCGAAACCTACGCCCGTGAACGATCAGATCGAGCAATTCGTTCGCGGTGCAACGGGAATTTTGAACCGCGAATCGGGCGAAAATCCGTATGTTCTTCAGGACGAACTCGCCGACATGATGAATCGATGTGTCGGCATCGTGCGTATCGAAGAGGAACTCAAAGAAGCGATCGACAGCCTGGAAAAACTCAAGGTACGGGCGAAGAACGTGAAAGCGCACGGAGCGAGTCAATACAATCCGGGTTGGCATGCCGCGATCGACATCAGCAATCTGCTACTAGCGTCCGAGATCGTCACGAAAGCTGCGTTGATGCGTCAAGAGAGTCGCGGAGCGCATACGCGATTGGATTATCCAGGCGAGCGTGACGAATGGCTCAAGTACAACGTGGTGATTCGTAAGTCGGCGAGTGGTGAACTCGAGGTGGAGAAGGTCGAGCGGCCTGCAGCGCCGCCGCATCTTTACGCGATGGCGCATGCGAAGATCGAGGATCTCGAGTCCGGTAAAGTTGGCGGTGAGGGGCTTGGGGCGAAGGGCGCCGAAGGCGATCCGAAGCCCCAAATGTCCAAGCAGGAGGGCAAATGAGCAAGCGAACGTTCCGCGTTTGGCGCGGTGACAAAGACGGCGGCAAGTTTGTCGAGTACGAAGAAGAAGTCAGCGAGGGCATGGTGGTCCTCGACATGGTGCACAAGATCCAGAGCAACCAAGCGCAAGACTTGGCGTGCCGATGGAACTGCAAAGCGGGCAAATGCGGTTCGTGCAGCATGGAGATCAATGGCAAGCCGCGGTTGGCGTGCATGACCCGTATGAATACGTTTGGCCCGGACGAGACGATTACGCTTCAGCCATTAAAGACGTTTCCGATCATCAAGGATTTGGTGACGGACGTTTCGTGGAACTACAAGCAAAACAAGCGTATTCCGAAGTTCAAGCCGAAGCCGAAGAATGCCGACGGGACGCATCGGATGTACCAAGAAGACGTCGATCGCGTGCAGGAGTTCCGTAAGTGCATTGAATGCTTCTTGTGCCAGGACGTTTGTCACGTCATTCGTGATCGTGGACAACAAGAAGAGTTCGTCGGACCGCGTTTCATGATTCGCTTGGCGAGTTTGGAAATGCATCCGCTGGACGACGACGACCGCGTTCCGGAGATCAAGAAAGAATTCGGTTCGGGGCTTTGCAACATTACGCGATGTTGTACCGAGGTTTGTCCCGAGCACATCAACATTACCGACAACGGGATCATTCCGTTGAAGGAACGCGTGGTCGATCGGTATTACGATCCGATTGTATGGGTCGGGCGGCTTTTGACGGGCAAAAAAGTCCGGACGAAGACGCGAGCGGAAGAAGCCGGAGACAAACCGAACGACGAGTGATCGTATTTGGGGCTTGGAGCGAAGGGCGCCCATGGCGCCCCGAAGCCCCAAATGTTAGAAAAGGGGCTTGGGGCGAAGGGCGCCCATGGCGACCCGAAGCCCCAAATGTTAGAAAAGGGGCAAACCCATGGCTGAAAAACTCACGCTGAAGAAAATCGCTACCTCGAGTATTGGACAAGCGCTCGAGCTTGCGGACCATTACCGACTTTTGAACGAGCCGGCGCAAGCGGAGAGTATTTGCCGCGATATCCTTGCGGTGGACCCTGGGCATGTGGGAGCGAAAAAATCGCTTCTGCTCGCGCTGAGTGATCAGGTGATTGGCGGGGCGTCCGCCGACTTGGTACGCGCGGCGCTCGAATTAGCCAAGGGTTTGCCCGACGAATACGAGCGGTTGTATTACACGGGTGTGGTGCATGAGCGTGCGGGGCGCGCGCACGTCCATCGCGAGGGGACGTTTGCCTACAGCAACTTGCGTCACGCGGCGGAATTGTTCGAGCAAGCGGAGAAGATACGTCCGACGGGAAACGACGCGTCGATATTGCGTTACAATGCGTGTGTGCGTGCGATTGAAACGCATGGATTGAAGGCGCCAGCGGATGAGCACGAGGGGTATTATTGGGAGTAGAGGCGGGACGAAAATGAGAGGGCGACTGGCCGAGAACGGTGACTGCCACCGTTCTTTCGGGACATCAATCTCACGCTCGTGACAAGTTTGTCACTTTTGTTTTTCCGCGATTTCTTTGACCGCATCGAGCATCGGACGAAGTGCATGGACCACTTTGCGCAGCTGCTCAACATCATTGTCAATCGATTCACTCGGTTGTTTATTAACTACGCGAAATGCATTTTGTTCGAAGTCTAGATAACCACGTCATTGCTTTTAGCATTTAGCTGTTGGATTTCCAATTGAGTCGCATTGATTTTTTCCTGCACTTCGCGATTTTTGGGCATTGATAGGGATCCTCAACCAAGCCAATCTTGTTTTTCGGCGGCCGGTTGCCAAATCAACATCGATCCCACCGCACAGGCGGCGCCGAGGAATTCTTTAATTGTCGCTCGCATTTGTTCTGTCATGAGCAGCGCATCGATTCGTGCACCACGAAGCGGCAAACTTTCCTCATCAGGAACGGGCGTGAAAGGCGAACGCACGAACGTCGCAATTCGACCCAAGCACCTTGACATGAAGGCCAATCGCATCAATGACACATTTGGTCAGGGTAGCGATAGCCAAATGCAAAACAATTTTGATCGTGGAAGATGAAGGCATTCGCGAAGACCTGAAATCAACGCTGGAATTTGATGGATATCTCAAGAAACCGGTCGATATTGCTCGCCTCTTGAGGTTCGTCCGGCAATATTGTGGTTAATGATGATGAATGCACCCCGCGGAGCCACAACCGACAAAGATGAAGTGCAGGCATTAAAGGATAAAAACTCCGGGTCCGGGTCCGACGCCGAGCAGGCTCATGCTTTGAGTGAGGCGATCGATGTCATTGCGCGCGTCATGGATACCGATTCAGGTTTGAAGAGCATCTATGCTGTGGCCCTTCAAGGGCTTCAGCACGCTCTGGGAATCGAACGGGCATCCATTCTCTTCTTCGATCCTGACGGCGTCATGCGCTTCAAAGCGTGGCTAGGGCTCTCGGACGCCTATCGACAAGCTGTCGAGGGGCACTCGCCGTGGACCCAAGGAACGCTCGACCCGGAACCCATTGTCGTGCGTGACATCCTGCTCGATACCACGATGACCTCGTATTTGCCCATTTTTGCCAAGGAGGACATTCGTGCCCTTGCCTTCATCCCATTGCTTTACCGAGGCCAATTACTCGGAAAATTCATGCTTTACTCGAGAGAACCGTATCCGTTCACAAAAGAGATGGAATTCGCTCTCGCTCTCGGCAAACTCATCGCTTTTGGTGTTTGTCGGACGAAGATCGAGGAAGAAGTGCGGGCGAGCAAAGAGATGTTTCGCGCCGCATTTGATCTCTCTTCGATTGGGAAGGTGTTGATTTCTCCGCACAATGGTCGATTTCTTCGAGTGAATACATATTTTTCCCAAATGATCGGATATTCTCCGGAAGAGCTGGCGTCTTTGGCGTTTTCGGACGTCACGCATCCCGACGACATCGAAGCGAGCACCAATGCACTCCGGGAGTTGGTCGAAGGGTTGCACGCATACCACGCGGACGAGCGATACATCCACAAAGACGGGCATACGATTTGGGCTTCCGTAAGCGCGTCTCCTATTCGAAACGAAGTGGGTCAGGTCCTGAGTATCGTTACCGCGATTCATGATATCACCGCACGAAAAGAAATGGAAACCAAGCTATTGGAAAGCGAAGCCAGAAAAACCGCTATTTTGGAGGCAGCACTCGATTGCATCATCACCATCGATCATGAAGGACGAATTCTCGAGTTTAATCACGCCGCTGAATTGGAATTCGGCTATACACGTGCCGAAGTCCTCGGCAAAGAAATGGCCGGTGTATTAATTCCTGCTCATCTTCGCGGGCAGCACAGAAAAGGACTGGCGAAGTATCTGCGCACGGGCGAGGCGTCTATTTTGGGGCGCCGAATCGAGACATTGGGAATACACGCCAATGGGACACCCATGCCGATCGAGCTCACGGTAACGCGTGTTCCGACGGAAGGGTCACCTATTTTCACGGGTTTCATCCGCAACATTTCGGAACGCAAAAAAGCGCAAGAAGACCTTCGTCAAGCGAACGAGGATCTGGAAGGTCGAGTTCAAGAACGTACGTCGGATCTTTCCAAGACGAATGCGTTTCTTTCGTCTTTGATCGAAAACCTTCCGAACATGATTTTTGTAAAAGACGCAAAACAATTGCGATTTGTACGTTTTAATAAGGCCGGCGAAGAACTCCTGGGATTGCCGCGTGAAGAACTCCTCGGTAAAAATGATTATGATATTTTCCCAGAGTCCGAGGCACAATTTTTCACAGCCATGGATCGAACCGTTCTGGCAAATGGCTCCGTCGTGGATATCCCGGAGGAGCCCATTCATACGCGTTCGAAGGGCGAACGAACCCTTCATACCAAAAAAATTCCGCTCTACGATCTGCATGGGCACCCCGAATACCTCGTCGGGATTTCCGAGGACATTACCGATAAAAAGCGCGCCATAGAAGACCGCATCAAATTGGTGCAAGAGCGCGAAGCGCGGATCGAAGCCGAGAAGGCAATCCAGCTCCGCGATGACTTTCTTTCGATTGCCGCTCATGAACTCAGAACGCCGCTGACACCCGTGCGAATGTATCTCCAGCTCGTCAAGCAACACGTCGAAGCGATGGGTCCAGACTTCCCCAAGGTAGAACTGCTCAAGAAGGCCATACGACGTACCGATACGGAGTTTGAGCGATTCTTGAGACTCGTCGAAAATCTGCTGGACGTGTCCAGAATGAGTGCAGGTCGATTACTTCTCGAGCGACAGGAATTCGATTTGGCGGAACTCGTAAAGACCGTAGCGGACCGGTTTAGTACGGAACTCCGAAACGCTCAGTGCGAGCTACATCTCGACATTCAGGGTGCGGTGATTGGTCATTGGGATCAAACCCGGCTCGAACAACTGATCATCAACCTTTTGACGAACGCCATGAAATACGGCTCCAAGAAGCCGATTGAAATGACCGTATCCAAGACCGGCGACGTGGCTTTTTTCGTCGTCGAAGACCACGGCATCGGAATCTCCAAGGAAGATCAAGAAAAGATATTTCAACGATTTGAACGAGTTGCTCCGCTCAATCACTTCGGCGGATTCGGACTGGGTCTTTTCATTTCGCGCGAAATCGTCGTCGCCCATGGTGGGACCATCGGCTTGACGAGCGAACCGGGCGTAGGATCGACATTCACCGTCGAATTACCTTGCTCCTAGTTTGTTCAATCGCGTACCCTCTTGGACGCGGCAAATTCATTGCAGATGCTTGATGAAATATTTACACACGAGTTCTTCCATGTACACCTTGTCCGCCGCTTTACGTGGCATGTGCCGTTCGTCCGGAAATGCCAATAAGTCGTACGGTTTTCGAGCTGCAATGAGCGCATTCACGAGTCGTGCGGTATGCCGGAAGTGCACGTTTTCATCAATCATTCCGTGCACCAGCATCAATTTACCGCGTATGTTTGCCACGTGATGCATGACGCTGCTTTCTTCATAACCGCGTGTATTTTCCTCGGGCAAACCCATGTAACGTTCCGTGTAATGCGTATCGTACCCGTCCCAATGCGTAACAGGCGCCCCTGCTACTGCGACGCGGAACGTCTCCGGCGCACGCGCCAAACACATCAGTGACATGTACCCACCGTAACTCCAGCCGCACACCCCGACGCGGTTCATATCCGCCAGACCTCGAGCCACGAGCCATTGTACTCCATCGACTTGGTCGTCGACTTCAATCGAGCCCATGCGGTGTTTGAGGACTCCTTCAAACGCCAATCCACACCGCGCGCTGCCTCGATTGTCCAATATGAACACCAAAAATCCAAGGCTGCGCAGGTGTTGCGCGCGCATCATGACCGTCATACTCCAACCGTTCGTCAC